>JAAXIH010000092.1 GCA_012270465.1 Synechococcus sp.
CCTGCTGTTCCTGCTCTACAACCAGCCCGGCAAACAGCCCCACATCCCCATGGCGGATGTGACCATCGACAACCCTCCCGCTGATTTGTTCACCCGCACCGGTTGGGCTGACTTCACCAGCGGCTTCTGGCTCGGTGGCTGCGGCGGCGCTGTATTTGCTTGGTTCCTCTGCGGCACCCTGCACGTCAGCACCCTGCTGGATATCGCCGGTGGCGTTTGGAGCGTTGGCTGAGGCCAACCGCTTTCTCTGACTTCCCCAAGCCCTCGCCTCGGCGGGGGCTTTTTTAATGGCAAGATCCCCCACATCAGGGGCCATACCAGCGGTCGATGTCGGTCAGCGATCCGTTTCTCAAACGACCGCTGCTCACCCTGGTGGTCAGTGTCTTAATCCTGTTGGCGGGCCTGCTGAGCCTGGCCAACCTCGATGTCGAAAATTTGCCGCCAATCGCTCCCAGTCGGGTGAGCGTGAGCGCCAACTACCCCGGCGCCAGCGCCGAAGTGGTGGAGCAAGGCGTCACCAACTTGATGGAGCGGCAGCTCAACAGCCTGGAGCGCCTGGAAACCATCACCTCCAGCAGCAGTGCCAACGGCGCCCGGGTGCAGCTCAGCTTTCGCGGCAACCAGGGCGAGCTGGATCAAATCAATGTTCAAAACGAGGCCTCGTTAATCAGCCGGCAGTTGCCGCAACCAGTGAGCCGTCAGGGTCTGCGGGTGAGGCGCAGCAGCAGCGACCTGTTGATGGTGCTGAGCTTCAGCGACAACACCAACACCTACTCGCGCGCCTTCATCAGCAGCTGGGTGGACCGGCAGGTGCGCGAGCCGCTGCTGCGCATCAATGGCGTTGGCGATGTGGTGTTGTTTGGCAGCAGCGATTTGGCCTACCGCCTGTGGCTGGATGCCACCCAGCTCAGCCGTTTTGAACTCACGATTGAGGATGTCAAAACTGCCCTGCGGCGGGAGAACGTGCTGGCGGCCCTCGGCCAGGTGGGCGATGCCCCAGCCCCCGAAGGCCAGCAATACACCCTGCCCTTGCGGATGGAAGGGAGGCTGCGCAGCCAACAGGAGCTGGAGAACCTGATCGTCAAACCGTTGGGCGGCGGCAACAGCGTGCGACTGCAGGATCTCGGCACCGTGAGCCTTGGCGAGGAGCGTTATGGCTCGATCGCTCGCAATCTCGATGGCCAGGCCGCCGTGGCGGTAGGGATCTATCAGCGCGATGGCAGCAATGCCTTGGCCGTGAGCCGCTCGGTGGAGGAGCAGCTGAATCAAGCCAGCCTCGACTTCCCACCTGGGCTGGAGGTGGAAACGATTGTTGATTACGCCAGCAACGTGCAAGAGAGCATCAACCAGGCGATTGCCGCCCTGCGTGATGCCGTGCTGCTGGTGTTTGCGGTGCTGCTACTGGGGCTCGGCAACTGGCGCTTGGCACTGATCACAGCGGTAGCCATCCCCGTGGCTCTGGTGGGGAGCTTCACGGTGCTGAAGCTGAGCGGCGGCACCCTCAATGCCTTCACCCTGTTTGGCCTTGTGCTGGCAACTGGAGTGGTGGTGGATGACGCCATCGTCGTCAGCGAAGACATTGGCCGGCGGATCAGTGGCGGAGCCCCACCCTTCCGCGCCGCCCGCGAAGCCATGAATGAGCTCAGTGGAGCGGTGATTGCCACCTCACTGGTGCTGATTGTGGTGTTTCTGCCGGTGCTGGTGATGCCGGGATCGCTCGGTCGGCTGTATCAACCCCTGGCCGTTGTCATCAGCAGCACGATCCTGTTCTCCACCATCAATGCTTTGAGCTTTACGCCGGTGGCCTCTGCGGTGTTGCTCGGCCGCTCGTTTGGCCCTGCGCCAAAGCAAGCGGAACGTCTCCAGCGCTGGCTATCAAGAAGCTCGCAATGGCTCGATGCCCTGCAGCAGCCCTACCAACACCTGCTGGAGCGAACGCTGAGACGCCGGCGCCTGGTGTTGAGCCTGTTGGGAGCTGGGCTATTGATCACCGCCATCGGGCTGCGGGCGCTACCCACCGGCTTTGTCCCCCAAGAAGATGGCGGCCAGATCCGCGGTGTTGTGGTGCTGCCGGAAGGGGCCTCGCTGGAGCGCACTCAAAACGCCATGGAACGGGTGCAGCAAGCGGTCGCCAGCGAACCCTTGGTTCGCTACGGCAACTTTTATGCGGGCCGCTCCTTTGGCGATAGCGCCCCCAACAAAGGCATCTTTTTTCTCAGGCTCAAGCCGCTCAACCAGCGCTCAACCAGCACCAGCGATGTGGTGGAGCGCTTGAATCCAGCACTGCAGCAGGCCATGGCCGGTGATGGCCGCGTGATCTTGAGCCAACCGCAACCCGTGCGTGGGTTTGGCTCAGAAGGAGGCATCAGCCTCAACCTGCTGGATGTCAGTGGTGGGCGCTTGAGCCTGCAGCAATTCGGCGATGAAGCCGACGACTTCATCGCTGCGGCCATGGCCAGCGGACGGTTTGAACGGGTTGGCACCCGCTTCAGCGCCAATGCCCCCTCGCTGGAGGTGATACCCGATCGCCAACAACTGGCCGCCGTTGGCGTCAGCTTGGAGGAGGTGGTGGCGGTGATTGGCGACAGCTTTGGCAGCACCTACGTCAACGACACCTTCAGCGATGCCCGCGTTCGGCGTGTGATCGTGCAGCTGCAGGGAGGTGATCGCAGCAGCCCAGCCGATGTGCTGCGCCTGCTGGTGCGCAATCGCGATGGAACGCTGATCCCGTTGAGCAACTTGGTGCGGCTGGAGCCAACCACCGGGCCCACCAGCATCAATCACAGCGAACTCAGCCGCGCCATCAGCATCCGCGCTCAAGCCAAACGGGGCGTCAGTAGCGGCCAGGCGATGGCCACCCTCGAGCGGGTGCAGCAACAACGCAACAGCCCGATCACCGAGCTGCAATTCACAGGCTTGAGCCTGGAGGAACAACGGGCCGGCGGCGGCACCTGGAAATTGTTTGGCCTCGGGCTGCTGGTGGTCTATCTGCTGCTGGCTGCCCTCTATGAAAGTGCCATCGATCCAGTGATCATCTTGATCACGGTGCCTTTGGCCCTGCTTGGGGTCGTGCTGGGTCTGGCCACACGCGGCCTGTTTCTCGATGTCTATGGCCAGGTGGGGATCCTGGTGTTGATCAGCCTGGCAGCAAAAAACGGCATCTTGATCGTCGAATTTGCCAACCAACGGGTCAAACGCGGCGTTGCCGTGGCCGCTGCCATCCGAGAGGCGGCCAGCTTGCGGCTGCGGCCCATCCTGCTAACCGGGGTGTCTTCGCTGGCTGGCTTCTTGCCGCTGGTGCTGGCCACAGGTGCTGGAGCCGCGCGCAGCATCAGCATCGGCACGGTTGCCTTCAGCGGCCTATTGGCTTCAACAGCCCTGAGCCTGTTGGTGTTGCCCGTGGTTTACGAGATCGTCAAAAGCTGGGAGATGAAGCGGACACAAAAACTTGGTTAAGAGCGGATTGCACCGCCGATTGTGTGGTCAGGATTCTGGGGCGATATCCCATCGGTCTGCCGGCATGAAAGCCCTCACCGAAATCCCCCCCACGCTCAAGTTTGAAGAGTCGACCCTGCGGGCCGCCGCGGCGGTGTTGCATCGCCGCCTGATCGGCCAAGGCCTCAGCCCTCAAGCTGCCGCCGACATGCTGACCAGCGAACTGGCCGCCAAGCTGATCGCTGAGCACAGCTCTGATCTGGAGTGCCTAGCGCGCAGCTAACGCCCCAGCAGGCCAGCAGCTGCAGCTCCCCACAAGGGGAGCTTTTTTTGTGGCCGAAAGCGGTGACACACAGCCATAAAAAAACCCCCGCCGAAGCGGGGGTCAGTGGAACGTCGAAGTGAAATCAACCCATTGATCGTTGGATCAACCGAACTTGCCGGAGGTCGAAGCGATCAAGAAGGCGGCGTAGGTGAGGACATAACCCACTGAGAAGTGAGCCAGACCAACCACACGGGCCTGAACGATGGACAGAGCCAC
>JAAXIH010000222.1 GCA_012270465.1 Synechococcus sp.
GATTTCTGCGAATGCCAGGCCAAGAGCACTTTTTTGGCCATCGGTAGGGCATGCACCGAACCACCACCTGGGGTGTTCTGCGCAAAGGCAGCCACCACGATTTCAGGGTTGTCGTAGGGAGAGAAACAACCAAACCAGGCATGGTCCGGGCCTCCCCGTTGGCTGTCTTCTGCGGTTCCGGTTTTGCCAGCCCCAGGGGGAAGAGCAGGGTCATTGAGGCCATACCCCGTGCCATCAGCCACCACCTTGCGCAGGCCAGCGCGAATGGTTTCCAGGGTGCTGGGCTTCATGTCCACCTTGGTGCGCAACGGCGGCGCCGTCCAATCCTGACCTTGATCGGCCAGGTGAGGCGTCACCAAGTAACCGCCATTGGCGAACACGCTGTAGGCGCGGGCCAACTGCAAGGGTGTGATCTCCACGATCGACTGGCCGATGGAGGCTGAAGCCATGTCTTCTGGAATCCAGGGAGTGGTTCCGGGTTCGGCCCAGCCGCGACCCTCATTGGCCCAATCTTCATTACCAACTAAGCCGTAGCTCTCCTCGTAGCCGATCTCAACTCCGCTGGGGCCATCAAAACCCAAGAGCTTGGCTGCTTTGTAGAGCTCACGGGAGCCCACGCCCACACCCACTTGGTAGAAGAAGGTGTTGCTGGAAAAGCGCAGCGCATCTTCGTAGCCGATGGTGCCAAAACCGGCGCCGTTGTGATCCGGGAAGCAGTGGCCGCCGTAGGTGATGCAGCCCATGGTCTGCAATTTGGTGCCAGCTGGATATTTCCCGGATTCCATGCCGGCCATGCCGGTCACCACCTTCCAGGTACTGCCTGGGTTGTAGGCATTCATCGCCCGGCTGAAGAGCGGCTTACTGGGCGACTGAAACAGGGCGTCGTATTCCTGCTGCGTGGTGATCAGCTTGGAGAAAAAGTTGGGGTCGAAATTGGGCTTGCTGGCCATCGCCAAAATCGCCCCGGTGGTGGGGTTCATGGCGACGATGGCGCCACCGCGCTTGTCAGCTAAAGCCTTCTCCGCGGCCCGTTGCAGATCCAAGTCGATCGTCAGCGTGAGATCTTTTCCGGCCTTGGAAGGGCGATCACCCAGGTAGCGCTGCACTTCGCCATTGGCGTTCACCTCCAACATCTGGCCGCCCCATTTGCCGCGCAGGTGGCTTTCGTAGGCCGCTTCCACACCGATACGACCAATCCGGTCGCGGATCTTGTAGCCCTTATCGATCAAAACCTCGTATTCGTCCTCGGTGATCGGCTGGGTGTAGCCCAAGGTGTGGGACGCCAACATCCCGTGGGGGTAGAAGCGCAGGATGTCCATATCCACGCTGGCGCCAGGCAGATCCAGGTTCTGCTCTTGAAAACGCAGCACCTGCTCCGGCTGCAGACCATTCACCAACGGAATCCGGTAGCCGTCTTTGCCCGTACCGCGCTCCCGGGCTTGATCCAGGCCCTGGGGATCCAGCTGCATCAAGCCAGCCAAGCGATCCCGCAAGGCCGGCCATTGCTCATCGGTGACCAAGCGAGGCTCGATGAAGAGGGTGTAGGTGAGTTTGCTGCTGGCCAGCACACGTCCTTTGCGGTCCAGCAAACGCCCACGGATGGGCGAGCGCGGCATCAAACGGATGCGGTTTTCATCAGCAGCCACGCGGTTCTCAGCGCCATGGACCAATTGCATCCACACCAGGCGCATGCCAATGGCGCTGAAGAACATCAACAGCACCAGCAGGATCACGCCGGGTTGCTGACCCATGCCGCAGAAGCGGGCATCACGGCGAGAGAAACCGAGGCTCATGGCAGCAGCTTGGCCTCCAGTTGCTGCAACCGCGCCGCCATCGCCATCAAGCGCTCCTGCAGCGCCTCCACACTGGCGGGCTCATCAGGATCTTCCACCGTCACCTCAACGGGAACCACCGGCTCAGCAGGCGTTGCCAACTTCTGGCGAGCAACGTCCATCAACTGCATGCCAAGGCTGAGCCAAGGATTGGTGGAAGGTTCAGCCATCAGCCAGAGGAATTAGTTCCAGGCTGCCACGCTCTGGCGGTTTTAGCGGCTTCTTTGAACCCCAGGTTGAAGAATCAACTCACGGCAAAACTGCTGGGAACCCAGATGCCAACCCAGAAAACCAGCGGTGAGGATGAGTCCAGTCACCGGCAGCAACGCACGTCCGGTGGTGGGATCAGCTAACCATTCCTGCCACTCGCGCACCCAACGCTGACGGCTGAAACGCCGCTTCTCGGCTTTTTCCTCCTGGCTGCGGCGGCGCAGAGACTTACCGACCCAGTGCTCGAAGGCCTTCTTCTTGGTGACCGCCATCTTGCGCTCGAGCTCCAGCAGCTGGCCGGCGGTGAGCTCCGGGTTGAAGGTGCTGATCAGCTCAAGGCTCTTGAGGAACATCTCCACGGAGCCATCTTTGATGGCGCGCTCCTCATCGCTCAGGCTGTCCCACACCACCTCGGGATAGAAGCGCAAACGATTCGTGGTGATCTGGTCCTCATTGAGTTGACCGGGCTCGCGCAACCAACGGTCGGTATTGGCATCAAAGCGCCGCCAATACAAGAAGGGGTTGAGGTAAATCGTCTTACCGGCGAGCTCGATGCTGTCCTGTTGCAACCGCCGTTGCAGCTGCGGGTTTTGCTGGAGAGGCGCTGAGCTGGCCACAACACGTCGGTCGGTGTCCGATGGTATCGGCGCCGGCAAGGCGAAACCAGGCTTGACAAGCGCCGCACTCTCTAAGTGGGCCACCCAAGCTGTCGCGCCAGACGCCACCGCTAAGTCCCGGTGATCACGACCACCGGGCAAGCCTTCAAACCAACGGAATCACTCCCACTCGATCGTTCCTGGGGGCTTACTGGTGATGTCATAAACAACGCGGTTCACGCCATTCACCTCATTGACGATTCGATTGGAGATGCGCTCCATCAGGTCGTAAGGCAATCGCGACCAATCGGCGGTCATGCCGTCTTCACTACCCACGCAACGCAGCACGATTGGGTAGGCATAGGTGCGCTTATCTCCCATCACGCCAACGCTGCGCACCGGCAACAGCACAGCAAACGCCTGCCAAATGTCGTGATACAGGCCGGCATCGCGCACCTCTTCGCGCACGATCAGATCGGCATCGCGCAGGATGTCGAGCTTCTCTTCGCTCACCTCACCAAGAATCCGGATCGCTAGGCCTGGCCCAGGGAAGGGGGGCCGCCGGACGATCTCCTCAGGCAAGCCAAGGCTACGACCCACTTTGCGCACCTCGTCTTTGAACAGACGACGCAGGGGCTCCACCAACTTGAACTGAAGGTCCTTGGGCAAACCACCCACGTTGTGGTGGCTCTTGATCTTCACCGCAACACGCTCGCCGGTCTTGGGGTCGACGTTGGTGCCAGCGCTCTCAATCACATCGGGATAGAGCGTGCCCTGGGCGAGGTAGTCAAAGGGCCCAAGCCGCTTGCTCTCCTCTTCAAACACGCGGATGAATTCGGTGCCGATGATGCGGCGCTTTTGCTCGGGGTCGGTAATGCCAGCGAGCTTGTTGATGAAGCGCTCACGGGCATTGATGTACTCCACATTGATGTGGAAACGCTTGTCGAAGAACTCGACCAAAAACTCGGGCTCGCCTTTGCGCATGAAGCCCTGGTCGATGAACATGCAGGTGAGCTGATCACCGATGGCCTTGTGCAGCAAAAAGGCCAAGGTTGAGGAGTCCACGCCACCGGAGAGGGCCAGCAGCACGCGCTTGCTACCCACCCGGGCGCGCACATCGGCAATGGCTTCATCGATGAAAGCCTCGGTGGTCCAATCCGGCTCACAACCACACACGTGGTAGATGAAATTGCGGATCAGGGCCATGCCGCAGGTGGAGTGCACCACCTCTGGGTGGAACTGAACGCCGTAGAGCTTGCGGCCGTGGTGGGCAATCGCCGCTTCTGGGG
>JAAXIH010000237.1 GCA_012270465.1 Synechococcus sp.
CCTGTAAGCGAGGATCGGCAACTGCTTTCTTCCCGCGTGTATGCCCCTCACCGCTTTGGTGCGCCAGCTGCAGCAGGTGCCCCTCACCGGCGAGGTGCTGGAACGCTCACGCCGCCCTGATCGCCTGCGCCTGCAAGGGGCCAGTCGCGGGGCCCGGGCGCTGTTGGCCTCCGCCATGGCCCGCTGCGAGGGCGCTCCTTTGCTGGTGGTGGTGCCCACCCTGGAAGAGGCCGGCCGCTGGGCGGCCCTGCTGGAGTTGATGGGCTGGCCCACCACGCAGCTTTATCCCACCAGCGAGGGCTCGCCTTACGAAGCCTTTGATCCCACCAGCGAGATCACCTGGGGGCAATTGCAGGTGCTCAGCGAATTGGTGGATGAGCAGGGCGAAGGCTGGCAAGGGGTGATCGTGGCCACTGAGCGGGCCCTGCAGCCCCACTTGCCACCACCGGCGGTGCTGGCTGACCAGTGCCTCACCTTGCGCAAAGGCACCAGCATCGACCTGGAGGAGCTGGCCGCCAGCCTTGCCCGCTTGGGCTACGAGCGGGTCTCCACCATTGAGCAGGAGGGCAGCTGGAGCCGCCGCGGCGACATCGTTGATTTGTTTCCGGTCAGCGCTGAGCTGCCGGTGCGACTGGAGTTCTTCGGTGAAGACCTCGAGAAGTTGCGGGAGTTTGACCCCGCCACCCAGCGCTCCCTCGATGCCGTTGATCTGGTGCGGATCACGCCCACCGGCTATGGGCCTTTGGTGGCGGATGCGCTGAGGGCCAACCTGCCCGATCAGCTGGATCAACTGCTCAACGCCGAGGCCATGGAGCAGCTGCTGGCCGGCGATACCCCCGAGGGCATGCGGCGCCTGATGGGACTGGCTTGGCAGCAGCCCTCATCTTTATTGGATTACTTGCCTGAGCACACCTTGGTGGTGCTCGATGAGCGCCGCCAGGCCATGGCCCATGGCCAGCAGTGGTTTGATCACGCCGAGCAGCACCACGGCGATGAGGTGGAGGGCTTGCTGGCGCCAACACTGCATCGGCCGATCAGCGAAACGATTGAAGCCTTGGAGGCATTCGCTGGCTTTGATCTGGCGGAATTGGCTGAAACCGATCAGCACCCCAACAGCTTTGATTTGAACAGCCGGGCGGTGCCCGCCTACCCCAATCAGTTCGGCAAGTTGGCCGGTCTGATCAAGGATTTCCAGCGCGAGAAAACCCGCGTTTGGTTGCTCTCAGCCCAGCCCTCCCGCGCAGTGGCGTTGCTGGAAGAGCACGACTGCATCACCCGCTTTGTTCCCAACCCCGGTGATCAACCCGCCATTGAGCGGTTGCTGGAGCAGAACACACCGGTGGCGCTCAAGACCAAGGGCACTGCCGAGTTGGAGGGGCTGCAGTTGCCCGCTTGGCGCTTGGCGCTGATCACCGACCGGGAATTCTTCGGCCAGCAAAACCTCACCGCCAGCGGTTACGTGCGCCGCCGCCGCCGCGCGGCCAGCCGCACGGTGGATCCCAATCGCATGCGGCCCGGGGATTTCGTGGTGCACCGCAACCACGGCATTGGTCGCTTTTTGAAGATGGAAAAGCTGGCCATCAGCGGCGACGCCCGCGACTACCTGGTGGTGCAGTACCTCGACGGTTTGCTGCGGGTGGCGGCCGACCAGCTGGGCAGCTTGGGCCGCTTCAGGGCCAGCAGTGATGCACCGCCCCAGCTCAACAAGATGGGCGGTGCCGCTTGGGCCAAGACCAAGGCCCGCGCCCGCAAAGCGGTGCGCAAGGTGGCCTTTGATTTGGTCAAGCTCTACGCCGAGCGCACCGAATCACCAGGGTTTGCCTTCCCAGTGGATGGCCCCTGGCAGAACGAGCTGGAAGATTCCTTCCCCTATGAGCCCACCCCCGATCAGCTCAAGGCGATCACCGAGGTGAAGCGCGACATGGAGCAGGGCAAGCCGATGGATCGGCTGGTGTGCGGCGATGTGGGCTTTGGCAAAACCGAGGTGGCTGTGCGCGCCATCTTCAAGGCCGTCACCGCCGGGCGTCAGACCGCCCTATTGGCGCCAACAACCGTGCTGGCTCAACAGCATTGGCGCACCTTGAGCGAACGCTTTGCGCCGTATCCGATCAAGGTGGCGCTGCTGAATCGCTTCCGCACCGCCAGCGAGCGCAAGGAGATTCTCAAAGGCCTCAGCGAGGGGGCGATTGATGTGGTGGTGGGCACCCATCAACTGCTTGGCAAAGGCACCAGCTTCAAGCAGCTGGGCTTGTTGGTGGTGGATGAAGAGCAGCGATTTGGCGTGAACCAGAAAGAGAAGATCAAGGTTCTACGCAAAGACGTTGATGTCTTGACTCTCTCGGCAACGCCGATTCCGCGCACGCTCTACATGAGCCTCTCGGGCGTGCGTGAGATGAGCTTGATCACCACGCCACCGCCATTGCGCCGTCCGATCAAGACCCACTTGGCTTCGCTGGATGAAGAGGCGGTGCGTAGTGCAATCCGCCAAGAGCTCGATCGCGGCGGGCAGGTGTTCTACGTGGTGCCTCGGGTGGAGGGCATTGAGGAGGTGGCTGGTGGGCTGCGTCAGATGCTCCCGGGTTTGCGGCTGCTGGTGGCCCATGGCCAAATGCCGGAGGGCGAATTGGAGAGCGCCATGGTGGCCTTTAACGCCGGTGAGGCCGATGTGATGCTCTGCACCACGATCGTGGAGAGCGGCCTCGATATCCCGCGGGTCAACACGATCCTGATCGAGGACTCCCAGAAATTTGGCCTCTCGCAGCTTTACCAATTGCGGGGCCGCGTGGGCCGCAGTGGCATTCAGGCCCACGCGTGGCTGTTTTATCCGGGTGACGCCAGCCTCAGTGATGCCGCACGGCAGCGGCTGCGGGCGATCCAGGAATTTGCCCAGCTCGGCAGTGGCTACCAGCTCGCCATGCGGGATATGGAAATCCGCGGCGTTGGCAATTTGCTGGGGGTGGAGCAGAGCGGCCAGATGGAAACCATCGGTTTCGACCTCTACATGGAAATGCTCCAAGAGGAGCTTGCCGAGATTCGCGGCCAAGACATTCCTGCGGTGGATGACACCCAGATCGATTTGAGCGTGACCGCCTTCATCCCCGCCGATTGGGTCACCGAAGCCGACGAGAAGATGGCGGCCTATCGCGCTGCTGCTGACTGCGACAGCCGCGAAGGTTTGCTGCAGCTGGCAGCTGATTGGGTGGATCGCTACGGCCCGCTCCCGGCCCCGGTGCAGTCGCTGCTGCAACTGATGGAGATCAAGCTGCTGGCCAAGCGTTGCGGTTTCTCGCGCATCAAGCCTGAAAAACCCAACTTGGTGCTGGAAACACCGATGGAAGAGCCTGCCTTCCGGCGCCTGCGCCAGGGCTTGGCAACCCACCTGCATGGCCGTTTGGTGTACCAAGCCGGCAGCGGCACCACCGCCAAGGTGCTCGCCCGCGGCCTTGGAGTGTTGGCGCCCGACAAACAACTAGACGAGCTCAAGTCTTGGCTGGAGACGATGGCGGCCCAGATCCCTGATGCAGACGGGCTTTCAGCCGCTGAGCGAGAGGCCAAACAACAGGCTGACAACCAGGCCGTTCTGAGCGTTTGACAGGTTTTCCTGAGAAACCGCTTCTCAGTCCCGCAAGAGTTCGTTACAATCCGGTCAGTTGAAAAGCGAGCTGCGCATGAATGCCATCGTCGAATTGAATGACGGACTTGGCGCAGTCTTCGCAGCAGGTGGTGCTTTCCCCTTCGGTCTGTTCAGCGGTGTAATCGGCGCTGTGGCCCTGGGCTTCTTTGCTCTGTGGCAGTCCGAGGGCAATGATGACGACGATTCCAGCCCCGGCGGCGGCTTGATGCAGCCCGTTGCTTGAACTTCAGTTTGTACTGAAAACGTCCAATTGAACCTCTCCGTCAAAGCTCACCTCGGGCTTGGCGT
>JAAXIH010000212.1 GCA_012270465.1 Synechococcus sp.
TTGCTGGTGCGCATCTGCTTTTTCAGCCGCTCGCGGCGCTTCTCGATCTGGGCGGCATCAGCCAACGCCAGCTCCAGATTGATCACTTCAGCGTCGCGGCCAGGATCCACTGAGCCGGAGACGTGAATCACGTCGTCGTCTTCAAAGCAGCGCACCACGTGGACGATGGCGTCCACCTCGCGGATGTTGGCCAAAAACTTGTTGCCCAAGCCTTCGCCTTGGCTGGCACCAGCCACCAAGCCGGCGATATCCACAAACTCCACCCGGGTCGGAACGATCTCCTGACTGCTGGAGAGCTCCGCCAGCTGCTGCAGCCGTTCATCGGGCACCGACACCGTGCCCACATTGGGCTCGATGGTGCAAAAGGGGAAATTGGCAGCCTGGGCCTGGGCGTTGGCCACCAGGGCGTTGAACAGGGTGGACTTGCCCACATTGGGCAGTCCAACGATTCCGGCTTTGAGCATGGCGGGAATTTAGGCGGACGGCCCACCGCCCATGAATCTCACACGTGGGACCAAAAGGATGAAGAATGGTTGCAGACCTAGCGAATGCCATCGCACCTCTGTCTGCCCCTGACAAACCCCTGCCCGCTGTGGTGATGGAGCCGTTGAAACGGAGCCGCTTGCGCCAGCTCGATCGGCGCCAGTGGATTGCCGCCGGCTTGGCGGTGCTGATTGCAGCGAGCGGCCTGGTGGTTTGGCGCCGCAGCAGTGCTCCAGGGCGGGATATCAGCGCCTACACCACCACCGTGAAGACCGGTCAGCTCGATGGTGTGATCACCGCCAGCGGCGAAATTGCCGCCCAGCGGCAGGTGAACCTCAGCCCTAAGCAGGCCGGTCAGCTGCAGGAACTCCTGGTGCAAGAAGGCGATGTTGTGGGTAAGGGCCAGGCCATTGCGCGCATGGACCCCGATGACATCGACAACAAAATCGCTGAATCCCAGGCCGGCCTCGATGGCGCCCGGGTGAGGATGTCGCGGGCACGGCTGGAATTTGAACGCCGCAGTTCCCTGCATGACGCTGGGGCCCTCTCCACCGACGATTACCTCAGCTTCCGAGCGAAGTACGAAACCGCTAAAGCCGATCTCCGGGCCGCCGAGCAACGGCTCGAGCAAAAGCGGCAAGACCGCCGCGATCTGGTGATCACAGCCCCCTTTGCTGGAACGATCACCAACCGCTTTGCCGACCCCGGCTCCTACGTCACACCCACCACAGCCGCCTCAGCTAGTGCGGGGGCCAGCAGCGCTTCGATCGTGCAACTGGCCTCCGGCTTAGAGATTGAGGCCCAGGTCCCCGAAAGCGACATTGGCCGCATCAAGGTGGGCCAAAAAGCCCAGATACGCGTTGATGCTTACCCCGAGCGCAGCTTTGCTGCCCGGGTGAGCGCCATCTCCCCGCGCGCTGAGAAAAACAACGACGTCACCACCTTTGAAGTGACGCTCAAGCTGCAGGATCCGCCAGCCGGTTTGTTGCGCATCGGCATGACCACCGACGTTGACTTTGACTCCGGCAAGTTGGCGGCCGAGCCCCTGGTGCCAACCGTGGCGATCGTCACCGAAGAAGGCAAACCGGGGGTGCTGATCCCTGGCAGCGGCAACGAGCCCAAATTCCAAGAGGTGACCCTGGGCAACAGCAGCGGCCGTCAAACCCAAGTGCTCAAGGGACTTGAGCCCGGCGAGAAGGTGTTCATTGATCTGCCGCCCTGGGCCAGCAAACGACCCGGCGACTAGGGGCCGACATCGCAGCTTCCAGAATCTGATTTCTTCATCGCGGCGATGCATCGATGACACACCAGCCTTTGGCAGGGCTCCCGTCTGGCGGTGGCCTCTCTGCATTGCTGCGGCTCTTAGCGCCCTACCGGAAGCGCCTGATCCAAGCCAGCAGTAGTTCAGTCCTGAACAAGCTGTTTGATCTGGCCCCACCGGTACTGATCGCCCTCGCGATCGACGTGATGGCCAACCAGCAGAGCGCTTGGCTCGCGCAAATCGGTGTCCGCACGGTCCCTGCTCAGTTGACCCTGCTGGCTGTCCTCACCTTTGTGATCTGGAGCCTGGAGTCATTTTTTGAATACCTCTATGGGGTGCTTTGGCGCGGCCTTGGACAACGACTTCAGCACGATTTGCGCTTAGGCGCCTACGACCACCTGCAGCGGCTGGACCTGAGCTTCTTTGAGCAACGCAGCAGCGGCCGGTTGATGGCGGTACTCAATGACGACATCAACCAACTCGAGCGTTTCCTCGACAACGGCGCCAACGACATCCTGCAATTGATCACCACCGTGGTGGCCGTTGGCGGGGCCATGCTCCTGCTCGATCCAGGGCTCGCCCTGCTGGCCATGCTGCCGATCCCAGTGATTCTTTGGGGATCTCTGCGGTTCCAGCACCAGCTGGCACCCCGCTATGCCGAAGTCCGCGAACGCGCGGGAGATCTCAACAACCTCCTCGCCAACAACCTTGGAGGCATTCTCACCATCAAGAGCTACTCCGCTGAGCAGTGGGAGGCGGAGCGGCTCGAGAACGAAAGCTTGGCCTACGGCCGCAGCAACCACCGGGCGATCCGCATCTCCGCGGGCTTCATCCCTCTGATCCGCTTCGCCATCTTGTTTGCCTTCATCGCCGTGCTGGTGGTGGGAGGACTACAAACCTGGAGAGGCAGCCTCTCCCTGGGTGCCTTCAGCTTTCTGCTCTTCATCCTCCAGCGCCTGCTCTGGCCGCTCACCACCCTCGGCCGCACGCTCGACGACTACCAGCGCGCCATGGCCTCGAGCGATCGCGTTGTCGAGCTGCTGCGTGCACCGATCACTGTGGTGAGTGGGCCGAGGCCGCTCCCCAAAAAGGCTGTAGGTGGCCGGCTCGAACTCCAAAACCTGAGCTTTGCCTATCCCGGACGCCAGCCCGTGATCGAAGCTCTGAATCTGGAGATTACGCGAGGCGAAACCCTTGGCCTGGTGGGCTCCACCGGGTCAGGCAAGAGCACCTTGGTCAAGCTGCTCCTGCGGCTCTACGACCCCAGCTCTGGAACGGTCAGCCTTGATGGGGTGGACCTCCGCGAGCTGAACCAGCAAGACCTGCGCTCCGCCATTGGCCTGGTGAGCCAAGAGCCGTTTTTGTTTCACGGCACCGTGGCCGACAACATCCGCTACGGCAGTTTCTTAGCCAGCGATGCATCGGTGGCAGCGGCGGCTCGACAAGCCGAAGCCGATGGGTTCATCCAGGCGCTCCCCGATGGCTACAACACCGTGGTGGGTGAGCGGGGTATTCGCCTCAGCGGCGGCCAGCGTCAACGGATTGCACTGGCTCGAGCCATTTTGAAAGACCCACCGGTGCTGATCCTCGATGAAGCCACCGCGTCGGTCGACAACGAAACCGAGGCCGCGATTCAACGCTCCCTCGAGCGCATCACCAGGCACCGCACCACGATCGTGGTGGCCCATCGCCTCAGCACGGTCCGGCACGCCGACCGCATCGTGGTTTTGGACCATGGCCAGCTAGTCGAGCAAGGCGATCACCAAGGCTTGCTGGAACAAGACGGCATCTATGCACGGTTATGGAAAGTGCAGTCGGGCTGGCGACCTGGCGATTAAGGGCTGGCCAAAAACTCGGCACTGATCGCCTCAATCCGCTCACTGGCCTTGCCATCACCAAAGGGGTTGTGGGCGCGGGCCATGGCCTCATAGGCCTCAGGCTGATCCAGCAACACCGACGCCTCTGTGGCAATGGCATCGCTATCAGTGCCGATCAGCTTGGCGGTGCCGGCCTGCACCGCTTCAGGCCGCTCAGTGGTGCGGCGCAGCACCAACACCGGCTTGCCCAGCGAGGGAGCCTCCTCCTGCAAGCCACCGGAGTCGGTGAGCAGCAAGGTGGAGCCGCGGATCGCCGCCACCAAGCTGTCGTAATCGAGCGGCTCAGAGAG
>JAAXIH010000090.1 GCA_012270465.1 Synechococcus sp.
CAGAACGACATTCAGCCCTGGCAAGTTCGCCGCGCTGCTGAGTACATGACCCACGCTCCTAACGCGTCGATCAACTCTGTGGGCGGCATCATCACCGAGCCCAACTCGGTGAACTACGTGAACCTGCGTCAGTGGCTGGGTGCAGCCCAGTTCTTCCTGGCCTTCTTCTTCCTCGTTGGTCACCTCTGGCATGCGGGCCGCGCCCGTGCTGCCGCTGCTGGCTTCGAGAAAGGCATCGACCGCAAGGCCGAGCCTGTGCTGGCCATGCCCGACCTGGACTGATTTCAATCAGCTTCACAGCAATCGCAACAGCCTCCGCTTCGGCGGGGGCTTTTTTTATGGCTTCGGGCGCAGCACCAACACAATGATCACAAGCATCGCCGTGGAGCTCACCACCACATAGATCCAGTCGGCATAGGGGGTCCAAAAGGCCATCACCGCACTCCCGAAAGCCAACAACGCAAGAGCGGCAAGCTCAAACCAATCACGTTGCTGTAGCAGCCCTCCAGCTTCTCAACGACCATCCCGCCCCGACCTTCCAAGGCAAAGCCACCGGCGCATTGCAGCGGCTCACCGGTGGCCACGTAGTCCTCAATCTCTGATTGCGTGAGCGGCGCAAAGTGCACCGTTGTGGTCACCGTGGCCAGCTGCTGCTGGCTCCCCAGCAGGCAGTGGCCGGTGTGCAACAGCCCACTACGGCCAGCCATTTGCTGCCAGCGGGTGATGGCTTCGGCGGCATCCGCCGGCTTGCCAAAAATGTTGCCAGCAAACTCCAGCACCGAATCACAACCCAACACGCCCCAAGCCGGCGTCTCACCTGTGCCCAACCGCTCAACCACTGCCTGTGCCTTGGCCTGCGCCAGCTTTTGCACCAACACAGCCGGGCTGGGATCAGTGATGGCCTCTTCATCCACACCGCTCACCTGCACGCGGTGGGGAATGGCCGCCAACTCGAGCAGGCGCCGGCGCGCCGGTGAAGCCGAAGCCAACAGCAACGTCATGGCCTCTGGTTCCTAGGGTTCCCCCATGCTGACTTGCGATCCCCACTCCTTGGCACGCGCAGCGGAGGCCCTGCCCTGCTTGCCGCTGCAGCCGAGTTTCTATGCCGCGGTGTTGCAGCAACCCCTCAGCAGCGAGGAGGTGAGCCGCAACACGGCTTGGTGTTGCCGCCCGCTCAGTGCCAATGCCACCGAAGACTGCTTCATCTGGCTGATTCGCTTAGGGGTGCTGCGGCGTGAAGTGGATGGCCAAGGGCTGACGGCCCGGGTGAGGCTCACCCCCATGGGCAACCAACTGCTCAAGCGCTGGCCGCAAGGCTGGCCGCCAGCCAGCCCCTGGCAGCGGCTGCGCCATGGCATCCGCCGGCGCTGGCCACGGCTGTGAAGCCGCCCACCCCCTTAATGGTGCTGGGCACCAGCAGTGGTGCCGGCAAATCCCTGATGACAGCGGCGCTGTGCCGCGTGCTCAAACGCCGCGGCGAGCAGCCCCTGCCCTTTAAAGGGCAGAACATGAGCAACAACGCCTGGGTGGATCAAAGCGGCGGTGAGATGGCCTATTCCCAAGCGCTGCAGGCTTGGGCCGCTGGGCTGGAGCCCAACTGCGCCATGAACCCGGTGCTGCTCAAACCCCAGGGCAACAGCACCAGTGAAGTGATCCATGGCGGTGCCTCCGTTGGCATGGCGCGGGCTGAGACCTACTACCAGGAGTGGTTCAAGCCGGGATGGCTCGCGATTCGCCAAGGACTCGAGCAGTTGCAGCAGCAACACCCCCACGGCCGGCTGGTGCTGGAAGGAGCCGGCAGCCCAGTGGAGGTGAACCTGCAGCACCGCGACCTCACCAATCTGCGCTTGGCCCAATACCTGCGGGCCCGCTGCCTGCTGGTGGCTGATATCGAACGGGGCGGCGTCTTTGCCCAGCTCGTGGGCACCTTGCAATTGCTGCGGCCGGTGGAGCGGCCCCTGGTGAAGGGCCTATTGATCAACCGCTTCCGCGGCCGCCAGGAACTGTTTGATCCAGGCGTTCGCTGGCTCTCAGACAACACAGGCGTTCCGGTGCTGGGCGTGATGCCCTGGCTCGATGAACTCTTCCCGCCAGAAGACTCCTTGGATCTATTGGAGCGCCGCGGCCGTAAAGCCAATGCCGAGCTGGAGATCGCCGTGGTGCGGCTGCCCTCCCTCAGCAACTTCTCCGATCTCGATCCTTTAGAAGCCGAACCCACCGTGCAACTGCGCTGGGTTCAACCCGGCGAAGCCCTCGGCCAACCCGATGCGGTGGTGCTGCCGGGCAGCAAACAAACCCTGCGGGATCTCAAGGCCCTGCAGGCCAGCGGCCTGGCGATGGAGCTGCAGCGCTTCAGCGCTGAGGGCGGCGCTGTGCTCGGCATTTGCGGCGGCCTGCAAATGCTGGGCCGCGACTTGCTGGATCCCGATGGGCTCGAGGGGGCCGCAGGCGCCAGTGCAGCTGGGCTGAATCTGCTGCCGCTGCAAACCCGCTTTGGCGGCAGCAAAGCCCTGCGCCAACGCACCGCTGTGGCCCAATGGCCAACAGCAGAGCCCTGCCCAATCGAAGGCTTTGAGCTGCATCGCGGCAGCACCACTGCCCTTGAGCCCCTGCAAGCGCTCTGCCAAGAAGAGGGGCTGGGCTGGGTGCAAGGCCAAGTGGCCGGCAGCTACCTGCATGGCCTGCTGGAAAACGGCCGCTGGCGGCGCCAATGGCTCAACCAACTCCGGCGCCGCAAACAGCTCCCCGAACTCGCCGAAGACCAAGGGCATCACTCCCTGCAGCGGGAAGAACTGCTCGATCGGCTCGCCGATGCCTTTGAAGCCAACGTGGATCTAACGCCGCTGCTGACTAATCCGTGAGCTCTTCGGTGATGGTGACGCTCATGTCGGAGTGGGGGGTGCGGAGTTCAATCAGCTTTTGGTAATACGCTGATTAGTAGGCCGCCACCGCTGCCTCTCGGGATTCGAATTCCACGATCACGTTGACCGTGCCCGGTTCACCCTCACGCACATCGCTGAACAAATCGCGCACCAACAGCCGCGCGCCAACGGCCTCCAGCCAACTGTTGAAAGCACTGATGTACGGAACCATGCCCAAGGGGGTATGGATGGTGCCGGTGCAGACCCAGTAGCCCTTGGCCATGATTTTGCAAATGCGCCCGCCGATTCAACTGCATTCATGAGCACGGTTCGCTTGCGCTGGCCCGATGGACACAGCAGCACCGCTGCTGCTGGCTGCAGCTGGCTGGAGGCGGCCCAAGCGGCGGGAGTGAGCATCCCCACCGGCTGCCTGGGCGGCAGCTGCGGCGCCTGTGAAATCGAAGTCAATGGCGAGCTGGTGCGCGCCTGCATCAGCAGCGTGCCAAGCAGTAATGAGCTGCTGCAGGTGGAGCTGGCCAGCGATCCCTACTGGTGATTCAGGCCTGAATTAAGCCGCCACCCAGGCACACCTCACCGTCGTAAAAGACAGCGGCTTGGCCGGGGGTGATTGAAAACTGCTCTTCGGCAAAGTCCAAGCGGCAGCGATGGGGCCGTTCGGCCTGATGGTCGCTTCCAGTAGGAGGCAGCGGGGTTAAACGCGCGCGCTCGGGCGCACTGCGATAGCGCACTTGCACCTCCACATCCATCGGTTCAGCTGGCGGATCAATCGACACCCAATTCACAGCGCCCACCACCGCATCAGCGCGGGCCGCTTCCGCTCGCGGTGCCACCACCACCCGGTTCATCGCCCCATCGAGGCGAACCACATGCAATGGCTCACTCCACGCCACACCCAAGCCTTTGCGCTGGCCGATGGTGAAGTGCTCAATGCCGTCGTGCTGACCCACCACTTGGCCATCAGCCAGCACAATCTCACCGGGCCGCTCCGGCAGGTAGGCATCCAAGAACGCCTTCATCGAGCCGTGATG
>JAAXIH010000173.1 GCA_012270465.1 Synechococcus sp.
GCAGCACTGACGTGGTGCTCGCGCACCATGGCCCGCAGGCCAGGTGTACGCCGCATTCGGCGGGGGCGATAGGCGATATCCATGGCGGGAAGCTTAAGGAATGCCCCTGTCAGAGCCGGGCGTTTTGAAACAGGCCGTCGCGTGGGTTATGGCCAGGCAATGCGAGCAGTTGTTGATACAGCTGCCGCTCGGCATCACTCGGTTGGTCTGGGAGCCGGAGCTGCACGGTGAGCAGCAGATCACCACGTGTTCCTTTCAGGGGCCAGCCCTTGCCGCGTAAACGCAGGGATCGCCCGGCGCTGATCCCCGCCGGCACATTCACAACCGCTTCGCCATCGGGGGTGGGCACCTTCACTTCACCACCTAAGACCGCTTCGGCAGGGCTTAACGGCAGCTCGGCGCGCAGCACCTCGCCATCGAGTCGCCAGATCGGATGGCTGTCGAGATTGATCGTGAGATAGAGGTCGCCGCGGCGGCCGCTGCTGGGTTGCAGGTTGCCTTTTTCCTTGAGGCGTAGACGGCTGCCGGGCTTCACCCCGCCAGGAATGCGCACCTGCACCCGCTCTTGATTCACCTGCAGTGTTCGCTCACAACCCCGAAAGGCTTCCCCCAGGCTGATCTTGATGCTTGCTTCGGCATCCAGGTTGGCCGCAGGTGGCGGTGCACTAAACCCACCGCCGAAACCGCCGGGAAATCCTCCAGGGGTTCCGGGTGCTGCCCCAGAGCCAAACCGACCCAGCAGATCGTTGATGAAGTCATCGAAGGTGCCGTAGCGGCCGAAATCGACGTCAAAACCAGCGCCTGGCCCGCCTCCGGCTGGACCGGCTTGATTCATGTACTGACCAAACTGCTCGTAGCGACGGCGCTTCTCAGGGTCCGAGAGCACTTCATAGGCCTCGCTGATTTCTTTAAAGCGGGCTTCGGCGGCTTTATCGCCAGGGTTGACATCGGGGTGGTACTGACGTGCAAGTGAGCGAAATGCTTTTTTCACAGCAGCGCCATCGGCGCCGCGCTGGAGACCCAGCACCTTCCAGTAATCGCGGTATCCGCCTGCGCTCATCCGGGTCATGCGCTCTGTCGTTCCAGTGTCTCAGTCCCGCGCCCCTTCGGACGAGGCGGAAGTCCGAACGATTCGCCTAATCTCCGCCCAACCGGTCTGGATTGGGCATGCGTCGTTCGTTGTGGCTGATCCCTCTTGCGGCGGGGTTGGTGTTTGGCTCTGGCGCGTTGACCCGAGCTGAAGCAGGCAACCTCGGGGATGCCGTGGAGTCTTCCAACGCCGAGCAGTTGTCCCTGGCCCGCCAACTCAAACAAGCCGGCGTCATCTTTTATGGGGCTTGGTGGTGCGGGGCCTGTTTCCACCAAAAGAATCTGTTTGGCACAGAGGCTGGCCGAGAACTGCCTTACGTCGAATGCGACAAGGATGATGCGGGCCGCCAGCAGTGCCGCCAAGCGCAGATCAAAGCTTTCCCCACTTGGGTGTTGGGCGAGAAACGAGCCGAGGGGGTCATGACATTGCCCCAGTTGCGCCAATGGGCTGGTCTGTGAGCCTCAATCGATGAGTTCCACCCCATAGGTGGCGCGGCGTACTGCTTTGCGGCGCTGCCGAGCTGGGATGTAACCGCTGTTGTTAACGAAAGGGCTGACCTGAAGCCTGGATGGCCCTTTGGCGTAGTTAAAGCGAATCAAACTCGCGCTCAAAATCACCAGCAGGCTGAGGAAAAACGTGGCTGGCATCAAAAAACGCATCAGCCCAATGCCTTAGGGGGTTTGCGTTGTGTAGTCGACCGTGCAGCGGTAGTGGAAATCCAGCCGTACTTGCACGGTCACGCAATTGGACTTGGTGATCGTGGCGCCAGCCGGGACGCGGCTGCGGGCCCGTTGCATCGCGTTCGAGGAATTCCAGATCGAGCTCGCGGTGATGGAGCCCGCAGTGGCAGGAACCGCGTTGACCACAACGAAGGCGAGCAAGCCGAGGCTGCCCAGAATCGACTGATGCACTGATCAAGCGGATGTTCACTCTTGTCCTAGCCACGCAGTGCCATCTGTGGCTGCGCTCGAGGTTTGAGGCGTGGCTCTAAATGTCGGCTTCAGCGTCCCACTGCGGCAGACAGGGTTGCCATCCTCCCTGCAGGAGGCTGAGCCAGAGCTGTTCGGCTGCTGCGGCTTTCAGATGAACTCTTGTGGTTAGCAGGGGAGGCTGGCCTGGAAAAGGTCGCCCTGAATCCACAAAGATGTGCGGGTCTTGCGGGACGCTTTTTTCATCCCTGTGGAAGCGCTTGGTGTGCGCCGTTTGGGGGTTATGGATCCAGGCTTGACAGCGCATGGTGCGGGGATGGCGATGGCAGGGCCCCGCATCCAGGCATCAGCACGGAAGGTGGCGTAAGGCGAGCTGGGAGACATGGTCCTGCCGCTGGTACACCTGTTCTAGTACGGGTGTACTGCTGCGTCAACACAGTGTCTGCCTTGGCTCGTTCAGCCAGCGTGAATCGATTGCAGCGTGATGCCTTTGGCTTGAAGGATGAAGTAGCCGATCACGCCCACCAAATTGAGGCCAATCACAAAGGCCCAAACCCCCCAGGGCTGCTTGCGGTCGAGCTTCATCAGGTTTGCGTTCGGTGCATGCAGTGTCGCCTTAAGCGGCAACGGTGTGGATTGCTTTGCAGAATGTCGGCCGCAAAGCTCAGTCATGACGGGCAACCTGCAAGCCATTGGCTTTTTGTTCACCTGGGTCCTGCTGTGGTGCCTCGGTGGCATTGCCATCGAGGCGCTGTTGCTTCAAGCCGGCCTCATCACCCCTGGTGGCGGCAGCGCCATTGGCGGCCTCGCCTTTCTGGTGTGGACGCTGCTGGTTGGAGCGGCTGGCTGGGCGTTGTGCAATCGCATTACCGGTGTGACCCAGGGCCCACCCCAGCCCGCGTCTCCATGGGATGTCACGCCGGAGGCGCTCCAGCCCGTTTTGACTGAATTCCCTGCTCTGGAGTCGCAGCAACGCCGCTTGCTCTTGGTGCTCAGTCAGTTGGGGGATTTTGATTCTGTTGAGTACGCCCAGGCTGTGATGGGCCAATGGGATCAACTGCAGGGCTCAGGCGTTGATGTTCGGGCGATTGGCATTGGCGATGAGCGCAGTGGCGATCGCTTTTGTGCGTACACCGGCTTTCCGAGAGAGCGTTTGTCGTTCGATCCGCAGGCTGCTTTGCATCAGCGATTAGGTCTCTACGCCGGTGCGGAAGGATTTGGTGGGCCTTGGGGAAATTTGATGGCGATGTGTGCGGGAGTTGCCTCGCCAGGCACGCTGCAAGAGGTGTTGCGCGGCTACCACGGCGGCGGCCGTTATCTCCCGTTTTGGATTGCCAGCATTCGGCTGCGCAACATGATCGAAGTGTTGAGCCATTGGCGCACTTATGTGCCGGATGAACGTTGGATGACTCAACGAGGCGCCACCTTTGTGCTCTCCGATCAAGAGGAGTTGCTTTACAGCTGGCGTGATCGTGGTTTGTTGGGTTTTTCTGCCTCGATGTCTGAACCGTTGGCGTTTTTAGAGCTCCAATAAGTCGTTAAAAGCCCGCCAATCCTTCAGCTCAGGAGTTCTATTCACACAGTTTGAGCATGATTTGCTCACTCACAGAGCGTGAAATGGGGTATTCCCAGGGTGTCCAGGCCTTGCTCTCGCCATTGTCTTGATTCCAGGCAATCTTGAAGGCCTGGCAGTTCACCCCAACGGCCAACAATTTGCCCCCAATGCCAGCGGATAGGTCGTTGACGGCGGCGTAGCGGTTTCCGTAACGGCCATCCTTCCAGCCATCCCATTTGATTCCATACATTCCGGTTTGATCCTTGAACCATTC
>JAAXIH010000003.1 GCA_012270465.1 Synechococcus sp.
ACCGAGCGCATCAGGCTGCCCATCTCCAGAGCCTGCAGGCCGTAATTCCAGCCCAGGTTGCTCTTGATGCCCGCCCGCTCAAGGGCCTGCTGCAGGGTGTCGGTGGTGAGCACCCCAAAGATCACGGGAACACCGCTCTCGCGAGCCACAGCGGCAACACCCTTGCTGACTTCAGACACCACCACATCGAAATGGGGGGTATCCCCGCGAATCACCGCGCCCAGGGTGATCACCACGTCGTAGCGGCCTGAACTGGCCAGGCGCTTGGCCAATAAAGGGATTTCAAAACTGCCCGGCACCCAAGCCAAGTCCAGCTGAGTGCTGGTCTCAGCCACATCAATGCCATGGCGTGAGAGGCAATCGAGGCAACCACTCAGCAGCTTGCCGGTGACCAAATCATTGAAACGGGCCACGACCACGGCAATGCGCAGGCCGCCGGCATCGGTAAAGCGTCCTTCAAAAACGGTCATGGCTCAGGACGGCCGTACTGGCATCCAGTATCCGCCTTAAAGCGGTGCTTCAGACCACAAAGAAGCTCATGCCCCAGTTGAGCAGCACCAGGCCCACCCAGGCCAGACCACCGAACAGGATCAAGCGGTTGCTGTTGCCGCTCTCGTCGTTGCTGGCGTAAAGCACCGGTACAGCGACGATCAAGGCAAACGACATCACCACCAGCGCCAGGACAGTGAGGGTGTTGAGGATCTGCATGGCGTGGCCGCAACCAGTCGATTGGCTCGCCGGATTCTCCCACGTGATCGCCTGCAACTGACGAAGGAGTTCACAGCTTGTGGTGAGCCGCTGCAGGCTGCCTACGATCCCCGCTCCTGCTGCAGCCGTCCGTGGCTCCTGGCGAACAACAGCTGTCCCTGGTGCCCGACGAAACGATCCAGGGGAGCCTGTTTGCTCCAGAACCCAGTGAGGACGAGGCTGAAGAGAGCGAAAGGCCCAAGCAGAGGCGCAGCCATCCCGGACGGCGCCGCGGCCCTGCTCAAGAAGACAACGAGGACAACACCAGCAGCGACGACGAGGGATTACCCCGCTGGCACCACCACGGCTTGGTGGATCCGCTGGCGCTCACCCCGATGTTGCGGCACTACGTCGAACTCAAAGCCGCCCACCCGGAGCGGGTGCTGCTGTATCGCCTCGGTGACTTCTTCGAATGTTTCTTCGAAGACGCCCTGCTGACCAGCCGCCTTTTAGAGCTCACCCTCACCGGCAAAGAGGGGGGCAAAACCATTGGCAGGGTCCCGATGGCAGGGATCCCCCACCACGCCGCCGAGCGCTACTGCAGTGAGCTGGTGCGCCGCGGTCATGCCGTGGCCCTCTGCGATCAGCTGGAAACCACCGCAGCCAAAGGGGCCTTGCTGAAGCGGGATATCACCCGTGTCCTCACCCCTGGAACCGTTCTGGAAGAGGGGATGCTGGCGGCCAGGCGCAACAACTGGCTGGCCGCTGTTGTGCTCGATGACGAGCAGCGCTGGGGGCTTGCGGTCGCTGATGTCTCCACAGGCGAACTGCTGCTGCACGAGCGCCAAGGAACCCCTGAGCTGCAACAGGAACTGCTGCAACTGGAGGCAGCCGAACTGCTGCTGCCTGGCATCGAAGCGGCGGATTGGTGCCCCGACGGGCTCGGCCTCACTCACCAGCCCCGCACCCCCTTTGAAGCCGCCAGCGCCGATCGCGCGCTGAAGCAGCGCTTTGGGGTTCGCAACCTGGAGGGCCTTGGCCTGGCTGATCACCCCTTGGCCCGGCGCGCCGCCGGGGGGCTGATCGCCTATCTCGATGCCAGCCAACCCGGCAGCACCGTGCCGTTGGAGCGGCCGCAGCTGGTGTTTGCCGGTGATGCCTTGGTGCTGGATCACCAAACGCGCCGCAATCTCGAACTGACCGCCACCCAGCGGGATGGGCAGTTTCAGGGCTCGCTGCTGTGGGCCATTGACCGCAGCCACACCGCCATGGGCGGGCGGGCCCTACGCCGGTGGCTGGAAGCACCCCTGTTGGATGCCACCGCGATTCGGGGGCGTCAGGACGCCATCGCCGAACTGGTTGAGCAGCGGCCACTGCGGCTGTCCGTGCGGCGCTTGCTGCGGCCCATGGCTGATCTCGAGCGGCTCGCTGGCCGCTGCGGGGCTGGCCGCGCCAGTGCCCGCGACCTGGTGGCCCTGGCTGATGGACTCGAGCGCTTACCGCTGCTGGCTGATCTGCTCAAAGGCAGCAGCGCAGCCCCGCTGGCTGATCTGCAGCAACCCAGGCCTGATCTGCAGCAACTGGCCGAGCTGCTGCGCTTCCAACTGGTGGATCAGCCACCGATGTCGCTCAGTGAAGGCGGCCTGATTCACGACGGGGTGGATGAAGACCTCGATGATCTGCGCAACCGATTGGATGAGCAGGAGAACTGGCTGGCTGGCGTTGAGCAACGGGAGCGCAAAGCCAGCAGCAACCCCAACCTGCGGCTGCAATTCCACCGCAGCTTTGGCTATTTCCTCGCCGTCAGCCGCGCCAAAGCAACGGCCGTGCCGGATCACTGGATCCGCCGGCAAACCCTGAGCAATGAAGAGCGCTTCGTCACGCCTGAACTCAAGGAGCGGGAAGGACGGATCCTGCAGCTCAAGGCGCGCAGCCACCAACGGGAATACGACCTGTTTTGCCGCCTGCGCGACCAAGTTGGCGAGCAAGCCACAGCCATCCGCGATGCCGCTCGGGCGATCGCCAGCCTCGATGCCTTGGCTGGACTCGCAGAGCTGGCGGCAACCCAGGGCTATTGCAGGCCCGAACTCACAGCTGGCCGCTGCTTGGAGATCGAGGGCGGCCGCCATCCGGTGGTGGAGCAACTGCTGAGCGAGCAGGCCTTTGTGCCCAATTCGGTGGCCTTAGGCGATAGCGACAAGCCAGATCTGGTGGTGCTCACCGGGCCCAACGCCAGCGGCAAGAGCTGTTATTTGCGTCAGTGCGGGGTGCTGCAGCTGATGGCGCAGATGGGCAGCTGGATTCCCGCTGAGCGTGCCGCCATCGGTCTGGCCGATCGAATCTTCACCCGCGTTGGCGCCGTGGATGATCTCGCCAGTGGCCAATCCACCTTCATGGTGGAGATGGCCGAAACAGCGAACATCCTTCAACACGCCAGTGAGCGCTCGCTGGTGTTGCTCGATGAAATTGGCCGCGGCACGGCCACCTTCGATGGCCTCTCGATTGCTTGGGCCGTGGCCGAGCATCTGGCCTCCCCGCCACCCCATGGCCTCGGGGCGCGCAGCATCTTTGCCACCCACTACCACGAGCTCAATGCGCTCGCCGGCAGCCATCACAACGTGGCCAACTTCCAAGTCGTTGTGGAAGAGCAAGACGCCGAGCTGGTGTTTCTGCACAAAGTGATGCCTGGCGGGGCCGATCGCAGCTACGGGATCGAGGCTGCCCGGCTGGCTGGGGTGCCGCCAGCGGTGGTGCAACGGGCCCGCCAAGTGCTGGAACGCATCGAAGGGGGTCAGCCGTTGGCGCGCTGATCCAGCCAAGCGCGCCGCAGCAAGGCATTCACAGCAGCAGCCACCAAGCCAGCGCCGCCGCGGCTGCCCTCCAAGCGGATCTGCGGCAGGCCACTGGCTGCCAAACGGCGCTTGCTATCCGCCACACCAACGAAGCCAACCGGCATGCCAATCACCAAAGCTGGCGCCCGGTCCCCTTGAGCCACACGATCAAGCAACAGCTCCAAAGCTGTGGGAGCGCTGCCGATCAACACCACTGCCCCAGGGTGGGCCTGCAGGGCAGCAGCCATCCCCAGGGCCGCTCGGGTCTGCCCTTCAGGAGCCAGCGCAGGTGCCCACTGCAAAACG
>JAAXIH010000065.1 GCA_012270465.1 Synechococcus sp.
CTGGAGGCGATGGTGGCCTGCTGGCAAGAGCTGCAACGGCTGGGGCCCTTCAGCCGCGATGTGTGGCCGTTCGTGGAAGCCGAAACCTCGGCCCTCAGGCGGCGCTTGGCCCAGCTCTGTGGCGTGCCGCCGCACCGGCTCAGCCTCACTGAAAACGTCACCAGCGGCTGCGTTTTACCGCTGTGGGGATTGCCATTTGACTCAGGCGACAGCCTGCTGCTCAGCGATGCGGAGCACCCCGGAGTTGTGGCCGCTTGCCAGGAGCTGGCGCGGCGCCAAGGCTTGAGCATCTCCTGGTTTTCAGCCCGCGATTGCCGCAGTGATCAAGCGGTGCTCGAGTCGCTGGAAGCGGCCCTGGAGCCGAGCACGCGGCTGGTGGTGCTCTCCCATCTGCTCTGGAACAGCGGGCTCACGATGCCGATCGAAGCGGTTGCCGATCGCCTGAAGCAGCACCCGCGCCAGCCCTGGCTGCTGGTGGATGCCGCCCAATCGATGGGCAGCTTGGAGCTCGGCGGTGTGCCCAATGCGGCCGATATCTATGCCTTCACCGGCCACAAGTGGTGCTGCGGCCCAGAGGGGCTTGGCGGCGTGGCGCTCTCTGAGCGGGTGCTCGAGCAAAGCCAGCCCACCGTGATCGGCTGGCGCAGCCTGCGCAATGAGAACAGCAGCGGCAGCCAGTGGCACCACGACGGCCGCCGCTTTGAGGTGGCCACCAGCTGCATTCCACTGGGTGCCGGCCTGCGCAGCTCGTTGGACCTGCTGGAGCAACTGGGCAATGCGCAGCAGCGGGAAGCCTTGATCTGTGAGCGCAGCGCGCGCCTCTGGAATGGGCTGCAGCAGATCCCAGCGGTGCAAACCGTGGTGCAGGAGGCCCCGCCGGCTAGCGGCCTGGTGAGTTTCACCATCGAGCACATCGCAGCCCCCGAAGCCGTCAGCGCCCTAGCGGATCAAAACTTCCAGCTGCGCAGCCTGGAGGATCCGCTCTGCCTGCGGGCCTGCACCCATGTGTTCAGCACCGATGCCGAGATCGATCAGCTGCTGCAGGCCATTGCCCAGCTCTGAGGCCCGGCGGGCTTAGGCCTTGAGGGCTTTGGCCGCTTCTTCGCGGTCATCGAAATGCACCTTGGTGGTGCCGAGGATTTGGTAGTCCTCATGGCCCTTGCCGGCGATCAGCACCAGATCTCCAGCCTTGGCTTGGCCAATGGCTTGGGCAATCGCTGCCGCTCGATCAGCCACCACAACGCACGGGCTCTCAGCAGGAATCCCAGCGACCACGTCATCAAGGATCTGCTGCGGGTCTTCGGTGCGGGGGTTATCGGAGGTCACCACCAACTCATCAGCGAGCTGGGCCGCAATCGCCCCCATTTGAGGCCGCTTGGTGCGGTCGCGATCACCGCCGCAGCCGAACACGCAGATGAGCTTGCCTTCGGCAAACGGGCGCGCCGCCTGCAGGGCGTTGTCCAACCCATCGGGGGTGTGGGCGTAGTCCACCAGCACAGCGGGTTGATCGGGCCGGTGCGGCACCCGCTCCATCCGCCCCGGCACCCCGTTGAAGCTTTCCAGCGCCTGCAGCAGCCCATCACAGGGCAAGCCGTGCTGCAGCAGCACCCCCACCGCCTGCAGCAGGTTCATCAAATTGAAGCGGCCCACCAACGGCGAGTGGAACTGGAAGTCACCCGCCGGGCCATGCAACACGCCTGTCACCCCTGTGGCGCTGAACTGCAGGCCATCCATGAACAGCTCAGCGCTGGAATCCTCCAGCGAACTGCGCCAGCACTGATCCCCCAGCCGTTGCGCCAGCCGGCGGCCATGGGTGTCATCGCTATTCACCACCGCCTGACCTTGCAAATAAGGAGAGGCAAACAGCTGGGCCTTGGCCTCGAAGTAGTCCTCGAGGGTGGGGTGATAGTCGAGGTGGTCTTGGCTGAGGTTGGTGAACACCGCCCCAGAAAAACGGCAGCCCGCCACCCGGGCCTGATCCAGGGCATGGGAGCTCACTTCCATCGCTGCCATGGAGCAACCCGCCGCCTTGGCAGCCGCCAAATCAGCCTGCAATTGATCGGCAAAGGGGGTGGTGTGCACCGCCGTGCGGCTATGGCCCGGCCAGCGGTTGGCCAAGGTGCCCATCAAGGCGGTGGGGCTGCCGCAGGCCAGCGCCAGGTGCTCAATCAGATGGGTGGTGGTGGTTTTGCCGTTGGTGCCGGTGACCCCGATCAGCGACAACTGATCGCTGGGGTGATTCCAAAAGGCGGCAGCCAAACGGCCAGCGGCTGCCGCCACAGGATCGGCCACCACCAACACCGGATCACCAGGAGCCGGTGGTTCCTGCTGGGCCGCATCAGGGCCGATCACCGCAGCGGTGGCCCCTTGCTGCAACGCCGCACGCCAGAAGCTGCCGCCATCGACGCGCTCACCGGGCAAGCCCACAAACAAGGTGCCGGGGCGGATGCGCCGGGAGTCGCAGCTGAAGTCCGTCACCACCGGGTCGGGCAGCTGCTGGGGAACGCTCAAACCGGCATCCCTGATCAGGAGATGCAAGCGCGATGCCTCAGAAGCCATGCCGCAATGGAGGTGGTGGCCAACGAGTTTTAGGCGGGATTGATGTTGTTGAGGTTCCTGTGCAACCAATCAGCGAGTCGGTCGCCGCTCAGCCGTGGCGGCACCCGCGCCAACACCGCACCCGATGCGGTCATCAGCACCGGCACCTCCAGCCCAAAGCGGGCTTGCAGCTGCCCGTCCCCATCCACATCCACGCACTGCAGCGGCGGGGCGGGATCTAAGGCCTCAAGCCGCTCTTGCAGCCCCTCGCACAAGCAGCAGCCCTGGCGGGTGAGCAAGGTCAAAGGCGGCCAGTCCTGATCAGAGGTCGCCATCACTCCGGCACCGGGTCATAGCCGCCTTCAGCGAAGGGATGGCAGCGCAACAACCGCTTCAAGGTGAGCCAGCTGCCGCGCAAGGCGCCGTGGCGCTGCACCGCCTCCACTGCATAGGTGCTGCAGGTGGGCACATAGCGGCAGCGGGGCCCCAACAGCGGCGAAATCAGCCTGCGGTAAAAAGCCAGAAGCAACAGCAGCACCGCCGCCAACGGGCCGACCGCAGCAGGCTCACCTTCACCAGGTAAGTTGGTCGATTGTTCAGGCTTGCACTCGCACACCGAGAAAGGCCTTGATCAATTCCTGTCCATCCTGACGCTCTACTGATTTATGTCTCGCTACCGCGGTGCCAGATTGAGGGTGACGCGGCGCTTGGGAGACCTTCCCGGTCTCACCCGTAAGGCCGCCAAACGGTCTTATCCCCCCGGTCAGCACGGCCAAGCCCGTCGCAAGCGCTCCGAATACGCCATCCGCCTGGAAGAGAAGCAGAAGCTCCGCTTCAACTACGGCGTGTCTGAACGGCAGCTCGTTCGCTACGTGAAGAAGGCCCGTGCCCAAGACGGCTCAACGGGAACCAACCTTCTCAAGCTGCTGGAAAACCGCCTCGACAACGTTTGCTTCCGTCTCGGCTTCGGACCCACCATCCCCGGTGCCCGTCAGCTGGTGAACCATGGCCACGTGACCGTGAACGGCCGCGTCGTCGACATCGCTAGCTACCAGTGCAAATCCGGTGATGTGATCGCGATCCGCGAGAAGAAGCCCAGCAAGAAGCTGGCCGAAACCAACCTGGAATTCCCAGGTCTGGCCAACATCCCGCCCCACCTCGAGCTCGAGAAGAGCAAGCTCACCGCCAAGGTGGTTGGCAAGTGCGAGCGCGAATGGGTCGCCCTCGAGATCAACGAACTGCTGGTGGTGGAGTACTACTCCCGCAAGGTCTGATCA
>JAAXIH010000190.1 GCA_012270465.1 Synechococcus sp.
CAATACAGGCAACGCTTCCAGGGCTGCGCGGCTGGCAGTTCAGGCATTAAAAAGCCCTTTTCCCAGACCTGATCAGGCATTTAGAATAGTACGTTTGTGCTATTTGTAGCAGTCTGCGCCGGTGTTGGGTCGCTTCGTTAAGCGATGGCATGCTGGTGAGACTCTTCTGGTAGACAGCTCTTTCGATGGTGCATGGGGCTCGCGATTGGGTCTGGTGCTGCCTTTGGATGTTGATCCGTTTTCGTTTTTCTCCTCCCGTGCAGGAGTCCACCCAAAACCTCTTGCGGCTTGTGCATGACGCCGCCTTTGAGACGGCCTTGAAGGGGCAGTTTGAGGAGGACCGCGAAACTGTGGAGACCATTCTTCGCTCTGCTCTGAGCATTCTTGAGGGCAAGCCTGGGGCGGCCTGAACAGAGCAGCAGGATTCCTTTATGGAATGCCCCTGTCATTGGCAATAGAACAAAAGTCCGCCTCGCTGTGATGTCTACGGTTATTTCTGCTGTTGCTTTGGTTGTAGTGATTTACGCCTTGAACGCAGCAGCAGTGGCCAACGAGAGTTGAGTGTTGGTTGATGCGTTGTGATTACTGCTCCCAAGAGGGGCCTATTCACTACCGGATTCGAACAGCGGCCTCAGTGGAGTGGCGATTTGCCTGCCCAACCTGCTGGTCGATTCAGTCCAAGCAAGCGGGTTATCAATACGGCGGTACGAGAAAGGCCAATCGCCGCCATGGCAAGAAGGGTTGCCGATAGGGTCGATTGGTGGATCGCGCTTTGCATGGACTGGACTGACGATGCCTTGGCGGCACTGAAGAAAGATGTGCCGTTTTTTGTCAGGCCAGCGGTTCGGCGGCGTGTGGAGTCGATGGCGGTTGAGGACAATCGCGATTCGATCGACTTGGGCTTTTATCAACAAGCCAAGGCGAGCATGGGCCCCAAGTGATCGGTCGCGTTGGCTGATCAGTGAATAACCCAGACCGCATCGCTTGGAATTGCAGGTGCTTGGCGCAGGTCAGCAGGTTCCTTGGTGCTGATGCGCCACTCCGGAACAACGCAATCTTTGAAATCACCGTGCTGAATGGTGATGCCTTTTTCAGCGCTGGTGGCGACAAAGCCAGCTCTCCATTCGCCGCCATCGAGGCCACCTTTGAACCACACCCAGCATTTGGTTCGGGCGTACTCCATCGACTTACAGGCTTTAGCAAGCGCTCACCCTATGCCGGGTGATCAGTCGAGTTCAAACTCATGCCGCAGGGCCCTGGCATCTTGAATGCGCTGTTCTGCAGCGAGCTTGCGGAGTCGGGCATCGAGATAGCTGCGTAGGCGTGTCGACCACATCGACTTGTTGAGCAGGTCGTCGGATGGCTCGGGCTCGCCAAAGGGAATCGTCATCGCACTGCAGCGGTCGTCAACGATAGGCAGTGCAGCTGCGCGAGCCGAGGTGCAGTTCTCCAGAGATAGAACGCAATAAAGCTTGCATTCCGATCGGCCGAAGTCAGATTGAACTCAGTGATTGGGCTGGATCATGGAAAAGACGTTCATCTCCAGTTCCAAATCGCAGTACCTCGTCTATGGCTCATCGCTGTCGGATCGACAGAGTCGTAGCCCCGTTTACCTCTCGACGTATCTCTCGCGGTTGCTGAGGTCAATGGCGCGGAAGCTGAAATCTGTTGTTGGTTGGTGGGCGAATCTTGTGCTGAGTTTGTTCTGGTGATTCCGCCCTTTGCGGTTAACCGCAAAGGAAACGCAGAACGAGAACAATGCTTTTGGTGGAGCGCTTGGGGCGTTTCACGGCTTTCTGGCGGGAATGACCCAACAGAACGACAGCCCTGCCAACAATCAACCGGTAGATATACGGGCTTAATCAGTAAAAAAAGAAAAGAGCCGCCGCGTGTGGCATGGCGATGGGCAGTTGGGCCAGGCTGATCAGATTCGCTTAAGCGCCATGTTTCTCGTCGCTTCTGCTGGCGTTGCTGTTGTTGTGTCAGTTGCCGCTGGCCTGGTGCTGCGCCAGGTGGTCAAGGCGCCTGAGCTTGACGAGGGCTAGGCCCTTGTTGGCTTAGGCCTTTTCAGGTTGGTGCCAGTCGTGTTGCAGCAGCGGCAAAAACTGCTCGAAAGAAGCCACCGCCAGAACCACCATCACCAGGCCCATCAGCCACACCACTGAGCAGAGCGAGATGGCCAATGGTGAAATCTGGATCGAGGAGCCATCCGCTGCGCTGCAGTAACTAGCGATCAATTGATCCATGCCGCTCTCGCTGATGGCGAACATCGATGCCAGAAACATCAGCGTGCTGGCAACTTTGGCGCGTGCTGCAATCAGTGGGTCCTTGATGAACCGCGCCACATTGAGCTGGTAGTTGGCCAGAAAAAACAGCAAGGTGAACACCGCCACGTGGGTGATCTGGCGTAACTCGAGGTATTCCTTGCCTTCCGTAATCAAAAAGGCGACAGCCAACAGCCAAATCAAGACCCGCACAACGCGCAACAAGGCGCGAGCTGCAGGCACACGTATCGAAAGAGTGCTCATGGCCGTCTAGCGCAGGCAGGACGATGGGAAGTCGCCTGGCAGCGCTGCATCCCAGTTGTTGTGAGCCACCTTGAGGCTTCAACGCATTGCGTTGTCGTCTGTAGCTAGGGATTGGTTGCAGTAGCCATTTTCAGATGAAGGAATTCACTCGCTTGCTGATGGGCGGTGTGGCTGGAGCCGGGGGCGTGGGGGGCGGGGCATTGGTGCCGTATCAGGTTTCAGCTGAGGTTCTTCGAAACAGGGAAGCCACGGTCTTCATCCAGAACGATGTCTTGGCCGAAAAGCTGGGTACGCGGTTCCTAGAGGAATGTGAGGCGTCCCAGCGCGATGCCAACTCCCATGTGGAAGTCACCTGCTGGGGTGCCTTCTAACTGCGCTGCAACCGCTCCCAGTGGTGTGCTGATTCCTGATCTTTGTTCCAACACAACGCACTAACGCGCGCTGATCGATGCTGTTAGAGCGAAGGTATGGATCAGATCAAGCAGTTACAAACCAAATACCTTGTGCTGATGGAGAAGGCTCAGAAGGCAACGGGGTGGAAAGAGAGTGTCAAATATTTCCACGGGGCCTCCAAGATCGCCGACAAGATCAGGCTGTTGTCGACGTGGAAGTAGTTGTGGTGAAGCCCAACGTTTAATAGCGGCCGTTTAACTCGTTGAGGAACACAAAAGACAAACTAATTGCCGCAAAAGCGAAAAAAGCGACGAACGACAAATTCACGTCTTGAGGCCCGAAATGCGCCTTCAGCACAATGCCTGGCAGCGGCAGAGCTTGTCTACCGCTGCCGCCATGGATTGCTTGGCTCAGGGCAGCTCGATGGGGATGTAGCAGCGCCGGCGCAGTCGATTGACCAGCGTTGAGCCGGCTTCCCCCCGATATTTGTCTTTCAGCCGCTCCACCATGGCTGCGTCGGCATAGGCATCGGTGACGAGATCGAGGGCGAAGTCGATCAGTTCAGCCTCCTCTTCACTGAGCCGAACATCGACAAACTTCTCGGCCATGGCTTGAGATCCATCAAGCCACCATCGTGCCTGGAGCTAGGCCGCTTTCCCTCTGATTGTTCTAAAAAGTCTGCGCAGGCCCGACTCTTGACGCGGCACGTCGACCGGCTCGCTCTCCTGCTCTGAGGGTTGAACCACCCGGATCATCAACGAGAGCGATGAGTTGTCCGCAGGTGGCGTTGTCGTGGCCTCTGTTGCTGGTGTGGATTCAGCTGTTGGCTGCGGCTCTGGTGGAGGACTGGCAACTGGTATCGGTTCTGGCACTGGCTCAGGCAAGAC
>JAAXIH010000183.1 GCA_012270465.1 Synechococcus sp.
GCAGCATCGAAATCGGTGCATTGGCTTCGCCGTGGGCATCCGGCAGCCAGGTGTGAAGCGGGAACATCGGCAGCTTCACGCCAAAGCCGATCAGGAAGCCCAGGTAACAGAGCAGGCCAAAGCTGCCGCCATAGCTGCGGCTGGCCAGCTCAGCCAGGTTGAGGGTGAAGCCGTCGCCATGGAAGGCCAAGGCCAGGCCGCTGATCAGGATCAGCAGCGAGGCGGTGGCTGTGTAGAGGATGAACTTGGTGGCGGCGTACTGGCGCCGTTGGCCGCCCCAGATGGCGATCAGCAGATACACCGGCACCAGCTCGAGCTCCCAGGCCAGGAAGAACAGCAGGAAGTCCTGGGAGAGGAACACCACCGCCTGGGCTGAAGCTTGCGCCAGCAGCAGGGCGAAATACAGCCGTGGCTTGCGCTCCACATCCCAGCTGGCCGCCACCGTCAGCAAGGTCACCAGACCGCTGAGCAGCACCAGAGGAGCCGAAATGCCATCGGCGGCCAGCGACCACTGCAGCCCCATGGCTGGGAGCCAGTCGATCCGCTCGACCAACTGCAGGCTCCCCAAGGCCGGATCAAAGTGACGGCTGAAGGACCACAGCATCAGCCCGAGATCAGCCAGCAGCGTGGTGAAGGCAACCCAGCGGCAGGCCTTCTGCAGCGAAGCTGGCAGCAGCACAAGGGCAAGCACGCCAGCCAGGGGTAACAGCACAATCAGGCTGAGATCCACGGGACGCGCTTGCGATACGTACGGCTCAACCTATCAGTCAGGGCTGAGCGTTGTGGGTAGATCTACTCAGCTGCTTTTGGGGCGCCAGCGGCTGCCGCCGCTTTGCAGCTTCAACGGCAAGGCGCGGGTGTTCACCCCTTCGCGTTCCCAGCTCTTTTCCATGGCTTCAGCCACGGCGCGCCCTTTTTCCGGCGGGCAGAGGGCCAGCAGGCTGGGTCCAGCGCCGCTGATCACGCAGCCCCAAGCGCCAGCATCCATCGCCGCTTTGCGCACGGCGCTGCCGCCTTGGATCAGCGGCCAGCGGTAGGGCTCATGCAGCCGGTCGTGCATGCCATCGGTGATCAGATCGCCATTGCCACTGCGCAATCCCTGCAGCAGCAGGGTGAGCGAGCCCAAGTTGGACACCGCATCGGGCACCACGATCTGCTTGGGCATGGCCCGGCGGGCATCGGCCGTGGAGAGCCGAATGCTGGGGATGGCCACCACCGCTTGCACGTTCTCGTGCCATTCACAGCGCACCACGCGCCAGCGCCGCGACGCGGCCTGGGCCGTGAGGCAGAGCCCGCCAAGCAACGAGGGCACCACGTTGTCGGGATGGCCTTCGATGTCGATGGCCAGCTCCAGCAGTTTTTCCTTGCCCAGGGCCTCGCCGGCCAGGGCATTGGCTCCCATCAGGCCCGCCACGATGGCGGTGGCGCTGCTGCCCATGCCCCGCGCTGGCGGTACGGCCAGCTGCACCCTGGCTTCCAAGGCGATCGGCTGCATGCCCACTTCACGCCACACCCGCTGGGCAGCGCGGTAAACGAGGTTGTCGGGGCCGCCGCGCAGGTGGGAGCCCTCTTTGCTTTCGATGATCAGCTCGAAGCGTTCGGCGCCGCCCTCCAGCACCTTGAGCTGGAACTGGTTATTGAGATCAAGCGCTGCCCCAAGGCAGTCAAAGCCGGGGCCGAGATTGGCGGTTGTCGCGGGGACATCCACCACCACGGTGGTGCCGATCTCCGGTTTTCCCATCGGTGTGCGTTGGGCGGCTCAGCCCGTTATTGAAGGCATCCTGCCAGCATGCGCGCACGGCAAGCGGCGCTGAACAAGCCGGCATCAGGGTCCACCAGGGCCCGCACGGGCAGCTTGTTGATGAAGCCTTCAAAACGGCCTTTGCAGCGCATCGGTGCCAAGAACGCCTCGCTTTGCAGCCGCTCGAGTTGCTTGATGGCAGTGCCGCCGCCCACCCAGAGGCCCCCGGTGGAGAGGGTTTGCAGCGCCAGATCACCAGCTGCTGAGCCGTAGGCCCCCAGCCAAATCTGCTCAGCCTTGCTGGCCAGCACGTCGCCTTCGCGGGCCCGCTGCGCCACCAGGGCAGGCAGATCGGGGCGCCCTGGGGTGCCAGGAGCTTGCTGATGCCAGTCCATGGCGGCCTGATGCAGGTCGCTGATGGGTTGCTCGCCGCCGCAATGCAGCAACCACAGGAACACCAGGCCCAGGCCGGTGCCGCTAACGATGCGCTCAATCGAGAGCCGCTCGAGCTGCAATTCGCGCCGCAGCCAGCCGAGCATCAGCATCTCCTCGGCATTGCGGGGCGGAAATTCCCGGTGTCCGCCTTCGCTGGGCAGGGTCATCAAGGCTCCGTTGGCGAGCCGCACGCCGCTGGCCATGCCCAGCCCTGTGCCCGCACCGAGGATGGCGATCGGACCTTGGGGATCAGCCTCCCCCTGCTGCAGCACAACCTGCTGCTCCTCGCTCAGATGGGGGAGCCCATAGACCAACACGGCGAAATCATTCACCAGCTCCAGCTGCTTGAGACCTCCATCAGCAGCCAGGGCGGATTGTTCGAGATCCCAGGGCAAGTTGGTGATGTGGGCGCGCCCTTGACGCACGGGTCCGGCCACGGCGATGCAGCCGGCGGCCACCTCAGCGCCGTTGTTGTTGTGATCGCTCAGAAAGCTTTTCAGCATTGGCCCGAGGTGGGGCCATTCCGCTGAGATGTAGCGCTCGCGGGCAACGCAGCTCAGTTGGTCGCCGTCGCTGCGATACAGCGCCAGCAAGGTTTTGGTTCCGCCCAGATCACCGGCCAGCAGCAGTGTCATCAGCCCACCCGATCCCGCTCAGGCTGGCCATGGCAGTGGGTGCTTCGGTTAAGAGTTGCCCAGCTCCAATCCCGCGGCCCGTGCGGCGTTGGCTGCGCTGGCGGCGCTCAGCACTTGGCTGAGGGCCACCGAACCAAGATCGCCCTGCCGGCGGCTGCGCAGGCTCAAGCTGCCCTGCTCCGCTTCTTGGGCGCCGATCACCGCGAGCACTGGGATCTTTTGCTGCTCACCTGAGCGAATCAGTTTGCCGAGGCGCTCGCCACTGCGATCAATGCGGCTGCGGATGCCAGCGGCTGTGAGCTCGCTTTGGATCGTTTCGGCATAGCCCATCACCTCATCGGTGACCGGCAGCAGCCGGATTTGCTCAGGGGCCAGCCAGAAGGGGAAATCGCCGGCGTAGTTCTCGGTCATGATCCCGAAGAACCGTTCCAGGGAGCCGAAAATGGCCCGGTGGATCATGATCGGCCGCTGCCTGGAGCCATCGGCGGCGACGTATTCCAGGCCGAAGCGTTCAGGCAGGTTGAAATCCAGCTGAATCGTTGAGCACTGCCACATGCGCCCGATGGCGTCTTCGATCTTTAGATCGATCTTGGGGCCATAGAACGCGCCGCCGCCTTCATCGATCTTGTAGTCCCAGCCCTTGCGCTGCAGGGCTTCGGTGAGGCCCTTGGTGGCCAGGTCCCACACGGCGTCATCACCGATGGATTTCTCCGGCCGGGTTGAGAGGTTGATCTCGTAGTTGCGGAAATCAAAAGCCGACAGGATCGTCTCGGTGAGATCGAGGATCTTGAGGATTTCGTCGCTGATCTGCTCAGGCAGGCAGAACACGTGGGCGTCGTCCTGGGTGAAGCCGCGCACCCGCATCAGCCCGTGCATCACGCCTGGCCGCTCGTAGCGATACACCGTGCCCAATTCGGCCCAGCGGATCGGCAGCTCCTTGTAGCTGCGCAAGGTGCTGGCGTAGGTGAGCACGTGGAACGGGCAGTTCAT
>JAAXIH010000233.1 GCA_012270465.1 Synechococcus sp.
TAGAATGTCAGCTTCCCAAGCTGAACGTCGCCGGTTCGAGTCCGGTCACCCGCTTATTCAATTTCTAAGCTCAGTCGCGTTTGCGAATCAGGCCTAACACTTGAGGCCCTCTGGCTTTTGCGCGCCGCTCACAATTCAAACCCTTCAGGATTAAAAGCCCTGCCTCGGTGACCTCACCAGCTTCTGCTTTCGCTTTCGCAGCTTCATAAAACTGCTGCGCTTCAGCCTTGAGCTGATCCCGCTCTTGGTCAACCGAACTACTACTCTTCGATGCTTCTCTCACATCACCTGATCGTATTTGTGTAAGCATTTCTCAGCGAACGATTTGCTGCCCGTCAATCTCTTTCAACCCTGCCAAATCATGGGCCAAAAGGCAATAGCAACAATGACCCGTTTTGAATGGAACGGAATGGATCAGGTGCCCGGTTCTTCGCGATTGTCGCCGAGATCGGCAATGCGTTGACGCAGCTCATGAATGCGCTGCTGATCACCGCGGCCAACGGCAACAGCTAGGGCAAATTCCAACTTTTCGATCTGATGTCCGCTGTCAACAAAACCGCGACGATTACTGAGCGGTGTGTAAGGACAGGACTGCGGGTGAACGGAGGCGAGAGATGCCATGGTTCGCTTTCTTTTTATTCTGCCACCCCTGACCAGGGGCCATGGCACACCAAAGGCCCCAGAGCGTGTGGATTTCAAAATTTTTTCGCATTTATTCATGGGCAGACACCATGGGCAGATCGGCCTTGCTGGTCGTGAAGTGGGCAGACAAGTGCTGACGCCGCATGCACCAATCCGGCTCCACACCCACGGCAGCCCACTGCACGGTGCCCGTTCCAAAGCGCTGGTTCAGCCCGTCGACGGCCTGCAACAAACGACTGCGGCGCCGTAGCTGCTGAGGGGAACACGGCACCAACAGGTGGTGCTGCAAATGCTCCTGCGGCTGCAACTGGCCCAGCAGCACCCCGGCTTTTTGAAAGGCATACCCATGGCGAAACAACTGATCCACCAGTGGCAGAGCCCGCTGCAACAACACGGCGGTATCCGCTGTTGCCAGCGGCAAACCCACGCTGATGCTGTTGGCATAAAACCCAGCTGCAAAAGGGCTCGTGCGCACAAACACCGTGAGTCGGCCCGCCCGTTGCCCCTGACGGCGCAGCTTTTCCGCGCCCCGCACCACGTGGGCTGCCACCGCCTCCCGCAGGCTGAGACGGTCCAACACCGCTGTGCCAAAACTGCGGCTCACGCAGGTTTCCTGCTTGGCGGCCGGCTCGCTCTCCAAGGCCAGACAGCTGATCCCGCGCAACTCCTGCTGCAGGCGCAGCCCCACCACTCCCCAGCCCTGGCGAATCAAGGCGGAATCAGCCTGCGCCAGATCCAGCGCTGTGGACAAGCCGCGTAAACGGCACCAGCGCGCCAAGCGGCGACCAACACCCCAGAGATCCTCAACGGCCACCTCCGCCAAGCGATCCGGCAGCTGGGGCTCCAGCAGCAGATTGCAAACGCCCGTGCGGGCGGGATCCCGCTTGGCCAAGCGATTGGCCAACTTGGCCAGCACCTTCGAGGGGGCCATGCCAAGGGCAATGGGCAAGCCCAACTGCTGACGCACCACCACCCGCAGCTCTGCAGCCCAGCGACTGAGCTCATCGGCGGGCAGGGATGGCAAACGGGCGAAGGCTTCATCGATGGAATACACCTCCAACTCCGGCACCTGCTGCTTCAACAGGGCCATCACCCGCTGGCTCATATCGCCATAGAGGGCGTAGTTGGAGCTGCGCACCACCACTTGCTGATCGCGCAGGCGATCCGCCACCTGGAAATAGGGCGTGCCCATGGCAATGCCCAGCTGCCTGGCCTCACGGCTGCGGGCCACGATGCAGCCATCGTTATTGGAGAGCACCACCACCGGCTGGCCCTGCAGCGCTGGATCAAACAGCTGCTCGCACGAGGCATAGAAGTTGTTGCAATCAATCAGAGCCAGCGCTGCTGCCATGGGCGCTCACAGGGGATGGATCACATGGGTGGCCACACCCCAGATCTGAACCGCGCTGCAACCGTCCAAGTCCAACGGCGGATAACCGGGATGGGCCGCCTGTAAACGCAAGCGGCCGCCATGGCACTCCAACCGCTTGAGCGTGAAGGCGCCATCGAGCACCGCCACCACCACCCGGCCCGGCTGGGGCTGCAGGCTGCGATCCACCAGCAGCAAGTCGCCGTGGTGAATGCCGTCGGCCAGCATCGAATCACCACTGACCTGCAACACAAACGTGCTGAGGGGGCGCGCAATCAGCTGGCGATTGAGGTCAACCCCCGCTTCGAGGTAGTCATCGGCTGGGCTGGGGAAGCCCGCCGCAACGACCGCCATGCAATCAGTACAGGTGTACTAATTCTAAGCGGCTTGGTCCATCTCGGGAGCCGATGTGGCCAAGAGCTCACGGCAATCGGCCAGCAAGGTATCCACCGATTGCAGAGCTTCGAGCTCCTGCGGATGGGGGGCCATCTGGTTTTGCAGCTGAAGCTCCATCGCCGCCAAGCGCTGCTCCAGCTTGATCAGCCGATGGGAGAGGGTGGCCAAGGTTTCGGCCAACCCCTCAGTGCTGCGCGTGATGCGGAAAGACAGCGGTTCCACGGGCTGAACCCAGACGTCAAGCGGATGACAACACAGAGACGGGCTTCGCTCAAGGGAGGCCGGCTCAACCACCCTGGACAGACGGGAAGGGATCGATACCTTTGGCCCAGTTCATCAAGCTGGGGACAGGTATGGCCGCTAAGCGCTACCAACTCATGGCGTTGGCCCTAGGGCTGAGCTGCATGGGCAGCCTGCCGGCTGAGGCCAATGAAGCCGGAGATAAAGGAGCCGAGATCTATTGCTTCATGCGCAAGACGGGCAATTCCCACAACGTGAGCTGGAAAGCGGCTTACGAGCGCATCAAGCGCCAGGGCAATGGCCTGTTCAAGACCTCGCCGAAACACGCGGCCGTGATGATGACCGAGAGCGTCGTCACCAAACAGGACAAATACCAAGACTGCGGCAAGTACCTGGGCGCGCTCTATTCGGGCAGCGAAACCGCAGGCAAGGACTTTGATGCCGGCCTGAGCAACGAAAGCAGCACCAGCGACGACGACCGCTACAGCTACTGACGCGTCATGGGCAAGGGTCAGCTGACCAAAGCCATCGGTGTGGGGATGGGGTTGGTGATCCTGGGTGCGTGCCGCTCCAGCCATTTGGAGGCGGACAGCTGCTTAGCCGATGTGGAAGCCAATGCCCTGGACAGAGCCTTGCAGCGCTGCAACCGGGTGGTGAAAGCCCATCCCCAGGATCCGCGGCCCCACAACGATCGCTTCCTGCTGCACACCTTGCTGCAGAACAAGGAAGCCGCCTGCCAAGACATCGCCCAAGCCGCGGCTCTGCTCGAGACCAACGGAGCGAAGAGCCACAACGACCTGCGCGCCGAAATTTTGGTGCGGGCCGATAGCTGCCGTTAGCTCTGCAGCAGTTCATCGAGCATGCGGGCCAAGCCTTGGCGGCGCAGCTGCCGCCGCTGACGACCCAGCACCACTTCAATCCGCTCGGATTTGCTGAGGATCAAGCCATCCACCAAGGCGTCAGCACCGCCGAGCTGAAGCCAATGGCATTCCACGGTGCGGCGGGTGCCAAAACGGTGGCAACGATCCTCCGCCTGCTCGGCATCACCGGGCGTCCAAGGACGCTCCAGCAGGATCACCTGAGAAGCCCGCTGCAAGCCAAGGCCTAAACCAGCAACGCCATAGGTGGCCAGCAGCAAGTTCGAATC
>JAAXIH010000032.1 GCA_012270465.1 Synechococcus sp.
AAACCAAGGAGTGGGAAGGCCTGACCCGTGAAGGCAACCTGGCTCGCCTGGCTGAGATGGGCATCAGCGACCCCGACAAGGTCTATGAGGCCAATGAGCTGGCTTCTGGCAAGGATGTGGTGTTCGCCGGTAGCGGCATCACCGATGGCCTGCTGTTTGGCGGCGTCAAGTTCGAGAGCGACTGTGTTCGCACCAGCAGCCTGGTGATCAGCACCCTGGACAACTCAGCCCGTTTCACTGACACAGTTCACATCAAGCCTGGCGCTCAGAGCATTGCTCTGCGCTGAGCTCTGGCATAGTCGGGGCTGGGCCTAGGCCTGGCCCCGTTTTGATCACTCTGAACTGACGCATGCATCTCGCCGTCGTCGGGCTTAGCCATCGAACGGCGCCGGTTGAGGTGCGTGAGCGGCTAAGCATTCCGGAACACCATCTGGAGACCTCTCTCCAGTCCCTGCGCTCCCACGAGCAGGTCCTTGAGACCTCAATCCTCAGTACCTGTAACCGCCTCGAGATCTATTCCTTGCTGCGCCATCCAGACGATGGTGTGGCAGCGATTCGAGATTTTCTTGCCAATCACAGCGGCCTGGCTGATCCCGATCTTCAGCCCCACCTGTTTGCGCTGCATCACGAAGAGGCCATCCAGCACCTGCTGCGGGTGAGTGCTGGCCTCGACAGCTTGGTGCTGGGTGAGGGGCAGATTCTCAGCCAGGTCAAAAAGATGTATCGCTTGGGCCAGGACCACAAGTCCATTGGCCCGATCCTCAATCGATTGCTGAACCAGGCCGTTAGCACCGGTAAACGGGTTCGCAGTGAAACCAATCTCGGATCAGGTGCAGTCTCGATCAGTTCAGCTGCCGTTGAACTGGCTCAGCTCAAGGTGGGCCAGGAGCAGGGCGTTGATGATCTGGTCTCCCTCTCCCAAGAGAAGGTGGCGGTGGTGGGTGCTGGCCGCATGGCCCGCCTACTGCTCCAACACCTCCAGTCGAAAGGGGCACGCAGCATCACGGTGGTGAACCGCACGGTGGCCAAGGCTGAAGCCCTCGCCAAAGACTTCCCTGATTTGGTGATCACCTGCTGCGGGCTCGATCAGCTCGATGCGCAGTTGGCGGCCAACACCTTGCTGTTCACCAGCACCGGCGCTGATGAGCCGATCATTGATCGCCAGCGCCTTGAAGCGATCACGCGTCAAGCGCGGTTGATGCTGGTGGACATTGGTGTGCCCCGCAACATCAGCTCCGATGCGGCTGATGTGTCTGGGACCCTGAGCTACGACGTCGATGACCTGCAGGAGGTTGTGGAGCGCAATGTTGCTGCGCGGCAGCAGTTGGCTCAACAGGCTGAGGTGTTGCTTGATGAAGACCGTCAAGCCTTTCTCGATTGGTGGGATGGTCTTGAGGCGGTGCCCACCATCAACCGCATGCGTCAGCAGTTTGAAGAGATCCGTAAGCAGGAGTTGCTCAAAGCGCTCAGTCGCATGGGATCCGACTTCTCACAGCGTGAAAAGCAAGTGGTCGAAGCACTTACCAAGGGCTTGATCAACAAGATCCTGCACGGCCCAACCACGGCGTTGCGGGCCCCGCAGCCACGCCAACAGCGGCTGGATTCGATGGCTGCGGCACAGCGATTGTTTGATCTGCCCGGGGATGACGCAGAACGAGATCGCAGCGACGCAAATTAACTCGGCCGATATGGCGTCAACCCCTTGATCAATTGGGGCCCTGGGCCCAAAGTGGCCGCGCTGCCAGGGGTTGATGAAACGGGTTCTCGCAATCATTCTCGGTGGCGGTGCTGGGACGCGGCTGTATCCGCTCACCAAAATGCGGGCCAAACCGGCCGTGCCGCTGGCGGGCAAATACCGCCTGATTGATATCCCGGTTAGCAACTGCATCAACAGCGGCATCAACAAGATCTATGTGCTGACGCAGTTCAACAGCGCATCGCTCAATCGCCATATCGCCCAGACCTTCAACCTCTCCTCTGGTTTTGACCAGGGCTTTGTTGAGGTGTTGGCTGCGCAGCAAACCCCCGATAGCCCCAGCTGGTTTGAGGGCACTGCCGATGCGGTTCGTAAATACGAATGGCTGCTCCAGGAGTGGGACATCGACGAGGTGTTGATCCTCTCCGGCGACCAGCTCTACCGGATGGACTACGCCCATTTCGTGGCTCAGCACCGTGCCAGCGGCGCTGACCTCACCGTGGCAGCCCTGCCGGTGGATCGTGAGCAAGCCCAAAGCTTTGGCTTGATGCACACCGGCGCTGAAGCTGCCATCACCAAGTTCCGTGAGAAGCCCAAAGGCGAGGCGCTCGATGAGATGACCTGCGATACCGCCAGCATGGGCCTGAGCGCAGAAGAGGCTCAGCGCCGGCCGTTCCTGGCCTCCATGGGCATCTATGTCTTTAAGCGCGATGTGCTCTTCCGCCTCTTAGCTGAAAACCCAGGCGCCACCGACTTCGGCAAGGAGATCATCCCCAAGGCCCTCGACGATGGCTTGAAGCTTCGCTCCTATCTCTTCGACGACTACTGGGAAGACATCGGCACCATCCGCGCCTTCTATGAGGCCAACCTGGCGTTGACGACCCAGCCCCGTCCTCCGTTCTCCTTCTACGACAAGCGTTTTCCGATCTATACCCGGCATCGCTACCTGCCGCCCTCCAAGCTTCAGGACGCGCAGGTCACCGACTCGATTGTTGGTGAGGGCTCCATCGTTAAAGCCTGCAGCATTCACCACTGCGTCTTGGGTGTTCGTAGCCGAATCGAAGACGAGGTTGTCTTGCAAGACACCTTGGTGATGGGCAACGACTTCTATGAGTCCGGTGAAGAGCGAGCCATTTTGCGTGAGCGTGGCGGCATCCCCATGGGTGTGGGCCGCGGAACCACCGTGAAAAAAGCCATCCTCGATAAGAACGTCCGCATTGGCAGCAACGTCAGCATCATCAACAAAGACAACGTTGAGGAAGCTGATCGCGCTGAGCTGGGCTTCTACATTCGCGGCGGGATCGTGGTGATCACCAAAAACGCTTCGATTCCTGACGGGATGGTGATCTGAATCAGTGCCTTAGTAGGCCCTTAAGCCAGGCGTGGCCACACTTGCTGTGACTGGTTCCATGCGGGGCACTATGGGCAAGGGGCATTTCGGCCTGATCGGGCTTGGTGTGATGGGTGAAAACCTTGTGCTCAATGCTGAGCGCAATGGCTTCTCCAGCGTGGTTTACAACCGCACCCGGCAGAAGACCGATGAGTTCATGGCTGGCCGTGGTGCCGGCAAACAGATTCAACCGGCCTACACACTCCAAGAATTCGTCGACAAGCTCGAAAGGCCGCGCCGCATCTTGATGATGGTGAAGGCCGGCGGTGCCGTGGATGCGGTGATCGATCAAATCTCGCCGTACTTGGAAACGGGCGACCTGCTGATTGACGGAGGCAACTCCGAGTACAAAGACACCGAACGTCGCGTGGCCAAGCTCGAAAGCCAGAGCTTTGGCTTCATTGGCATGGGTGTCTCCGGTGGGGCCAAAGGTGCCCTAGAGGGGCCGAGCATGATGCCGGGAGGAACCAAGGCCTCTTACGACGCCATCGAAAGCCTGGTCACCAAGATGGCTGCCCAGGTGGAAGACGGACCTTGCGTCACTTACATCGGCCCGGGCGGCTCAGGCCATTTCGTCAAGACCGTCCACAACGGCATTGAGTACGGCATCGAGCAGATCTTGGCCGAGGCCTATGACCTGATGAAGCGGGTCAAGGGCATGAACGGCGAGCAGATCGCTGAGGTGTTCA
>JAAXIH010000180.1 GCA_012270465.1 Synechococcus sp.
TGGCTTCGCGCAGTTGCAGCTCAGGGATGGCGCGCAGCAATTGCCGCGGCTGGGCGGCGATGCCTTGGCCATGAATCATGTGGCAGGCATCGTGATAAGCCACTGCTTTCGGCAGGGGCTGCAACTGGGCTTGGAAGGTTTCGCTCAAGCCGAGCTGGCTGAGGAACTCATGCACATCCAGCACGGGGGCTGAAAAGCCCGCTTCACCAGGCAGCAGTTCGCCGTATTGCTTGAGGGTGTGGCCGCAACCGGAGGCTGCCACCAGCACAGCATCCAAGGGCTCTCCCTCGAACTGTTTCACCAGATCGCGGGCTAGATCACGCGTTTGCTCGAGCTCCCCTTGGTGATGGCTGGCTGCGCCGCAGCAGCCTTGGCTGGCTGGCAGCACCACCTCCACACCATTGGCTTGCAGCACAGCGATGGTGGCGTGATTCACGGCTGGATCAAACACCCGTTGCACGCAGCCCAGCACCAGGCCAACCCGGGCACGCTTGGTCCCCGTTGCTGGCCGCACGCCTTGGGGGTCAGGCCCAAAGGCGCCTGAAGGTAGTGCCGGTAGGAGCTGCTCCATCGCGGCAACTTCCGGGCCGAACAGCTTCACCAGCCCGCTGAGGCGAGCCAAGCGCTGCAGCGGTCCACCGGCATAGAGCCGAAAAGGTTGCAGTAGGGCGCGCAGCCGCTGCGGGTAAGGGATTACTCCCAGAAGCAAACGCCTGAGTTGCTGCTGCCAGGGGCTCCTTAATTCGGCTTGGTTGAGCTGCGGGCGCACCTGCTCAATCAGCTGGTCGTAGCGCACCCCAGCAGGGCAGGCGCTGACGCAGGCAAAGCAGCCCAGGCAGCTATCGAAATGGGGGGCCACGGCGGCATCGAGTTCCAGCTCGCCGGCGGCAATGGCTTTGAGGGTATGGATGCGCCCTCTGGGGGAGTCCATTTCTGTGCCGAGCACCCGGTAGCTGGCACAGGTGGGCAGGCAAAAACCGCAGTGCACGCAGGGGTCGCTAGCGGGCAAGGGGTTGGTCATCGCTGCAGTCTGGCTTTTGATGGCCCCCCATGGGAGACTGCGCGCCCCGGCTGGTATCTGGTGCGCATCCTCGGCCTTTCTGCCTACTACCACGACAGCGCTGCTGCTCTGGTGGTGGATGGTGTGGCCACAGCTGCTGCTCAAGAGGAGCGCTTCAGCCGCAAAAAGCACGATTCCCGCTTCCCGCAGCATGCGGTGCGTTACTGCCTGGAAAGCCAAGGGCTGACCTTGGCCGATCTCGATGCGGTCATCTACTACGAAAAGCCGCTGCTCACCTTTGAGCGCTTACTCGAGACCTATCTCGGCGCTGCGCCCCGTGGAGGGCGCTCGTTTGTGGCGGCCATGCAGGTGTGGCTGAAGGAAAAGCTCTTCCTCAAGACCGAGCTCAAAAAACAGCTCAAGGCTGTGGCCGAATCGATGGGCTCAGAGGCTGAGCTTCCCGAGCTGCTGTTCAGTGAGCACCACCTCTCCCACGCTGGTGCTGCCTTTTATCCCAGCCCCTTTGAGTCGGCGGCTGTGCTCTGCATGGATGGGGTCGGTGAATGGGCCACCACCTCGGCTTGGCTGGGTGAGGGCAGCAGCCTCAAGCCGCTGTGGGAAATCAACTTCCCCCATTCCTTAGGCCTGCTCTATTCGGCCTTCACCTACTACTGCGGTTTCAAGGTCAATTCCGGCGAATACAAATTGATGGGCTTGGCCCCCTATGGCGAGCCCAAGTACGTCGATCAGATCAAAGACCATCTGATTGATATCAAGCCCGATGGCACCTACCGGCTGGACCTGAGCTACTTCAAGTTCCATCGCGGCTTCCGCATGACGGGCCGCAAGTTCCACAAGTTGTTCCGCAGGCCGCCGCGGAAAGGGGAAACCGAGCTCACCCAGTTCCATATGGATCTGGCCGCCTCCATTCAGGTGGTGACTGAAGAGATCGTGGTCAAGTTGGCCCGCAGCCTTCAAGAGGAAACCGGCGCCCGCAATCTCTGCTTGAGCGGTGGTGTGGCCCTCAATTGCGTGGCCAACGGCAAGCTGCTGCGTGAAGGCATTTTTGATCAGGTTTGGATTCAACCAGCCAGTGGTGATGCGGGCTCAGCGCTTGGGGCCGCTTTGGTGGCATGGCATCAGCATTTCGATCAGCCCCGCCAGGTGCAGAGCGGTGATGGCATGAAGGGCACCTATTTGGGCCCCCGCTTTGAGAACGCCGAAATTCGCTCCTATCTCGAGCAGATCAAGGCCCCCTTCCATGCCCTGGAAGACCCTCTGTTGTTTGAGCGTTTGGCTGAATTGCTGGATCAGGGCAAGGTGATCGGTTGGTTTAACGGCGCCATGGAGTTCGGGCCCCGTTCGCTGGGGGGGCGCTCAATCATTGGCGATCCACGCAATCAGCAGATGCAGAGCGTGATGAATTTGAAGATCAAATACCGCGAGAGCTTCCGCCCCTTTGCTCCTTCGGTGTTGGAGGAAGAGGTGAGCAATCAGTTTGAGCTCACCAGCAAGAGCCCTTACATGCTTCTGGTGGCCCCGGTGAAAGAGAGCCTCTGCAAACCCATGACGGCTGAGCAGGAGAAGCTGTTTGGCATCGACAAGCTCAACATTGCTCGCTCAGAGCTTCCGGCGATCACCCATGTGGACTATTCCGCCAGGGTGCAGACCGTGAGCCCCAGCACCAACCCCCGCTACTACAACCTGATCAAGAGCTTTCAGCGCCGCACGGGTTGCCCCACGGTGGTGAACACCTCCTTCAACGTGCGCGGAGAGCCCATCGTTTGCACGCCGCAGGATGCTTACCGCTGCTTCATGCGCACCGAGATGGATGTGTTGGTGCTGGAAAATCAGCTGCTGCTGAAAGAAGAGCAGCCAGCAGAAGAGCGCGATGAGCGCTGGATGCAGGAGTTCGAACTCGATTGACCCGTATGGCCACCTCACCCACCACCAAGCAGCTGCGCGAGTTCGGTCTGCTGCTCGCCATTGCCTTCCCTGTCCTATTGGGATGGCTTCTGCCAGCCCTCAGGGGGCATGGCTTCCATAGCTGGACCCTTTGGATTGCGATCCCAGCACTGAGTTTGGGTTTGATCGCTCCGCGCACCCTGCGGCAGCCCTACCAGTGGTGGATGGCCTTGGGCCATGCCCTGGGGTGGTTTAACAGCCACATCATTCTTGGGGCCGTGTTTTTGCTGGTGTTGCAACCGATCGCGTTTGTGATGCGCCTGACGGGCTATGACCCCTTGCGTCGACGCAGCCAGCAACTGACCACCTACCGGGAAAAGCGCCACACAGCGGGCATTAATCTGACGCGCATCTTTTAACGCTTAAGCGCTGCCTTAGTCCTATGGATGCCCTGCTCGATCTGACCAAGGACATCTGGGATTTTCTGCGGGTTCGTAAGAAGTATTGGTTGGCGCCTTTGATCATCACCATCGTCTTGATGGGGGCTCTGATTGTGTTTACCCAGGGTTCTGTGGTGGCGCCGTTTATCTACTCGATCTTCTGATCGTTGCTTTGGCTGGCCTGGGTGAGTGCCTGGGCCACACAGTTGTAGATGACCTTCGAACCGGCTTCGTTTTGATGGCCGTCTTTGTCGTAAAAATCGGCAGCCGTGAGCGGGCAGCGGATCACGTGGCCTTTCGGTAAGTCGTGATCGGCCACTTTGAGTAATTGCTGGCTAATTGGTGAAACGCGGCCGGTTGCAGCTTCGTTGCGCTCAGGAATCCACACCAGGAACACATTGTT
>JAAXIH010000140.1 GCA_012270465.1 Synechococcus sp.
AAGGCCAAGCAACTCAGCTACCGCTATGGCGAGCAATGGGCTGTTGATGGCATCTCGCTGACGCTTCGCGCAGGCGAGCTCACAGCCTTGATCGGTCCCAATGGAGCCGGCAAATCCACCTTGCTACAGATGCTGCAAGGCCAACTCACCCCTAACCAAGGGGAGGTGTTGCTGGGCGAGCAACCCATCAGCCGCTGCCGCCACCAGGTGGTCTTGATGCCGCAGCGGGGACGCATTGATTGGCGCTTTCCGATCACAGCCTTGGAGATGGTGAAACTCAGATGCAGCGGCAAACAGCCTGCTGTTGATCGCGATGCCAATACCGCCCTGGCCAGTGTGGGGATGGAAGCCTTTGGTAATACGCGATTGTGCGCACTATCAGGCGGCCAACAACAACGGGTGCTTTTGGCTGCTTGTTTGGCCCAAAGCAGCAACACCTTGTTGCTGGATGAACCCTGCTCAGCCATGGACCCGCCAGCGCGCCAAAGTGTGCTGGCGCTCCTGCGCGAGCAAGCCAAAGCAGGACGCTGCATCTGCCTCAGTAGCCATGACTGGGGCACGGCTCTGCAGAACTACGACCGCGTGGTGGTGGTTGATCGCCAACTGCTGTTTGACGGTCCGCCCCATCAGGTTGGCCCCCAACTGAATGACCTGATCGCCAGCCGCAGCGGCTGTCAGCACTGAGCCATGGCGGCGATGTCTTGGTGGATCCTGCCTTTGCTATTTGCCCTGCTTGAGGGACTGATCTGCTCAGCCACAGGAACGGTGCTGTTAACCCAGCGGCGCATCCTGCAAGCCAATTTGGTGGCCCATGGGGTGCTGCCTGGATTGGCCATCGCCCTGGCCTTGAACCTTGATCCAGCGATTGGCGGCTGGCTCAGCGGCCTGGCTGCAGCACTGCTAGCCGAAGGGCTGATCCGCTCCCACAAGCAGCAACAAGAGGCCGTGATCAACACGGTGCTAGCGGGCAGCCTGGCGGGAGGCGTGTTGCTGCTGTCGCTGCTCAATGTGCGCGTCGACCTTGAACCCTTGCTTTTTGGCGATCTGCTCACCGCAGGTTGGCGCGACCTCTGGCAAACCCTGTTGGCTGCTGCACTCAGCCTGGGCTTTTTGGTCAGCAATTACCGGGCACTGGTGTTCAGCGGAGTCGATCCCGATGGCGCTGAAGCAGCGGGGATCAACATCAAACGCCTGCACACCCTGCTGGCCGTGGTCAGCACCCTGGTGATCGTCAGCGCGATTGCGGCTGTGGGTGTGATTTTGGTGATTGCTTTGTTGTGCGCACCTGCTGTTGTGGCACTGCACTCCTCGCTCAGCCTGAAGGAAGCCAGCCTCAAAGCCGCGGCCATTGGCGCCAGCTGCAGCGCGGCAGGCTTTGGCCTCTCACTGGCGTTGGATCTGCCGCCAGGCCCGCTGATTGGCCTGAGCTGCTTGCTGCTTTTACTGCTGCCAAGAGCAAGTCAGCAGCGGAACTGAACACCGGCTGGAGCCCAGCGACAGGACAAGAATGAGAATGATTATCGTTCTTGCAGAGGATATTTCTCGTGGCTTCTGGCTCTGGCCTTGCCCTGTTAGCTGCAGGCGCAAGCTCCCTTCTGGCTTCCGCAGCAGCAGCACCACTGGTGATTGGAGCCGATGGTGTGCTGTGCGACCTCACCAAAACCCTCGCTGGCAACGCAGCTGAGGTCTCCTGCTTGGTGAAAGCAGGACAGGACCCCCACGGCATGAAGCTCAAGCCCAGCCAGCGGGCTGAACTTGCCAAGGCCAAGCTTGTTTTGATCAACGGCTACAACCTCACGCCGTCGCTCAAAACAGCCAAGACCAACATCCCTGTTGTCTCGGTTGGTGAGCTCGCCGTTCCAAGCAATCCCGACAACGACCCCCACATTTGGCATGACCCCACCCAGGTGGTGGCGATGTCGCGAGTCGTCAGCAACAAGCTCAAAACCGCAGCAGACAACTCCGCCGCTGCTGGCATCGCTGAGCGCCAAAGCCAGGCAGCCGCCATCCTGCGCGACCTGGAGCGCTGGAGCCAAACGCAGATCGCAACGGTTCCAGAAAAGAACCGCGTTCTCGTGAGCAAGCACAAGGCCTTTGGCTTCCTCGCCAACCGCTACGGCATCCGCGAACTCCCCGTGATGGATGCCTACGCCCCTGGCGGCGCGCTACGGCCCTCCAGCCTTGGCCAAATCAGCAACGCCATCAAAACTTCAGGCACCAAGGCGATCTTTGCCGAAAGCCTGCCGCCTTCGAAAACACTGCGGCGCATTAGCCGCAGCTCCGGCATCCCGATTACTTCTGGCCAGCTGTATCCCGATGGCCTAGCTCCAGGCAAAAACCTGGTTCAAACCGCCACCACCAACGTCTGCACCTTCGTGACGGCCCAGGGAGGTCAATGCAATCAAGAGCAAGCCGAGCGCCTGTCTGCGCGCTGGGCTGCCCTGTCCTGATCCTCAACCACCTATTCGCTTCAACACCCTCTTCTCTGAACCATGCTTCGCCAATCCCTCCTACTCAGCGCCGCCCTGTTCAGTGGTCTGACCGTTGCTGATGCCCTGCAACTGAACGCCTACGCCCACGGAGGCGTTGAAGGCGAAGAACTCGAGCCTGGCGAATTCCGAGCACGGCCAGTGATCACCATCGAAGGCCATGGTGGCTTTGAGAACAACCTGGTGGAAGAAGGCCAGCCCGAGCACTACGCCATCGATGGCCTGTTCGGTGGCGTCCTGGAATGGGGTCTAGAGAACGGCGGCAGCTTCGCGATTGAGGCGCAGGTTGGACCGGCCGCCGTCTGGGGAGAAGCCGAGCACTTCTATGGCTTGGTGCACGTTGAGGAGCACGAAGATGAGCATCACGACGAGGAAGAGGGCGATGACGACCATGCCGAAGAAGAGCATGAAGACCATGGACATAGCAGTGGCTCCCCCTATCGCCGCACGGACGTCAAGGGCTACGTGCAGGTGCGCTATGAGCCCAACGAAAAGCTGGCCTTCTCAGCTGAGTGGAAGCCCTACTACGTGACCGCTGACCAAGGCGATGAAGAGACCAAAGGCCTCAAGAACGAAATGGTCTTCGGTGGCATCTACGCCTTCGGCGATGGCGATGTGAACTTCGCCCTGGGTGACGGACTGGAAACCATTGCCGATGGCCTCTTCATCTCAGCCAAAAACGCCACCGGCTGGGAAAGCGATGGCATGTATGTCGGCAATTACACCGATATCTGGCCTGGCCTTGGCTTCAACTACGACAAGCTCAACGTCACCCTCTCAGGCGGCCCTCGCTTCTACAGCCCCGGGAGCTACGCCAAGCTGCCAGGACGCACTGACTGGGGCGGTGAAATCGAGCTGGAATATCCCATCAGCAAAAACGCTGTGGTGTTCGCTCACTGGGAGCCGATCTACAGCACCAAAGGTGGCGAAGGCTGGGGCAAAGGCTTCCAGCACCATGTCGGCACAGGTGTGACTTTCAGCTTCTAGACGTCCGCTTGGGCCTGTTCCAAAGCAAGAGCAGGCCCGAGCCAATCGCAAGAAGCGTTAGGACTCCAAGCAGCCAGGAGTAATAGGGCTGGAGATTAACAACTCCAAAGCGGCCCGTATGAATTTTGAGCAGCCAAAAAGCATCAATCCCTTGCTCTAATAGCAAGCTGTAGATCGAACCTGTTGCTGACGTAATCAGTAGCGGCAAAGCCGCCACAACAACCACGGCCCTATGGATCACTCTTGGCTTCATTGCTTTCT
>JAAXIH010000118.1 GCA_012270465.1 Synechococcus sp.
CCGAGCTCGTCTTCGGTAAACGACTGGCGCAGATCATCGAGGCTGAGCATCGAGGCGAAACGGCCCACGTAGCGAAGCCTGACGCAATCCCAGCGCGGCGCTTCAGGTTTGGATTTGGGGTCGAAGTATTTGTTGCTGGGGTCGAATTGGCTGGGATCGGTGATGCCCGTTTCCACCACCTCCATCAAGCCAACAATCCCGGGTGGCTTGGCATTGGAGTGATAGAAGAAGGCGCGATCACCCACTTCCATGCTCCGCATGAAATTGCGGGCCTGGTAGTTGCGAATGCCATCCCAAAGCGTGGTCTGCTCAGCCTTGAGGTGGTCGATTCCATAGACATCGGGCTCGCTTTTCATCAGCCACCACTGGGGTTCACGGGCGCTCATGCCATGGCCTCCACCAACTGACGGAAATGATCACCCCTGACCTCGAAATCGCGGTATTGGTCAAAGCTGGCGCAGGCTGGTGAGAGCAGCACCGCTTGGCAGTTGAGCTGTTCGGCCAGCTGGCGGGCCAGTGGCAGGGCTTGTTCGAGGTGCTCTTGTTGTTCGATCACACCGGGATAGCCGGCACTCCCCAGTAATTCACAGAAGGTGCTTCGCGCTTCACCGAAGAGCACCACGGCCGCTGCTTTTTGGCGCAGGGCCTCAAGCCAGGCGCCGGGTTCTCCGCGTTTGGCGCGTCCGCCAGCCAGCACCACCAGCGGCCGCTCCAGCGATTGCAGCGCCACCAAGGAGGCGTCGTAGTTGGTGGCTTTGCTGTCGTTGTAATAGGTGATGCCGCCGAGCTCGCGGATGCGTTCCAAGCGGTGGGGCACGCCGGGGAAGCTGCGGCAGCCCGCTTCAATTTGCGTGGGGCTAAGGCCGCACTCCAGGGCAACAGCCGTGGCCAGGGCCAGGTTCTGCCGGTTGTGGGCGCCAGGCATGGCCAAGGCGTCGCAGGGAAAGAGCGGCCCGTCTTGGTTGCAGAGCTGTCCGCCGCTCACCCATAGATGCGGTGTCATCGCAGCGCTGAACTGCTCTTTATCGCCACCACTCACCCAAAGCGCCTGGGGCCACTCGGCGGCATGGGCATAGAGATCACGATCATCGGCATTGAGAAACTGCCGCCGGCTCTGCTGCAAGAGCCCCGCCTTGATGCTGCGGTAGCGCTCGAGCGTGCCGTGGCGGTCGAGATGGTCAGGGGTGAGCGTGGTCCACACGCCAATGCTGGGCTGCACCGATGGCGCCGCTTCGATCTGATAGCTGCTGAGTTCCACCACCACCCGTTCGGGCTGCTCCCCCTCGAGGCAAGCCAGGGCGAGTTCAGCGGCGGAGGCGCCGATGTTGCCGCAAGCCGGCGCATCGAGGCCCCCCTGTTGCAGCAGGTGGGCCACCAAGGAGGTGACGGTGGTTTTGCCATTGGTGCCGGTGATCCCAACCCAGGGGATGCTCGCCATGGCGTCCCAGGCGAGCTCCACTTCGCCGACCACGCTGCAGCCGCGATCCCGCAATTGGTTGAGAACCGGATGGTCGAAGGCGATGCCTGGACTCACCACCACCACCGAAGGCCAGCGGGGCAGCGCCTCAAAGCTCTCCAGGGCGAGGGGTTTGCCCAGCTCCACCTGAATCCCTGTGGCGCTGAGCGCATCGGCCCGCTGCTTCAACTCAGGGCTGGTGTTGCTCTCCAGCAGCCAAACGTCGGCTCCGCGTGCATTGAGGAGCCGCGCTGCACCGATGCCTGAGCGGCCCAAACCCACCACCACGACAGGATCTTGCATGCTGGGGGAGTGGTTGAAATGGGCGATACTGGAATCGAACCAGTGACTCCTACCGTGTCAAGGTAGTGCTCTACCTCTGAGCTAATCGCCCGCTGGGCTTTGGGCTGGGCGGGAAGCTCCGCAAGCCGTTGGCCGAGAGAGGAACTTACCACCACACCGAGGGCTTACCGGCGGCGCGTGAGCTGCAAGCGCCAGCGGTCCCGCTTGGTGCGATCAGCGCGATCCAACACCAGTTCTCCGCGCCCCTCCAGTTGGACGCGCTCTCCGCTCTGCAGCTCGCGGCTTGGTGAGGTCACCACCGCCCAATCCACGCGGATGCGTCCTTGACGAATCCAGGTGGCCATTTTGCTCCGGGAGACCCCAAACCCAGCGGAGGCAATGGCATCGAGCCGCAGGGAGGCCTCCACGCTGGTCAGGCTTTTGCTGCTGCTGGCCTGGGCCGGAAGCCGGCTCCAATCCCCGGCTTGCAGCTGGCACGCAACGCTGCGCACCTGCAGGGATTGCTCCAGCAGGGTTGTGGCGGCAGTGCTGGTGACGATCACCAGGGCGCCGCGATCGCCGCGCACCAGCACATCCCCCAGGCTGAGCGGATCGGTGCGGTGCTGATCGATCAAGGCAGCGCGGATGGCGTCTGGATCGGCCGGATCAAAGAGGAAATTGCCGCTCACTTCGATCAGGGCCAGCGGCGCTGGCTCGCCGGCATCAGCCGCTTGATCGCTGCGGCTGATTTGCAGCAGGCGCCGCTCGGCTTGGGGAAAGCCGCCGGCACTGCGTAGATGCAGTTCCTCCAAAGGCGCCAAGCGCTCTTCGGCCTCTTCGCGCTGGGGGGCTGTGAGGAAGGCACTCCAGCTGGGCTGGTAGGTGCGCAGCACCACTTCGGCTTGCTGAATCAGGGCTTCGAGGGCCTCAGGATCGCGGGCCCCTTCGAGCAGATCGCGGCGCGGCAGCATGGCGATCAGTCGTCCTTGAGCCGCACCACGCTGGCGGGACGGCAGCGCTGGATCAAGGCCCAGGGCACGGCTTCGCTTTGCATCGCATCAATCAACAGCACGCATTGGCCTTCGTTGAGGCGATTGCGCACGGTGCGGATTTGGTCATCGCGGTCGCTGGTGACGCTGGCCGCTGCAGCAAAGCTGCCCATCCAGCCGGAGCCCAGTCCCAGTAGGCCGCCAATCAGGGGCTGGCCGATGGGACCAGCGAAGGCAAAGGTGTCGAGGTTGGTGATGAAGGTGAACACCATGCCGGCGCCGAAACCAAACGGCAGCAGCCAGGTGGCCATTTGCCGTTGGCGCGCCTGACGCTGCAGCGCTGGGTTGAGCTCCACCACCTTTTCCGGCTCGATTCCGCCTGCGCCCACCGCGCGCAGTTGCAGCCCGGGTTGCCCCTCCAAGAGGGCTGTCAGCTCAGAGCGGCTGCCTGTGTCCTTCAGAAGCACAGCCACGCACAGTCCCATCAGTTCTGGCCCTTCAGCAGTGGTCTCTACACTGGACCACCGCATGCCTGCGGACGATGACGAAAGTTTTGGTGTCTGACCCCATTGACCAAAAGGGGATCGACATCTTGTCCCAGGTTGCCCAGGTTGATGTGCGAACGGGCCTGCCCGCCGACGAGCTGAAGTCCATCGTTGGCGAGTACGACGCCTTGATGATCCGCTCCGGCACCCAGGTGACCGCGGAGATCATTGAAGCCGCGCCCCGCTTGAAGATCATCGGCCGCGCCGGTGTTGGCGTCGACAACGTTGATGTTCCAACCGCCACCAAGAACGGTGTGCTGGTGGTGAATTCACCGGAGGGCAACACCATCGCGGCGGCTGAGCACGCCCTGGCGATGATGCTGGCCCTCTCGCGGCACATCCCTGCGGCCCACAGCAGCACCGCCTCCGGTGGGTGGAACCGCAAGGCCTATGTGGGCAATGAGCTCTACAAAAAGACCCTTGGCGTGGTGGGTCTCGGCAAGATCGGCTCCCATGT
>JAAXIH010000166.1 GCA_012270465.1 Synechococcus sp.
TCCAGCACGGTGGCGTAGTCCTCCTGGCTGAAGGCAGCCAGGTCGAGCACATGGCGGTAGCTCCAGCGGCTCAGGGGAGGACGGGCGATCACCTCCAAATTAGATGTTCAATCTGATCTGGGCTGCAGCGGCACCACCGGTTTGCTGAGACTCGGATGTCCCGCCCACAGCCAGCGCCAGGGCAAATCCAGCCCCTGCTTGATGCCAACACGGGCGCTCTCAACCAACACACCGGGTGGCTCGCTCGCTTCGCTCAACCACAGGCCAGTGTCTTCCGCCACCGCTTGGGCGTTGTGGCTCAGATCAATGCCAAAGCGGCGAGCCAATAGACCCGGCCCTGCTGCCACTCTCGGCGGCTCTGGGGGCAACGCGATGGCGCGCAGCAACACCCCATTGGCCCAGTCATCGCGGTCCGTCACCACATTCACGCAGTGGTGGATGCCATAGGTCAGATAGACGTACCAATGGCCCGGCGGGCCAAACAAGGTGGCGTTGCGTTTGGTGCGGCTGCGGAAGCCATGGCAGGCGGGCTCCGCTTGGGAATAGGCCTCGGTTTCCACCACCACGCCCCACAGCAGGCTGCCGTCTGGCTGGCGTTTCACCAAGCGGCAGCCGATGAGTTCAGGACCCACCACCTCCGCGGGGCGCGCAAAAAAGCTGGAAGAAAGGGCTCGCACCAGGCCAGAAGCCGCCAAACTGGTCTTACACCCATTCGGCGCACCAGCCCATGACCCTGGCCCAGCTGCTGATTCCCTTGGCCATCTTGTTCAGCGTGTCGCTGGTGTTCTTCGGCATGAGCGGTGGCTACTACGACACCGACGCCTACGACGGCAACGGCACCGCCCACTGAGCCATGAGCACAACCGAAGCGATCCGGCTGCAGCTGCGCAGCTGGCCTGAGGTGGAGGCCTATTTAGGGCGCTGCAAAGGGGTGATCGTGCCCCTGGGCTCCACCGAGCAGCACGGTCCCACCGGAGCCATTGGCACCGATGCCCTCACTGCTGAAGCGGTGGCGCTGGAAGTGGGTCGCCGCAGCGGAGTTCTGGTGACTCCGGCTCAAGCTTTTGGCATGGCTGAGCACCACCTCGGCTTTGCCGGCACCGTGAGCCTGCAGCCCAGCACTCTGCTGGCGGTGTTGCGGGATGTGGTGCTCTCCCTAGCCACCCATGGCTTTGAACGGGTCTTTGTAATCAATGGCCATGGCGGCAACATCGCCACCGGGAGGGCGGCCTTTGCCGAGGCCTATGGCGAGGCACGCCGGCGCCAGCTGCCCGTTGCCTCCAAGCTCCAATGCCGCATGGCCAATTGGTTCATGGCTGGCCCTGTGATGCAGGAGGCCCGCAGCCTTTATGGAGACCGTGAGGGACATCACGCCACCCCCAGTGAAATCGCCCTGACCCTGCATTTGGAGCCCAGCCTGCAAAACCTGCAGCGGCCCCTGCCGGAGCCAGCCCCCGCGGGCCCGATCCACGGCCCCGATGATTTCCGCCGGCGCCACCCCGACGGACGCATGGGCTCGGATCCTTACCTCGCTAAGGCCGATCACGGCGAACGCTTTTTGGATCTCGCTGCCACGGCGCTCTGCAAGGATCTGGAGCAGTTTCTGGCCAGCGACGCCCCATGAGCCACATCTCCGCCGACGACGTGCGCAAGGTGGCCCAACTGGCGCGGCTTGATCTGCCAGAAGACAGCATCGCCACCTTCACGCCGCAGCTCGAGCGCATTCTTGATTTCGTGGCCCAGCTCGAGGCCATCGATACCGAGGGTCTACCGCCTACAACCCGCGCGGTGGAGGTGATCAACGTCACCCGTGAAGACGGGGTTGAGCCGACACCCGTGCGTGAAGAACTGCTCAACCAAGCCCCTCAACGGGAAGGCGACTTCTTCCGGGTGCCGAGGATTCTGAACAGCTGAATCAGCGCGGACCCACGCTGGTTCGGTGCAGCAGACCAATCACGCGCCGGCGGTTCTGAAAACCAGGCACAAAGTGGGCGACCCAGCGCAATTTGGAGCGCGTGCGGCTGTGGCTGCGAATGCCGAGCAACACGTCGTAGAAGAAGTTGCCGCAGTCATGCAGGGTCTCAAAAATGCCCAACCGCTGGGGTGAGCCTTTGCGATCCAGCAGGGGCTTGGTGGCCCGATACGCCGCTTGGTACTGGAACCAGGGGATCGAAGGCCAGAGGTGGTGAACCAAGTGATAGTTCTGCCCCATGATCAGCAGATTCATGGTGTTGCCGGGATACACGCGGGCATTGGTCCAGCGGTTGCGTGAATCAAACGGCCGGTGGGGCAAATAATCAAAAAACAAGCCCAAAGTGACGCCCACCAACAGGGCCGGCGCAAACCAGCAGTTGAAGATGAACGGCAGGAAACCACCACGGGCTGCCGCCACGATGATCAGCACAAAGATGGTGCGAGCCAACGCCCACTCAAAGAGCTCATACCGGCGCCAAAGCCGGCGCTGGAAGAAGAAATACTCGTGATAGAAGAAACGCGGGGCAATCAACCACAGCGGTCCAAAGGTGGACACGATGTGGTCGGGATCGTGCTTGGGGTCGTTGACGTGGGCGTGGTGCTGCAGGTGCACCCGCGTGAACACCGGGTAGCTAAAGCCCAGCAGCAGCGCAGCGCCATGGCCCATCACCGCATTCCAAAAGCGGTTGGGGTGGGCTGCGTTATGGCAGGCATCGTGAATCACGGTGCCCTCGAGGTGCAGGGCCAAAAAGCCAATCAGCACCAGCAAGGGCAGAGGCCACTGGCCCACAAACCAACCCCAAATCGTGAGGGCCGCGAGGGCATAACCACCCAGAAACAGGCCAACGGTGGGGTTAAGCGCTGCTGGGGGTTCAACGAAATGGCGCGGCACCGAGCTCAGGGCTGGGCGCTCGGCCACCACTGATGCCGTTTGTGAGGTCCGGACAGGGGTTGCCGTCACTGCTGCCGAACCTCCTGACCTGAAAGTCGGATCAGCCTAGGGAAAAGCCTTGGTCAGAGGTTGGCCTTGCTCAGCAACGCCGGCAGCAAGTTGTGGGTGGCAGGGCGATTCGCCGCCGCCATGCAGCTGTCTTTGAGCAGGTTGATCACCGCTGGCGGATCGAAATTGTTGGCCACCCAGCGGGCCTCGAGCTCGAACAAGCGCTGCTCGGGCGGGTAGGCCGAGAGGATGTACATCTTTTCCTGCTGCGGCGTGGCCTCGAGCATTTCGCGCTGAATGCCTTTCAAGCCGCTGGAAAGGGGGCTGGCGTTGCGGCACACCTGCATCACGTGGACCGACTCGTGGGCCAGGGTGTTCCAGTAGTTGGCCGAACGGTCCGGCATGGTGTTGGTGCACATCAGCACCTTGTTGAGCCGGGGGTCATAGAGGCCCTCCAAGCCAGCCGGGCAGTTGTCGCGGTATTCCACCGGAACGCCTTGCACGGCGAGCACCTGTTCAAGCTCTTGCACCTGCCCCCAGCGCGCCGGAACCGGGGCCGCACTGATCTGACTACCCCACTGGTGAAAGGCCTCGCGCGCAGTGCCTTGGGCCACCGGAACGGCCGAAGCCAAGGCGCCGAACACTGCTATCGATGCCGCCAGAGCCCGAAACACCATGGCTGGGTCTTACGAGTCCCAACCATGGACACGATGGGCGCTGGGTCAGGCCCAGTTCCAATTCATTGCGGAAGTGCCCACCGGGGGACTTGAACCCCCACGACCGAAGCCACTGGTACCTAAAACCAG
>JAAXIH010000243.1 GCA_012270465.1 Synechococcus sp.
AGCGGTGAGGGGCATACACGCGGGAAGAAAGCAGTTGCCGATCCTCGCTTACAGGTCGGATCGATTGCGAGTCATGGCGGCGCTGGATTCAGCCAGCAAACCCGATAAGGTCCGCGCGAGGTCTGGGCTGATGGCAGCACTCCACTCTCTTGGTCGCCACTGCTGCCTGCTGGCTTGCTGGCTCAGCGCCCTTTCGGCTGGGCCTGGGTTGGCCGAAGCACCAGCGGACTCGGTCATTGGCACCGTGCCCTCCAGCCCGGCGGCAGTACAAGAAACTCCAGGTACCGGCGCCCTGGGCCGAGCTCTTGGACTGAGCGAAGACTCTGGCTGGCGTCTGGGCGGGGCCTGGACCGGCAACAGCACCCGCCAACTCCAAGGAGGCATTCAAGGGCCAACGCAGCTGGGCTTTTCGCAACAGCTGTTGCTCGATCTATCGGTCGATCTCGAGCGATGGGCTGATTGGGACGGCGGAAAGCTGTGGGTGCAACTGCTGCAGGTGAACCTCAACCAAGAGGCCTATCTCAGCAGCGGCAGCCTGCAGGGCAGCAACAGCCTTGTTACTCCAGAACCTTGGGATCGAACGCAGCTCTACAGCTACGCCTACAGCCAATACCTGCTCGATCAGCAGGTTCGAATCCTGCTCGGGAAGCTGGCCCCAAGTGTTGGTTTCGCCAACGTGGTCACACCGGTCGCCGTGGCGAAAAACTCGCCGTACCAAATCCCGGCTGTGACGGCCCTCACCTTCACACCGCCCTACGCGTTACCAACCCTGCTTGGACGGCTGCCGGGGTATCCGAATTCAGCGCTTGGAGCCTCGCTACTCGTTCAACCTGATGCCTTCAAGAAAGACCTCTACCTCCGGGTTGGCGTCTTTGACGGACGCGGCGGACTTGGTGTTGACGAGCAAGTGGAGACCGGATTAGCCATCCCGAGCCTCAGCAAGCAACTGTTCTCGATCGCTGAGCTTGGGGGCGCTTGGACCGCCGGCACGATGAACAAACCAGGTGCAGCGGCACTGGGGATCTGGAGACAAGCGGGGCCGCTCAAGCGCTGCAACGAAGAGCAAAGCGAGTGCCTCCGCGAAAACTCAGCGAGCGGTGGCTATCTGGTGGCGCAGCAGCGCTTGCTGAACTTCCGCCACCCCAAAGACGACAGCGGCATCAGCAGCTTTGTGCAACTGCAGTGGAGTCCATCCACCACCAACCTGTTCCGCTCAGCAATTGGGGCTGGTTTCACCATGTTTGCCCCAATGCCATCACGCCTGCTGGATTCCTATGGCGTGGGTCTGGCCTGGGGCCGGGTCAACAACCAGGGCTTTCGCCGCGAGCTCTTCGATGACAGCGAACTGATGTTGCAGGCCTACGGGCAGTTGCATCTGCGCGGCAGCGTCTACTTCACCCCATCCATCACGGTGTTGCCGTCTGCAGGACTGCGCTCCGCTTCCGCCCCATCCACAGCGGCCATGCTGCAGCTCTCTGCGCTGTTTTGAGGCAGCCGAGGCTTGCTAGCAAAGCTGAGGGCATTTGGTTCTTCAGCGGCCGCTGGCATCGCCGTTCACACAATGAAGACGGCGTGATTGGACAGTTGCAGCGGGCCAATGGGCGGCAGCGATTCAGCCGAACAATTTGACTACTTGATCCAGGCGCAGGTGCGCCAGTCGGATCTTATTGAGTACAAACAACTGCAAGAATCCCTGAGGCAAGCTGCCTTGCAATCAAAAGGATTCATTGAACAAGAGAACAGTTATCAACAACTCAACAATGGTTTGATCGAATGCAATGTGAGGTTGTGTTTTAGCGATGTTCAAGCATGCCTGGCCTGGATCGACAGCCCCATCCGCCGGCGTTTGCTCAATCAAGCAGAAGCCAACTTTGAGCATCAGTTCCAATCCAGGATCTACAAGCCTTCCTTTGATCTCTGGCTGACATCACAGCTGCCAGATCCACCACCGATCTGGAAAATGAATTTGTTGATTTGGCTGGCGCTCTACCCCTCAGTGATGCTGCTCAGCTTGATCAGCGTTCACAGCTTGGGCGAGCTGCCATTGGCCCTCAATATGTTGATCAGCAACGCCATCACTGTGGCTATTACCGGATGGCTACTCGTGCCGCTGCTGGCCAGGGCCTATGGAGGATGGCTACAAACGCAATCCCACCGCTGGAACCTGGCAGGAAGCGGCTCAATTCTTGCCCTGCTGATGGTGTGTTATGCCATTTTCAGCGCGCCCAATGTTGTGATTTTGCTGCATCGATCTGCCCCTTAACCTCTAGGCAAAAGGTCGTAGCTAATCAATGGATGATATGCAGCAATTGATGTGGCATCCATAACCGCGCACCGGGGCTCACTCTTTCACCTACTGGATGACCCCAGAAAAGATAGTGAAGCCTACGAATTTATTGATGACGCCCTGTTGGTCATCGCTGACGGACGCATTCAGTCCATGGGTCCATACAGCCAGATCAAACCAACACTGGCAGCCGACATCAACATTGAAGAACATCCTGATGCCATTTTATGCCCAGGCTTTTTTGATCTTCATATCCACTTTCCCCAACTCACCACCACAGCAGTCTACGGAGAACAATTACTGGGCTGGCTGAATACCATCATCCCGCAAGAAGAAGTCTACAAAGACCAAAGCCATGCCTCTCAATGCGCTGAGTTGTTCCTGGGGGAACTGCTCCGCAACGGCACAACAACAGCCGCTGTATATGGGTCCTGGGCCAAAGAGTCGGTTAATGCCCTTTTCGAAAAAGCCGCTGATCTGAATCTGCGCCTAGGGGCTGGCAAGGTGATGGCTGATCGCAACATGCCAGAAGGAATCTCGCTGACTTCGCCGGAGCAGGATTACGACGACAGCAAAGAGCTGATCGAGAGGTGGCATGGTCACAAGCGCCTCTCCTACATCACCACACCACGATTTGCGATCTCCTGTACACCCGATGATCTGCGCGTGTGCCGGCGCTTGCTGGATGAACATCCAGATAGCTATCTGCAAACCCACCTCAGCGAAAACCCACGCGAGATCGAATTCACGCTGGAACTCTTTCCTGAATGCAAGAGCTACCTCGATGTCTACGACAGCTATGGCCTACTCGGCCCAAGAACACTGTTTGGCCACTGCATCCACCTGGAAGACAGCGATTTTCAGCGGGTGAGCGAAACAGGCTCAGTGCTGTGTCCGAACCCACCCTCCAACTTTTTTCTGGGCAGTGGCCTGTTTAAGTTCCAGGCCGCAAAAGAGCATGGCGTTCGCATGGCTTTGGGCACTGACTTTGGTGCCGGTAATACCTTCTCCATGCTGAACTCCATGGAGAACGGCTACAAAATGGCGCAGCTTCAGGGCTACTCCCTGTCTCCATTTGAGGCCTTCTACCATTCCACCTTGGGTGGCGCCAGAGCCCTATCGATGGATCAGCAGGTGGGCAATTTCTTGCCTGGCAAAGAGGCCGATTTCATTGTGCTCGACAAGACAGCCACACCCTTCATTGAATGGCGGCTTCAGCACGCATCCACCCCTTCTGAAATCTTGTTTGTGTTGATGATGTTGGGGGATGACAGGGCCATCCGTGCCACCTACGTGGCCGGCCAACAGGTTCACTGCAAGGCGGCTTAGGCCTGTGGCCTCTGCAGTAACCACAGACCGTTGAACATCGCCCGCATCAGCACCTGAGGCGGAGCACAACCCCACTGTTGTGCCTGCTGCTGAATCAGCTCT
>JAAXIH010000219.1:0-2823 GCA_012270465.1 Synechococcus sp.
TGTCCGGGAGAGATCCCACAACCGACTCAAGACAATGACTTTTGCAAACACAAATCAAAAATCCTCAACGATCCGTTCAATGAAAGGAGCTCTTGAAACTGTTGTCTTTGAGCTTGAAATCAGCATCCCATTTGAAGAGTGGTCTCGCCATGTTGATGACTCTGAAGCAGAGGCTCGGCAGTCTGCTGGTGTACAGCTTCTTTATCGAGGCTTGCAAGCCAACTCTCTCAATCGCGTGATGATCATCCACCAGGCTGAGAAGGGGGTGGTTGATCGATATGTATCTGCTCAAGCCGATGTATTCACATCAAACGGATCAAAAATGAACACACTCGTTTCAAAAAATTATTTTTACTGATCCAAGGCTCCTGCTCTGGCGGGGGCTTTTTGATGGCGGATTAGCTACTCAGGGCGCTGCGCGGCAAGGATGGCGACCGGAGCCATTCCAATGAACACGCCGAGGAACGGGCCGGTCCAACTCAGCACGACCAAGACCAGATTGATGCCGCTCAGCAAGTTCTTCTTCTTGGCCATGGTGGTTGCCAAGACACCACACAGAACAACTGCCGATATGGCTCCAAAAGCTGTCATGGCTTTATTAAGCGCTATCGCCACATCCCCAAAGAGCAGGCCAGCAATGGTGCCAATCACAGTTCCCAAGATGGCTAAAACGATGACCAGTCCAATGCTGTAAGCCAGATAAAAGCCCAGTGCCTGCAAGGGAGTGCGGCGCATTCCCAAGTCGGTCAAACCGCTGAACATGTGCTGGAAAATTTGGTTTTTGAAGCGTAAAGAGAAAAATCTCTGGCGCCACCGTGTTGACCAGGCCAACGCCAATAGGCAAGAAAAAGCCCTGGTGACTCTCCAGGGCTCAGGTGCTTCGTCACGTGTATCGGCTGCTTGCTTCCGATCCACTGCATCGGTCTAGATCAGCTATGGCTCCTAATGGGCTCAACTCAGCCAGGTTTCAGCAGCAATTCACCAATTCAGGGGATGTGGGCAACCCAGTTTCAGAAGGAGGTTGGAAGGGTTCAAGGAGGTCGACCCATGACCCATTGGCGACTGCCCAAAAAAGCAAGCACTCAGAAGCCAAAGAAGGATCCCTCGGGCTTTTTCGCTGCTATTGGTGCTGGATTTCTTCTGGCCCTTTTGTATGTGGCCTCGGCCCAAACCGAGAAGGTGGCCATCAAGGAGTTCACCGTGCAAATGGATAGCGGTGAGTTCTATGACGGAGAGAAGGTCAAGTTGAACGTGACCCGTGAGCCTGTCTGTGCCGCGGAGTCGTGGACCGGCCAAGGCATTAAAGGCGAGGGAATTCTCGAGATTCACAAGGGCGTTGAACCAATGCCGGTCATCGTTGAGCCGTGCATGACAGCAGGGCCTGCTGTGACGCTCCCCGATGGTCGGGTTCTGCACCTGACTGACTCCAAGGGCTAAGGAGCGATGAAGTTCAACAACCTCACGGGCCCGGCGATTGCCGCTGCCCTCTTGTTGGCAGCTGCTGGCTGCAGCGCAGTGCCGAAGCCGCCGTCCACTGGACAGATGCCACCGGAGCGGCGCGAAGAACAGGTGCTCACATCAATGACCTGCGAGCTCGGCGCCACCGGCACGTTGACGCCCTTGCTCTGCATCCATGAAGGAGCTGGCGCCGACCTCGGCCTTGCCCCTGACCCAAGTGACTTCAGGTTCTGATGGCTGATCGTGATCTCTATTGGCTTGTCTACTGGGATGGGCATAAGCACCACGTTGGTCCCCATCGAGCCCAGACACGGGAGCTGGCTACACGCCATGGCTTGGAGCATGAACCCGGGTTGAAGCTCAAAGCCGTGATCAGTGACGACATGAACCTGACGGTTCCACAAATGCTCGAGTTGGCGGAGGTGTTGCCCCCGCCTTGGATCACCGATGTTGAGGCCCCTGGTGGCACCAATGATTAGCCAGCTTTCCCCCCTTTGGGGGATCCGCTGATGGGTGTTCCGGCGCGACGGTGAAGTCATCCGAGAGAAGCCCCATGATCGTTTTCGCTTTCATCGCTGGCGCCGCTTTTGCACTGATTGTTCGCACCCTGTTCCGGGCCATGGCCGACCGTGATGCCCGCACCGAAATCCTGCGTTGGGCTTGAGCCATGAACACCCTGCTCAATTCCGCTTTCTTGTTCTGATCAAGCGTTGAGCGGCCAATCACCAGAGCGGGGGATGCGCTCACTTCGCTTCTGTTCGCACCATGGACTCAGATGGTGATCTCCCATGAACGCATTGACTCGTTTGTTGATTGGTTCTGCCGCCGGCGGTCTGCTCGGTGGTGCAGCATTCCTTGGCCTGGAGGCCGCTATGCCTCACAAAGCTGCTGCCGATGGGTTTCAAAACCGAGAAGCAACGGTGTACATCAAAAATGATGAGCTAGCCAACAAGCTCGGTACACGGTTCCTCGAGGAATGTGATGCCACCCAACGCAGCGGTAGCTCCCATGTTGAGGTGACCTGTTGGGGCTCGTTCTAAGTGGCGGTATGTGACCTAACGCTGTTGGTTGGGTTCCTGCCAAACCATCCCAATCGCTGCACACTGGCGGTATGAAAAGAATCGTCTTCTCTCTGCTTGCCCTTGGTTTGAGCTGCCCAGTTCTGGCTCAGGATCTGGATCAAACCGTGGAGCAGTTCCAACAGCAGGCGGCGGAGCAACGCGCCAAGCAGGAGGCCTGCATTGCCAACTGGAATGACGCCCAGTTCCAAGCGGCCGACCCGATCTTGGTGAACGAGCGCTTTCTGCTCAAAGACGGAAGTGTGCAGGGTTTCAACTACGACCCGGAGATTGTGCGCAACAACGA
>JAAXIH010000219.1:2923-24240 GCA_012270465.1 Synechococcus sp.
AAGACGGAAGTGTGCAGGGTTTCAACTACGACCCGGAGATTGTGCGCAACAACGACGAGTGCCTCACCGGTGATGTGGTGTCGTTGATGGATCAGCAAAATCCCCCTGGTTGTATTACCCCATCCACGGTGTTGATTCCTGGCTTGGACGATTGCCAGGCCACGATGTATCGCTTGGAGGTGGATGGCTTGGTGCTCTACACCAAGTCAAAATCTGATCAAAACAATTCCTTGACGCGGAATCTGATCGGAGTTCGGCGCGTTGGCTACTGAGACCAATCAACCCAAACGGCCCCCCGTTCGCAGTTGGGGAGCCTTTTTAACGGCTTTAGCTGCCATGGCTGGTGTGGTTGTGTTGTTCAAAGCCTTCTCTGTTGAAACCACTGATCGCAAGCAATACACCGTTGAGGTCGATACCCAAAACACCTACAGCGCCCAGAAAGTTCACCTCAGCATTCACGATGTGGGCTCCTGCGCAGTGAGCACTTCCAATGCCGACGACATCAAAGGCCAAGGGACCCTTGAGATTGTTGGTCTTGATCCGGTGGAGGTGATTGTTGAGCCGTGTTTTTTAGAAGGTGATATCAGTCGTCAGATTGTTGAATTGCCCGATGGCCGCGTCTTGTATCTGCGTGCCCTCGGTCGTTTTAGCTTGATGGGGTAATGGTTTGATGCCCTTGGCTTCCTATGGGTTGATGAAGGTCTGACAACATTTATTGGCAGCCAGCCAGCACAAGTGTTTGAGTGCAGCCAAAGGAAAATTTTGATGGCCTGGTGGATAGCAGTTTTTAAAGATCGTGATGGCTCCAAAGAAGAGCTTGAGGTCAGCACTAGCACAACGCTGCAGTACGAGGCCTGGAACAAGGTCACGACCATGTTCCCCAATAAAGAGCTGTTGCAACTGAGAAGTGGTGATGAGCTGCCCACAACTCTTGAGGAGTGGAACAGCCGCAGCTGAGCCTGCCGTGTTGACTGGGGTGATGCCATTGCTTTTCCACGATGCGTTTTGTTGAGGCGCTGCGTCGCTTCTGGAAAAAATTCCTGGCGAACCTCAAAACCAACCGGGCGCCCCTGGATCTCTTTGGATCCAGTCAACGGCGGCCTAAGTAGGAGCTGACAAGGCCGAAATGTTGGTTAGACCAGGAAGGATGCTGTTGATTGCATGCGCATTGCCGTCAGCGGAGCCCACTCGCAAGGCAAAAGCACTTTTGTGCATGACTGGGTTGCGCGTCACCCGCAGTACATCCGCGAAGAGGAGCCATTTCGCGCCCTGCATGCTGAGGGCTATGACATTCGCTTCCGTCAGGAATGCCATCGCTTCGATAATGGCTTGCAGATGTACTACAACATCAGCCGCGTTAACGCTTACAGCGATTCAAGTGAGTGTGTGATCTTTGATCGTTGCCCGATCGATTACATCGCCTATTCGCAGTACACCGCGAATTACCAAACAACCGATATCGATGATGCCTTTGTTCAGATGATGGTTCCTGCCGTGCGCCGGTCGCTGCAGCATCTCGATTGGCTGGTGTTTTTCCCGATCACCAACCAATGGCCTGTGGAGATGGAAGACGACGGGATCCGTCCGATTGATCTGCCCTACCGCGATGAGGTGGATGCCATCTTTAAGCAGATTTATCGCGATCAACGGTGGTCGGTGATGCCTGAGCAGGCAGGACCAAGGGTGTTGGAGTTGTGGGGCTCACGCGAGCAGCGCTTGGAACGCCTTGAGCAGGCGATTGCGCAGCAGCCCTAGGCCATGGATCCGGAAGCACAACGGTTGGTGATCGAGCAGCTGGTGGTCATTGGTTTGGTGGTGGGCCTGTTTTGGTGGGCTTGGCTGCGATTACTGGACTCTTAGTTATCTCTTGCATCGCTATGAATCCAAGTGCAATCGATCGTTTCCAGCGATCGGGGCCAGGATCCAGCTAACGGTGCCGCATGGCTAAAGCTTCTCCAATTCCCCTGCTGGGGATCGATCACGTGGTGATTCGGGTGCGTGATCTTGAGCCCATGCTGGCTTTCTACACCGATGTTCTCGGCTGTGAAGTCGCCAAGCACAACGCGCCACTGGATCTTTGGCACTTGCGCGCGGGGAGTGCCTTGATTGATTTGGTCCCCGTGAATGGAGTACTGGGCCGCAGCGGTGGCGCTAGCGGCGACAAGGAACCCCCGGCGGCCTCAGGTCGCCATGTCGACCATGTGGCGTTCAAGGTTCAGCCGTTTGATGCAGCGGCGCTGTTGAGCCATTTGCAAGGCCATGGCATCGATGCCAAAGCCTCCTTGCAAAGCCGCTTTGGCACCGAAGGCGATGGCCCATCGATTCAGTTCCGCGACCCTGAGGGCAATGGGATTGAACTCAAGGGCTATTAAGTAAGGCGTCGAGCCGCTGCTGCAAGCCGCTGCGCTCCAGTGGTGTGATCACAAACACCTCCTGCGCGCTGGTGCCGCGCCGCGCCACCAACTTGTGCCCCCCGGTAATGGGTGTTGAGATTCGCAGCTTGAGTCCTTGGCAGCGTCCTTTTACCCGGCTGATCACCGCCGGTGTCACCGTCATCACCTGGGGATCTTTGGCCAACTGCTTGAGCAGCGGGATCAATCCTTCGAGGTAGGTGCTGTGGGTGATCACCACCCGCCCCATGGCGTCAGGCCCGCTCCAACGGCGCCATGGTGAGGCCTTCGGCGCCCAATTGCATGTGATAGAGCTCGGCTTGCTCCTGCGGACCCACCCAAACAACCGCTTGGCCGTCGCTATCGATTTGCTGCGCCAATGACCATGCCCGGTCCGGATTCATGCCTGGGATGTATTTCACAAGGCAATCCACCACATGCTGAAAGGTGTTCACCTCATCGTTGAGCACCACCACCTTGAAATTGGGATAGGGAGTCCGCTCCAGCAGAGTGCTGCCGGCTGTCTCGCGGCTTGGAGCTGAGCTGGTCAACGCTGAATTCCTACCAATTGCGCCATTCTGCGCAACGACCCCTCCAGCTTTCAGTACAGTCAGCACGTTTGATCGACCGTCCTGTGCTGATCTCCTTGGGTTGGGCTGCTCTGGCTGCCACGTTTACCTTCTCGATCGCCATGGTGGTCTGGGGCCGCAACGGCGACGGATCTATCAATTTCTGATCCTCATCTGATGTCCGTGGTGGAGCTGCCGGGGACAACCCTGCTGGCCACGGTGGCAGCTGCTTTGCTGCTGTTTGTCAGTGGTGGCGTGATCTACCTCTCAGCGGTGGAGTGGCGTGATCGCCGCCGCCGCAAACGCGATTAATCGGCCATGCGCCGCTTTTTGGGTTCTTTTGCCGCAGCTGCAGCACCAGCTGGTATGGCTGCATTGCTGTGGGCGACAGCGCCTAAGTCGGCCAGTCCTGAGCTGAGGCAGCTGCTGCCCATCAGCGATCTGATTCAGGCATTCCCTGCGCTGCCTCGGCCGCAGCCCCCAACCCTATGGCTGCAGCGCTTGCCCCAACCTTTGGCACAGCGGCTTTGGCGCAATAAAGCGATCAGCTGGTTTCAGCTCTGGGGTGAGCACGCTGGAGCCCCGCCCTATTTGATGTTGCGTGGTGGCGCTGATCTCGATGGGCTTCCCCACAGCTTGCGATTGGGGCACTACCGCCTGATTGCTGCTGATGCCCTCAGTCTCAAGAGCCTGCAGCAGTCTTTAGACAACCAAAACCGCTCTGAGCTTCGCTGCGAAGCGTTAGCCGGCTCACCACCGGCGTTGTTTTGGCAAGGCGAGGCGCTGGCGGGTTGGTTGGGCAGTTGGGCGCCGTTGGCTGAGCCCCTGCGTTGGGGCTGCGTAACGCTGCGCGGGGATCGTTTTTGGGGGCAGGTGAGTGCTCGCCCTGCAGCACTGCAACCCATCATCGAGCCAGCTGATCCGATGGCCAGCAGCGTGCTGCCTGAGCCTGTCGTTTTACGGCTACAGGGGCGCCGGATCGCGCCGCTATTGCAGCCCTTGCTTGATGCCTTGAGTTGGCCTGCCGTGCTGCTGCCCCATCGCAGTTGGCTGCTCAATAGCCCTTTTCAATTGGAGCTCCGCGGTAACCCGGAGGACTCGCCCTATCGCGCCAGCCTCTGGTTACGCCTTTGGCCTGCTGATCGCCACCGTTCCGATGTTGCGCGCCTGCAGCGGCAACTGGAAAACCAACAGGCGCCGGGATGGCCCATCAGCGCTGCGGGGCCGATTCGGCGCATCCAGCAGCCTGATGGCCCTGTTCAAGCGGGCTGGCGCTGGTTCCCCAGCGGTGAATTGTTGGTGGTGTTGGGCGCCGATGTGCCGCTCGCCAGTCAGCCCCAAACACCATCAGCTGCGGTGTTGCGTCAGGGGTTGCAGCTCAGTGCAGCTCCTGCTGCCATGCAGCAATTGCAGTTGCTGCCGATGGGGTTGCCTGCGCTTTGGGGCGGTCTGCAGCAACTCGATGCTCAGTGGAAGCCCGCTCCCAAGCCTGGAGAACCCTCTCAGCTGGTGGGCTCGCTCACTTGGCCAGTGGCAGCCGCCTCCGGTTCACCCTGACGCTTCTCCCGCTTGCGGCGTTCAGCGGCCACGGTTTCTTCCAGCAGTTCAACGGCCTGCGACATCTTCTCCAGATTGCTGGCGTAGAGCCCCATGTCTTTTTGGAGCTTCTCCTTCTGCAGGCCCATGCTGTGGCCGAGTTGGTGAGCTCGCTCCTGCAAGGCCTGGGGATCCTGGTCATCGCCGCCGCTGAGATCTTGCAGCAGCCCCATCAGGCCAACGGCATGCAGGCGTGAGTAGTGGAAATCGCTGCGGCTTGCCTGCTGCAGCACCCGCTTGAGCACATCTGGCGCACCTTGGCCCTGCTGCTCGATCCAGGATTTGATTTCCGCTTCGCCATGGGGAACCAGTTGCTCCCTGAGCTGCTTGGCGTCCTTGCGCAGTTGATCAGCTTTCAGCCCAGCGCCAGAGCAAATCGCGGCAAACAGCGCATCGCGGCGCTCCGCTGGTTTGAACCCCTGCATCAGGTTGTCGAACACCTGGGTGAGGCCCATCGCAAACAGCGAATCGGCATCGAAGCCGGCTTGCCCAGCCAGTAGATGCAATTCCACCAACAGTTCATCAACCACGCGCCGGTACAGGCCGGGGATCACATGGGGGTAAGCGGCGTAGAAACGGCGCTTGCTATCGGCAACGGTTTGGGGGTTGCTCAAGTCCATGCTCTGCAGGACCGCGACGATAGCGCTCAGAGAGCTTGTTTTCGTCAGTAAGATCGCCCCATCTGACCTGTTGTCCCCATGATTCCCATCGTGATCGAGGAGTCCGGACGGGGAGAAAGGGCGTTTGACATCTATTCGCGCCTGCTGCGCGAGCGGATCATCTTCATGGGTGAGCCGGTGACCGCTGAATCGGCCAACCGAATCGTTGCCCAGCTGCTGTTCCTGGAGGCGGAAGATCCCGATAAGGACATCTTCCTGTACATCAATTCACCCGGCGGCTCCGTCTACGACGGCCTTGGCATCTTTGACACGATGCAGCACGTCAAACCCGATGTGCAGACCGTGTGTGTGGGCTTGGCCGCCAGCATGGGCGCCTTCCTCCTGGCTGCTGGTGCACCTGGCAAGCGCAGCAGCCTGCAGCACTCGCGGATCATGATTCACCAGCCCTTGGGTGGTGCCCAGGGCCAGGCCAGCGATATCCGCATTCAGGCCGATGAAATCCTGTTCCTGAAGAAGCGCCTCAACGAGGAACTGGCCCAGCGCACCGGCCAGCCCTTGGATCGCATCCAACAGGACACCGACCGCGACTTCTTTATGTCTCCCGCTGAGGCTGCCGAGTATGGCCTCATCGATAAGGTGATCGATCAGCGCCCGATTCACGCTCTTTGAGCTGAATTCCGAGGCTCAATAAGCCATAAAAAACCCCCTGGTGATTCACCAGGGGGTTTTGTTGTGACTGGTCAAGAGACCTCAATCACGCTGTAGGCAGCAGCGGGCTGAAACGATCTTTCTCAGGGATGCTGACAAATTCAGCCACCACATCACGGAAATCATCGCCATCGAGGGTTTCTTTCTCGATCAGCAGATCAACCAAGCGATCCATGCAATCGCGCTGATCAGCTATCAGGTCAACGGTCTCCTTGTAGCAGCTCTCAACGATGGAGCGCACCTGCTCGTCGATTTGGTTGGTGATTGAGTCAGAGACATCGCTGCGGGTCATCAGATCGCGGCCCAGGAAGACTTCCTGGTTGCCGGCTTCCAGAGACAGCGGACCCAACTCGCTCATGCCAAAGCGAGTCACCATCTGGCGGGCCATGCTGGCCACCTGCTGGATATCACCACCAGCACCGGTGGTGACTTCGGCGTGACCAAAGACGATGTCTTCGGCGGCGCGGCCACCGAGGGCTCCCATGATTCGAGCCCGCAGTTGGGCGCGGCTCACCAGCATTTGCTCCTCATCAGGCGCAAACCAGGTCAAGCCTTGGGCCTGTCCGCGGGGGATCAGAGTCACCTTCTGCACGGGGTCGTGGTGCTTAACCAGGGTTCCCACTAGGGCATGGCCGACTTCGTGATAAGCGATCAAGCGCTTACTGCGGCCGTCGGTGAGGGGTTGACCCTCCATGCCGGCAATCACGCGATCAACGGCATCGTCGATCTCGGCCAGGGTGGTGGCTTCCTTGCGGCGGCGTGCCGTCAAGATGGCGGCTTCGTTGAGCAGGTTGGCCAGATCAGCACCGGTGAATCCGGGGGTACGGCGGGCGATGACTTCGAGGCTTACGTCCTCTGCAAGCTTCTTGTTGCGGGAGTGCACTTCCAGGATCGAGAGGCGGCCCTTGATGTCGGGGGCATCCACGGTCACCTGACGGTCGAAGCGGCCGGGGCGCATCAATGCTGAATCCAGCACGTCGGGGCGGTTAGTGGCCGCCAGCAGGATGATGCCGCTGTTGCCCTCGAAGCCGTCCATCTCGGTGAGGAGTTGGTTGAGGGTCTGCTCGCGCTCGTCGTTACCACCGCCAACACCGGCGCCGCGCTGACGGCCAACGGCATCAATTTCATCGATGAAGATCAAACAGGGGGCGTTCTCTTTGGCCCGCTTAAACAGGTCGCGAACGCGGCTGGCGCCCACGCCCACAAACATCTCTACGAACTCCGAACCGGAAAGGGAGAAGAACGGCACACCAGCTTCACCGGCGATGGCTTTGGCCAGCAGGGTTTTGCCGGTTCCAGGAGGGCCTACCAGCAGCACACCGCGGGGGATGGTGGCACCCAGGGCGGAGAAGCGCTCAGGTTGCTTGAGGAAGGTCACAACCTCCTCGAGGTCTTGCTTGGCCTCTTCCACACCGGCCACGTCGTCAAACATCACGCCGGTTTCGGCTTCCATGGCAAAGCGGGCTTTGCTCTTGCCGAACTGCATGGCTTGGCCAGGGCCGCCAGGCATGTTGTTGGAACGGCGGGCCAAGAAGATCAAGGCGCCGATCAGCAGCAACGGGAAGGCGAGGTTGCCAAGGATCCCTAGGGCCGGGGGCGTGGTGCGGGGAGGGTGCACATCGAAGCTCACGCCTTGCTCTTCGATCTGGCTGATCAGCTCAGGGGCCAGTCCAGGCAGGTCAACCCGCAGGCGCTGTACGCGGTTATCGATATAGGGGTCAACTGCTTCAACAACGGCTGTGCGGCCACCGTCGTACACATCCACTGCCGTGATGCGTCCAGCTTCGAGGTAGTCGAGGAAACGGCCGTAGGCCACCCGGGCCACAGCGCTGTTGCGCGGAGCTTCAGTGGGGCCATTGGCCGCTTGCATTGGGCCGCCGCCGCGAACCACTTGCAGACCAAAGAAGACAACCAGAGCGATGGGCAGGGCCCAAAGCGCAATCAGTCGCCAGCGGTTGTTCATAGGAAGCTGCCCCGTGCCACCAAAAATGTTTCGCGATTGTAAAGTCTTCTCAGGCTTGATCGCGTTCTTTTTTCAGCTCCTGTATCGCCCTCTTCAGGGAAGGAGCTAGTAAACGCTTCTCTTGGCACTTCGGGCTCCAGATCGAGCCAGTGAGCAACTCATCGAGCTCAGCGAGCACCATGTCTTGCCCTTCCAGCAGGGTGAGTGACCCAAACGGCACAGCTAAGGGTCCGCGAAAAAAGTGGCGGATGCGCTGCCCATCGCGCAGCTCAAACCAAGGGGTGAGATCGCTTCCCGCCCAGTTGATTTCCTCCTCAAGCTCTCGCCTGAGTGCCGCCTCTGGGGTTTCGCCGGGATCGAGGTGGCCGCCAAACAGGGCCCACTGACCGGGATAGAGGATGCCTTCGATGTCGTCGCGCAGCTGCAGCAGCCAGCGGCCATCGCATTCGATCATCGCGATGGCCACCTCGCTCACAGTCGTCTGAGGGCCACGATCGGATCGAGTTGGGCCGCTCGGCGAGCGGGCACCACGCCAAAGAACAAGCCAATAGAGCCAGACAGCAGCACCGTGCCCAGCACGCTCACCGCGCCAATGCTGGCGGGCAGCGGAGTGAACGCTGCCACGGCCATCACAGCACCAACCCCCAAGCCGCTGCCCAGCAACCCACCAAGGCTGGAGACCACCAAGGCCTCCACCAAAAACTGAAGCAACACATCACCGCTGCGGGCGCCCACGGCCTTGCGCAGCCCGATCTCTTGGGTTCGCTCACTTACCGACACCAACATGATGTTCATGATTCCGATGCCCCCCACCAACAGGGAGATGCCACCGATGGCGGCGAGCATCAAGGTGAGCCCTCCGGTGATGGTGCCCACGATCGAGAGGGCATCTTTCTGCGAGCGCACCGCGAAATCGTCTTCCCGCAGGATTCGGTGCCGCTGCCTCAGCAGGTTGGTGATCTGAAACCTGGCCGCGCTGATCGATTCCGGGTCGCGGGCCTCAACACTGATGAAGCTCAAGGAGGTGCCGTAGGTGGGATCGCGTCCGCTGAGCCGGTTCACCATCGTGCTCAACGGGACATAGGCCGCATCGTCTTGGTTTTGGCCCAAGAAGGCCCCTTTCGAGGCCATGATTCCGATCACCTGGAAGCTTTGGTTCTTGATGCGAACCGAGCGACCAATGGGTGAACCTTCAGGCAGCAGCCGCTCAGCCAGATCGGGCCCCAGCACCGTCACCGTGCGAGCGGCTTTGAGGTCTTCCTCCGAGAAGAAGCGCCCCTGGGCCATGTCAAAGCGCCGCACCGCGAGGAACTCCGGCGTGATCCCCGTCACCGTCACCGTGGCGCTGAGGTTGCCGGCGCGCACCGTTTGGCTTGTGGTGATTTGAGGCGCCACCTTGGCGACGCTGGGCACCTGCTCAGCGATGGCTTCAGCATCAGCCAACACCAGGGTTTTGGGATTGCTAATGCCGCGGCGGCGGGTGTCGTTGTTGCCGGGAACAACAAACAGCACATTCGCCCCCAGGCTGCTGAGCTGATCTTTGGCCAGGTTTTGGGCGCCTTGGCCCACACCCACCAACGTGATCACCGAGGCATTGCCGATCACGATGCCCAGCATCGTGAGCAGCGAACGCAATCGGTTGGCGCCAAGGGCCCCAAGGGCCATGCCAACGGTTTCACGAAGCGGCAGTCGGGCAACGACCACCGCGGCGGATTCAACCGATCGTGTCGGCGCTGCTGTGGTCATGGACGTGGGTGCCCCGGTGCACCATTCCGTAGCGGACATCGAGGGTAACCACCTCCCCCTGGCGCACGTCGCGGGTGGCATTGGCCACCCCTGTGATCACAGGGATTCCCAGACGCTGGCCAATCACAGCCGCATGGCTTTGGCTGCCATCTTCTTCAGCGATCACGCCCCCGCAGCGGCGAATGGCTTCCAGGTAGTTCGCATCGGTGTGAGGCACCACCAAGATCTCGCCAGCTTCGATGCGGGCCGCTTCCTCGGGTGAATTGGCAACTCTCACTTGGCCGCTCACCGGCTGGCTGCCAAATCCAGTGCCGCGGCCCAGCACGGCCGAAACGATGCCGACTTTCACCAGGTCCGTGGAGCCACTGACACCAGCGAGAGTTCCAGCGGTTTGGATCACCAGATCGCCGTCTTGCAGCAGCTTTTGTTCTTGGGCAACGCCCATGGCCAGGCTGAAGGTGCGGCTGGTGGAGGCCTGGGTGGCAATCACCAGGGGGTTCACGCCCCAAACCAGCTGCAGCTGGCGGGCCACCTTCACGTCGCTGGTGATCGCCAGGATGGGCGTTGAAGGCCGGAATTTGCTCACGGTGCGGCCCGTGGCGCCACTTTTGGTGAGCGTCAAGATCGCCGCGGCATCGAGCTGGGTCGCGATCGTGCTCACCGCCATGCTGATCGCGTTCGGGATCGTGCAGGTCAGCTGGGTATCGGGCTGGCGGTTCGGGTAGTCCTTCTCGATCCGCCGGGCAATGCGGTCCATGGTTTCCACGGCCTCAACGGCGTAGTCACCAACAGCGGTTTCGTTGGAGAGCATCACCGCATCGGTGCCATCGAGAATCGCATTAGCCACATCGCTCACTTCAGCGCGGGTAGGCCGGGCATTGGCCACCATGCTGTCGAGCATCTGGGTTGCCGTGATGATCGGGATGCCCATGGAGTTGGCCTTTCGGATCAACTCTTTCTGCAGCAGGGGCACCTCTTCGGCCGCCATCTCAACGCCCAGGTCGCCGCGGGCCACCATCACGCCATCACAGAGCGGAAGGATGGAGTCGATCTGATCGATCGCCTCGAACTTTTCAATCTTGGCCACCACCGGCGTGGCATGGCCCAAGGAGCTGATCAGCTCCTTGATCTCCTGCATGTCGGAGGGGTTGCGCACAAAGCTGAGGGCCACCCAGTCGACGCCGAGCTGTAAACCAAAGGCCAGATCGTTGCGGTCTTTGGCTGTCAGAGCCCGCACCGAAAGCAAGCAGTCGGGGAAGTTGACGCCTTTGTTGTTCGAGAGCTTGCCGCCAACGGTGACCTTGCAATGCAGGGTTTGTTCGGCCTGGTCGATCCAATCGACCTTCATCTCGACCTTGCCGTCATCGAGAAGGATGCGGCTGCCGGGCTCCACCTCGCTGGCGAGCTTGTCGTAGGTGACCGTCGCGATGGTTTGGGTGCAGGGCACGTCGCGGGCGGTCAGGGCGAAGGAATCACCCTTGGCCACGGTGATCGGGCCATCGGCAAACCGGCCGAGGCGGATCTTGGGCCCTTGTAGGTCTTGCAGGATTCCGACGTGAACACCCAGTTCATGGGCCACCTGACGGATGGTGGCGGCGCGCTGGGCGTGCTCCTCGTGGTCTCCGTGGGAGAAGTTCAGTCGGAAGGTGGTGGCGCCGGCCAGAATCAGCTGCCGAATGCTGTCTGGTGACTCTGTGGCCGGCCCGATGGTGGCGACGATTTTCGTGCGTCGCTGATGATCGGGCGTGGGCATGGACCGGGCCTGAAGCGTTGCGGAAGCTACCACCCGATCGTTCCCATGGATCTCAACCAGTATCAGCGGCAGGCACGTAGTACAGCCCTCTACCCCGATCTGGGCAGCAATCCCATTTATCCCGCTTTGGGTCTCTGCGGAGAAGCCGGTGAGGTGGCCGACAAGGTCAAAAAGGTGTTGCGGGACGAGGCCGGTGTTTTCAGCGATGAGCGGCGCCAAGCCATTGCTTTGGAGCTCGGCGATGTGCTCTGGTACGTGTCCCAACTTGCTGATGAGCTTGGTTTCAGCCTCGAGACCGTGGCCCAGGCCAATCTCGACAAACTGGCCAGTCGGGCCCAGCGTCAGGTGATTGGCGGCAGTGGAGATCAGCGATGAAACGCACGCTTTTGATAGCTCTGGTGGCCCTTGCCCTGTGGTTGCCGCAGCCCGTCTGGGCCGCTGAGCTGAGCGTCAGTGATCTGCAGCTGGCCCCTTGCCCTGAGGGTGATGCGGGCGCCCAGCCTGATCTGAAGCGGCCTGTGGGGGCGAGTTGCTATGCCCTGCGCGGCGTGGTCCACAACCCTGGCAAGCGGGCGGTTGTGGATGCCGATCTGTTTGCGCAGATCTTTGATCGCGGTGGTGAGCCTGCCCTGCAGAACCGCACCCGGGTGGGCTCCCTTGGCGATGTGCCGCCTGGGGATTCCGACTTTGCTCTGCGTTTATCGATTCCGGCTGGCACCCCAGAGCCCTTGAGCGTGTCGAAGGCAAGGGCCAGAGGATTCACCGCGCCGGTGCGCACCCGCGCTGGCTCAGACGATGAATTGCTGCCGTTGGAATTGGACCTGCAGGGCTGATGCCCGTCTTGGCGATCGATCTGTTGGCCTCACGCCTGCAGGGTTGCCCAGGCCACCACAAAGGCCAGCCCAACAAAACCCATCAGGCTGAGGTGGAAGCCGTCTTCGAAGATCTTCTCGGCCGTCCACACAATCACGCAGGCACAGAAGCACCTGATCGCCAAGTCCATAGGGCAATGAAAATTTTGCGAACCCTGCTTGAGCAAGATCAAGCCGCCATTGGGGTTCGGCAAACGTTCGGTAAACGGTTGGCTAACAGTCGTGCCCTGGGCTCAAGCGCCCTTTTGGAGCCCATTGCTGTGGGTCAATCATTTGGGTTGGCGGAATTGGCGATAGCCCTGAGCTAGACGTTCGAGGCTTCCAGCCAGGTGCTCATCACTGCAGCCGCTCATGGCCTTGAGACGGTCAAGCAGCCAGATCACCTCATTGAGCGTTTCCTGCGTGGCAGCCGCCACCTGCTCGTGGTTCACCTGACCGATCAAAAGCACTTGATTAGTCTGCTCCTCCTGCGGGCTCGTTTCGCCCCTTCGGAAGGGGATCAGTAGCCGAACCCGCCGCTGTAGAAGGAGGCGCTGGCGCTAGAGAGCAGCGACTGCAGCAGGTTCAAAGCGATGAAGGCAATGATGGCCGATAAATCCAAACCGCCCAGAGGTGGGATCAATCCACGGAAGACATTCAGATAAGGATCCGTGATTGAGCTGACTGCACTCAGCACCGGATTGCCCCAGTCGAGATTGGGAAACCAGCTCAGCAACACGCGCACGATGAGCACCACCGTGTAGATGCTCAAGGTTTGAGCCAATACGCCAAGCAGGAAGCTGAGATCCATCGCCAGTGGAATTTCCCCGAATCTATCCAGCATCTCTTCTAAAGGAAGAGGGGCTGTGGCGGCAGCCCCCGATGGTGATGGCAATCAGAGGCCCAGGAACATCGCTGGGATGCGATCGAGGGCATGAATTCCAGCCATCTGTGAAAGCACGTTGACGAGCATCCCGGCCAGGTGAGCTCCGCCGACCAGAGCCAAACCACGCCAAAGCTTTTCGTAATTAGCTGGAGGCTTGCCGGATCCCCAGGCTGCCGAAACCCCAACAAAGCTGACCTTCTTGCTCACCTTGATGGGTAGTGGGGTTCCTTTGGTGAGGTTGCTCAGAAGGATCGAGGCGGATCCGTTGTTCCGGTCGCTGGTGACAAAGTTCTGCTCCAGCGCCGCCATGCGCACAAAGTTGATCATTGGCATGCCGCTGGCTGAGGTCCAAGCCCTGGAATAGGGAACGGTGTCAGACCCGAAGACTTCGCTGTACTCCGCTGAATCCACCAAGCTGTCAACCATGGCGTCGAAGCCATGGGCGGCTTGTGTGGCAATCGCAGCTGAAATTTCTTGCTGATTCAGAGGCGGGCGCCCCAGCAGATGTTTGTACGCCAGCTCAACACCGCGGTGGGGTGACACCACCGAGAAAAAGCGATCTTTGTAAAAGTCACGCTTCACCAAGGCGCGCACGAATTCGCGAATGTTGAGAGTGCCGTGGCTGAGCTGAGATTCCAATTCAGCAGCTCGCTCGTTATCCATCACATAGCAGTTGCCATGCAGATGCCGGTAGGCGGCATGAATGGCCTCCTGCAGCGTGGAACTGTCTGAAGGTGAGTAATAGTCAAAGGTGACCCGGTGCGGGCATTCCTGGTGATCCCGAGGTCCAACACCCAGCCTCATTTCGGCGCAAGAATCCCTCAGGAAATCAGCACTGGTGAGAGCCGCATGGCTGCGTCCGCCAATGGAGTTGTTGTAAGTAACGCCCTCTGTTTTGGTGATTCCACCAAAATCCATCTTGGGTGACAGGGAGTTGTCCATGGGGCGTTGATTGTTGGTTCAATTGCAAGCCGCAGCCGCAGCAAAAGCTTGGCTTAATAGGCCTTCAGAGGGCTTTGAATAAGCCTTCGTGCAAGCTCAAGTTATCCGCTGAGACTTCAATCAAGTCGCCAGGCAATCAAACTTGAATTAGCTCAAAGAAAATTTGCGTTGAGGAATGTGAAATTACGAAGTTCGTGCTGTTTTTTGTGGTTTTTCCGCTAAGCAGCCTCGGCTGTGGAGTTGTTCAATGCAAAGGTGCGGTGGAATTTTTCCGTCAGGCTGATCCAGAACGAGCGGCCCTCGCTCTGGCGCTTGCGTTCGATAAATCCGTGCTGAAGCAGCTCCTTGATGTGGTCGTAAGCGCCACTGCCGCGCAGGTCCACGAGCTCCGATTGCAGGATGCGTTTTTTCAGCGCCACGGTGGCCAGGGTCCGCAGGCTGGCGGTGCTCAGGTCCACAGGCACCAACTCCTGAACCAAAGCCGCCAAGTTTTGGCGCAACTGCAGGCTGTAGCCGGCGCTTTCTTGGCGGATTTCCAGGGCCGTATCGCGGTGGGCGTAGTCAGCCATCAAGGTGATCAGCGCGAGCTCCACCTCATCGCGCTCACAGCCGGCCAGCTCGCTCAATTCCGCCAAGCTCAGGCAGCGCCCTTTGAGGTAGAGGATCGCCTCGAGTTGGGCCGGAAGGGAGAGCTCGGTTGAGACCATTGGCGCAACGTAGCGGTCGTTTTTGCTTCAGGCCAGGAAAAGCTGATAGGCGGGATTGTTGGTTTCCTCCCAGCTTTGGAAGGGCAGATCGGCCAAAACCCGCTGCCATTCCGGCAACTCTTCAGCGGGGACTTGCACCCCCACAACGATGCGGCCCACATCGGAGCCCTGATTCCGGTAATGAAAAATGCTGATCGTCCAGCCCGGGTGAAGCGCTTCAACAAAGGCCATCAGGGCTCCGGGGCGTTCGGGGAACTCGAAGCGATAGAGCCGCTCGGGTACAGCGTCGTGCTCTGGAGCCGGTTCCGGTAGTCGCCCGCCCACCATGTGGCGCAGGTGCAGTTTGGCCAGCTCATTGCTGGAGAGATCCACGCAAGGGAAGCCCCCTTGCTCCAGGGAGGCCATCAACGCTTCAGCGTCTTGGCGGTTGCTGATCTCAACGCCAACGAAGATCTGCGCCCGGTGCCCGCGGGCTTGGCGATAGCTGAACTCGGTCAGGCTGTGACTGCCCAGCAGCCGGCAGAACTGCCGCAGGCTGCCGGGTTGCTCGGGAATTTCCACCGCCAGCATCGCTTCGCGCTGCTCGCCCAATTCCGCCCGTTCGGCCACAAAGCGAAGCCGCTCGAAGTTCATGTTGGCGCCGCAGGCCACGGCCACCAAGGCGCTGCCACTGGGCCAATTCGCCGCATCTGCTTTGAGGCCAGCCACAGCGAGAGCCCCGGCCGGTTCAAGGATGGAGCGGGTGTCTTCAAAAACGTCTTTGATGGCGGCGCAAATGGCATCGCTATCGACCGTCACCATCCGGTCCACCACCTGCTGAGCCAGGCGGAAGGTTTCCTCTCCCACTTCCCGCACAGCCACGCCATCGGCGAACAGGCCCACCTGCTCGAGCCGTTGGCGCTTGCCTGCCGCCAGTGAGCGGGTCATGGCATCGGCATCCAGCGGTTCCACGCCAATGATCTGAACATCGGGCCAAAGGGCTTTGACGTAGGCCCCAACCCCCGCAATCAGGCCCCCGCCGCCAACGGCCAGGTAGATGGCCGCCGGTGGTGCGCTGCATTGGCGCAGGATTTCCATGCCAATGGTTCCCTGCCCAGCGATGACTTCTGGGTCATCAAAGGGATGGATGAAACACAGCCCTCGCTCTTGCTCCAGGGTTCGGGCATGGGCCTGGGCCGCATCGAAGCTGTCGCCATGGAGCACCACCTCGGCGCCACGGCTGCGGACCGCTTCGACCTTGGTGCGCGGTGTGGTGACCGGCATCACGATCACCGCCGAGCAGCCCAAGCGTTCGGCGGCTAGGGCCACGCCTTGGGCATGGTTCCCGGCACTGGCTGCAATCACACCGCGCTGCAGCTGCTCGGCGGGCAGCTGCACCATCTTGTTGAAAGCGCCGCGCAGCTTGAAGGAAAAAACAGGTTGCAGGTCTTCGCGTTTCAGCAGCACCGAATGGCCCAGACGCTGAGATAGGCGTGTTGCCGGCTCCAGCGGCGTTTCGCGGGCCACCTCATAGACCCTGGCGCGCAGGATCCGCTGCAGGTAACCCTCCATGACCTGGTCTTGATTGCCCCCATCCTCCCGGTTTGCTGCCGTTGATGCCATCAACAATTGGGAAGGGGTTTTAGATTTATCGCTTACGGGACCCCAGCCGAATGCATCTCAGCGAGCTGAGTCATCCCAATGAGCTGCATGGTCTGAGCGCCTCAGAGCTCGAAGAGGTGGCGCGTCAAATCCGCGAGAAACATCTCAAAACCGTGTCCACCAGTGGTGGTCACCTGGGCCCAGGCCTTGGTGTGGTGGAGCTCACCCTGGCCCTGTATCAAACCCTGGATCTCGATCACGACCGGGTGGTTTGGGACGTGGGCCATCAGGCCTATCCCCACAAGCTGATCACCGGTCGGTTCAACGATTTCCACACCCTGCGCCAGAAAGATGGCGTGGCTGGCTACCTCAAGCGCTGCGAGAGCGACTTCGATCATTTCGGCGCTGGTCACGCCTCTACCAGCATTTCGGCGGCGCTTGGCATGGCCATCGCCCGCGATCGTCAAGGGCAAAACCACAACTGTGTGGCGGTGATTGGTGATGGAGCCCTCACTGGTGGCATGGCCTTGGAGGCCATCAACCATGCCGGCCATTTGCCCAAAACCCGCCTGTTGGTGGTGCTGAACGACAACGACATGTCGATCTCACCGCCGGTTGGGGCCCTCTCCAATCACCTCAATCGCATGCGGCTGAGCCCGCCCATGCAATTCCTCACCGGCAGCGCAGAGGAAGCGGTTCGGCATTTGCCTTTCATGCAGGGGCAAGTTCCAGCTGAGCTCAACCGGCTGAAGGAGGGCATGAAGCGCTTGGCGGTGCCCAAGGTGGGCGCCGTGTTTGAGGAGCTTGGCTTCACCTACATGGGACCGGTCGATGGCCACGACATTGGGGCCATGGTGCGCACCTTCCAAGAGGCCCACCGCAGCGAAGGCCCGGTGCTGGTGCATGTGGCCACCACCAAAGGCAAGGGCTACCCCTATGCCGAAGCCGATCAAGTGGGCTACCACGCGCAGTCGGCTTTTGATCTCGCTACGGGTAAATCGTTCCCGGCGAAGAAACCCAAGCCCCCCAGCTACAGCAAGGTGTTTGGCCAAACCCTGGTCAAGCTCTGTGAGCAGGACTCACGCATCGTTGGCATCACCGCTGCGATGGCCACCGGTACGGGCTTGGATCTGTTGCAAAAGGCTGTGCCCGAGCAATACGTCGATGTGGGCATCGCCGAGCAACATGCCGTCACCCTGGCCGCAGGCATGGCGTGCGATGGCCTCAAACCGGTGGTGGCGATCTACAGCACCTTCCTGCAGCGGGCCTACGACCAGTTGATCCACGACGTGGGGATTCAAAAGCTGCCGGTCACCTTTGTCTTGGACCGCGCCGGCATCGTTGGCGCCGATGGCCCCACCCACCAAGGTCAGTACGACATCTCCTATCTGCGCTGCGTCCCCAATTTCACGGTGATGGCGCCGAAGGACGAAGCCGAGCTGCAGCGCATGCTGGTGACCGGTTTGCGCCACGACGGCCCAGTTGCCTTGCGCATTCCACGCGGTTCTGGTGAAGGCGTTCCCTGCTTGGAAGATGGCTGGGAGCCCCTGGAAATCGGTCGCGGTGAGCTGCTGGCTGAGGGCGATGACCTGCTGATCGTTGCCTATGGCGCCATGGTGGCCCCCGCGATGGCCACCGCGGGTCTGCTGCAAGAGCAGGGGATCCGCGCCACGGTCGTCAATGCCCGCTTCCTGCGCCCCTTGGATGAAGCGCTGCTGGTTCCTCTGGCCAAGCGCATCGGCCGCGTGGTGACGATGGAAGAAGGCTGTTTAGCCGGTGGTTTTGGAGCTGCTGTGCTGGAAGCGCTGCAGGAGCGCGATGTGTTGGTGCCGATGCTGCGTTTGGGTATTCCCGATCAGTTGGTGGATCACGCCAGCCCGGATGAATCCAAGCAAGCTCTCGGTCTGACGCCGCCGCAGATGGCCGAGCGCATCAGCGAACGCTTCGCCTCAGCCTTTGGCGATCGGCTGCAGCGCCAAACCCTCTCGGTTTGAGTTCTGGAGCGTTGCTCCGTGCTGGTGGTGGGAGCCGGCCCTGCGGGGGCTGAGCTCGGGCGCTGCCTGGCCCAAGCGGGCGTTGATGTTTGTGTGATTGATCGACTGCCCGACCTGCAGCGGGCTGCGTTCAGCAGTGCGGCGATGCCGATGGCGGCGGTTCAAGAGTTTGGCTTGCCTGCCCAGGTGGTGGGGGCGCGCTGGACCGGCTGGAACTTGTTGGGGCCCAGCGGCCAGTGGCGCGCTTGGCAGCAACCGCAGCCTTTGGGGGTGGTGCTGGATTTTGCAGCGCTACGCAGCTGGCTTAGCGAGCAACTGCAAGCCTGGGGCGGGCGTTTGCAGCTGGGGTGGACAGCCCTCGGCAGTGAACCAGCGGTGGATGGCGGGGTGATCACCCACTGCCGTGATGCCAATGGAGCCAAGCGCAGCATCCACAGCGATTGGCTGATCGATGCCACCGGTCAGCAACGGGCCTTGATCGGCGATGGGGCCTCAACTCCTGATCCATTGGTGAGCGGGGTTGGCCTGGAGTGGTTGCTGCAGGTGAATCAGCAGCAGTGGCTGCGCTGGCAGGGGAATTTGTCGTTCGTGCTGGGTTCCCAGTGGGTGCCCCAGGGCTATGGCTGGGTGTTCCCGATGCAGCCAGGGGTGCTCAAGTTGGGGGTGTGCCGGCTGCTTGATTCACGCCGCGCCCAGCCGGGGTTGCAAGCCTTGCAGCAGCAGCTGATGGCCCAGTTGGACTTGGCCGATGCTGAGGTGCTGGATCGCCATGGCGGCCTGATGCGCAGCCGGATACGCCGCAAGGACTGCCATGGCCGGGGGCGGCTGTTGGCTCTCGGCGATGCCGTGAGCACCGGGAATTTGTTGGGGGGAGAGGGAATTCGCCATGCCATGGCGAGTGCCCGGGTACTGGCGTCGCTGCTGCAGAACCCCAAAGCTGATGTGAGCGAGCGCTACCGCAAGGCTCTGCAGCGGCAGCTGGGTTGGCGTTGGAATTTGAGCGGCCGTTTGGCCCGGCGCACTTGGCTGGGCTTGCACAGCCAAAGGGCTGATCAACGGCTCGAGCACTGGCTGAGAGTGCTGGAAAGGTGCAGCGCGGCTGAGCTCTCCGCGCTGCTCTTTGACTATCGCTTTGAACGTTTTGGCTGGCGCGCCCTGCCCTACGTGCTGGGGCTAGGGCGCTAGTAACCCGCTGGTCAGAGAACGCCGCTGGCAGCCAAGCCTTGGATGCTGGCGATACCGATCACGTGGCCGAGGCTGGTGGTGCCGAGCAGGGCGCCCATGCCCATGCCGCCGAAGAAGGAGCTGTTGGGCAGAGCACCGCCCTCACTGGGGTACTTGATGGTGGCTTTGCCGATGGCAATGGCCATCACGTTGCAGAGGATCATCACCAAACCAACCTTCGGGCTCCAAGCCACGGTGGCCGGAGCCAGGGCGAACAGAGGAGACACCAGTGCGGGAAACAGGGTCATGGGGAGAGGCGCCTGCAGGCAGACGGGTCAAACGGGATGTCCTGGGAATCATCCTTTGAACTGTTGGCTTTTGTGTCAGCCCGTAAGAGTTGTTCACCGCCAAAGCCCAGCAGCAAGATCAGATTGCTAAGGCTCAAAAAGGCTTCAGCGCCGCCATGAAGCCAGTCCACGTTGGCCAGCTCGGCGTCGTAGCGCAGCTGAGCCACCAAGGCGGCGGCAATGGTGATCACCACAAACAGCAGCGTTAGGCCAAAGCCCACAAGCGCCAGCTTTGGAAAGCGCTGACTTCGCCAAGCCCACCACAGGAACAGCAGATAGGGCAGCAGTGAGAGGGCAAACAGGGGGGCGGCTGGATCGTTCATGCCGCCCCCTGGCGCCGGCTGCGCCAAATCCACCAGGCCGCTCCTGCCAGGGCGCTATTGCCAACCAGGGTTAACGCCGCTTGCACAGTCACCAGCCAGTGCAGTTCAGGTGCGTTGTCAAACAGATGCCAGGTGCAGGCGCAGAGAGCACTGGCCAGGGCCGGCAGCATCGCCGCCGCGAGCCAGCGCCATTCCGGCTCAGCGCGCCGCTCACCCCAGAGCGTCACCGCGGCGATCGCCAGCATCCACTCCAGAACGGAGCTGATGTGAATCACCCAGGTGTGAAAGGAGAGGGCGTGCATGAACCTCAGCGAAGATCCGTAATGTACGGGCCCTGGTTTTGCCTGTGTGACGCCCGCTTCCGCCGTGTTGGTTCGACCTCTGCTCTGCGGTTATTACGGCGAACACAACATCGGCGATGACGCTCTTTTGCAGGCATTGCTGCACGCCTTGCCGGCTGAGGCCAAGCCCTGCATCACCGCAGCCGATCAACAGCAGGTGCAGCAGCGTTTTGGCGTGAGCACCTGCGATCGCCGCCGCTTGCGCTCCACCTTGAGCGCTTTGGCCGACTGCGATGGGTTGATCCTCGGTGGCGGCAGCCTGCTGCAGGACAGCACCAGTTGGCGCAGCCTGCTCTATTACGCCGCTTTGATCCTCACGGCGCGGCTGCAGCGCAAACCCGTGATCCTCTGGGCCCAGGGTCTTGGCCCCTTGCGGCGCCGGCGTAGCCGTTTGTTGGTTGGGCGCCTGCTTCCCCTGGTGGCAGCAGCGAGTTGGCGCGATCACCAGTCGGCTGCCTTGGCCCAGCAGCTTGCTGGTGCGAGCCGTGCCATTGATCCGGTGGGGGCTGATCCGGTTTGGACCCTGCCTCCGATGCATTGGCGCGGGCGCGGTGGCCCGATCGTGCTGGCTTGGCGCTCCTCCGGCCTGCTCACTGAGGAGGGTTGGCGCGTGTTGCTCGAGGCGCTCGCCGAGCTGGCTGAGCGGAATGATCGGCCGGTGTTGTGGTTGCCGCTCCATGACGCTCAAGACGGCGGCCTGCTGCAGCGGTTGCAAGAGCAAGCGTTGCTGCCGGATAGGTTGGCCGCGCGCAGCCGCGAAATCCGCTTGCAGCGCCCCGAGGAATTGATGGCTCAGGCGTCTGCGGCGGGTTTGGTGCTGGCGATGCGCCTGCACG
>JAAXIH010000219.1:24340-66867 GCA_012270465.1 Synechococcus sp.
GAATTGATGGCTCAGGCGTCTGCGGCGGGTTTGGTGCTGGCGATGCGCCTGCACGGCTTGATCTTGGCGGCGCGAGCTGGGGCTCCGGTGGCGGCCTTGAGCTACGACCCGAAAGTGGCCGCTGCCGCCGAAGCGTTGGGCTGTCCTTGGGCTGATTTGCAGCCGTTGCCCGCAGCTGAGACGTTGCTGTCCAGCTGGCAGCAACAGCTCGATCAACCGCAGCCCAGCGCAGCCATCGAGGCTCAGGTGCGCTCCGCGGCGCAGCATCAAGCGCTGCTTAGACCTGCAACTCCTTGAGGGTGCTGAGCACTTCTTGGCTGTGAATCGAAGGGTTCACACCAACAAAGCGGGCCCGCAGGATTCCATCGGGGTCGATCACGAAGGTGTGGCGTTGGCTGAAGGGGGGAATCCAAGAGCCATAAAGCTTGCTGACGGCGCCGCCTGGATCCGATAACAGCGGGAAATCAAGTCCTTCGCTGGTGCAAAAGCTGGCGTGTTTTTCGCTGCCATCGGCGCTGACGCCCACCACTGCTGCATCAGCAGCTTTGTAGAGGCTTAGATCGCGCTGAAATCCTCGGGCTTCCAGGGTGCAGCCGCTGGTGAAATCGCGCGGATAGAAATAGAGAACGAGCCAGCTGCCGCGAAAGTCGTCGCGCTGCAACCTCTGCCCAAGGGCGCCGTTCTGGCCCGCTGATTCCAGATCGAAATCAGGGGCCAATTGATCAAGGGCCGGCAAGGTCCCGCCCATTGCTGCTGCAGGGCTCGGCCGCAGGGCCAATAAGGGCAAAGCCCCGAGCAATTTGAGGAATTCTTGGCGCTGCATCACAGCTGGTCAGCGGCCGCCAAGTTAGGCAGCTCGCTCAGATCTTGGCGAGGTTGATGCCGAGCTCTTTGGCGTACGCGCCCAAGCCTTTCTTCTGAATGGTGCGCAGGGCTGAGGTGGAGACGCGCAGCTTCACCCAGCGGTTGCCCTCGGCCCACCACAGGCGCCGCTCCTGCAGGTTCACCTGCTGCAGCTTCTTGGTGCGCACGTGGGAGTGGCTGACAGCCATGCCGTTGTTGGCGCGCTTGCCGGTGAGTTGGCAGACCCGAGACATGACTGACTTCCTTCTGAACGAATTGAATCGGACGCAATGATCCGAATGGCCAATCTTTGATCAATTAGCCAAGGGCTAAGCCTACCAACTCACTTCAATCTTCAGTCAATCTCCCGCTGCTGGTGCCTGAAAGCGCGGCGCAAGCGAGTTAAGACCGAAGCGTGGTGATCCCGTGCATGGCTGATCCTCTTTTGCTGGCCCTTGATCAGGGCACCAGCAGCTCCCGCGCCGTGATCTTCGATGGCAGCGGCCAAGCCTTGGCCTCGGCTCAAGTTCCGTTGCCAATTCACTACCCAGCCGATGGCTGGGTGGAACAAGACCCCCTGGCGATTTGGAGCAGCCAGCTGCAAGCCATGCAGCAGCTGGAGGCCCAATTGAGCCCAGAGCAGCGTGCAGCTGTGGCGGCTTGCGGCATCACCAATCAGCGCGAAACCACGGTGCTGTGGCGTTCGGATGATGGCCAGCCCTGCGGACCAGCCTTGGTTTGGCAAGACCGGCGCACCGCGTCGATCTGCCGCCAGTGGCGCGATCAAGAGGGAGCTGAGAGCTGGCAGCAGCGCACCGGCCTGGTGCTCGATCCCTATTTCAGTGCCAGCAAGGTGCGGTGGCTGCTGGAGAACAACGCTGAAGCAGCTGCCGCTAAAGCGGCCGGAACCGTGCGCTTTGGCACCGTTGACAGTTGGTTGCTCTGGCAGCTGACCAGTGGTTCGGTTCATGCCACCGATCTCAGCAATGCCAGCCGCACGCTGCTGTTGGATCTCGACCGCGGCTGTTGGCTGCCGGAAGCCTGTGAGCGGGTTGGCTTAACGGAGTCGGCGTTGCCGGAGCTCAAACCCTGCCGCAGCCAATTCGGCAGCATCGCCGCAGGCCTGCCCTTTGCGGGGGTGCCGATCACAGCCCTGCTGGGGGACCAGCAGGCGGCCAGTTTTGGCCAGCTCTGCCTGGAACCTGGCCAAGCCAAATGCACCTATGGAACAGGTGCGTTTTTGGTCATCAATGTGGGCTCAACGCCTGTGCGAGCACCCGGTGGCTTGCTCAGCACCGTGGGCTGGACCGAGGCCGATGGGAGCATCACTTATTGCATTGAAGGCAGCCTCTTCAATGCCGGCACCGTTGTGCAATGGCTGCGCGATGGCTTGGGGTTGATCCCCAGCTCAGCGGCGATCGAGGAGTTGGCTGCTTCCGTTGAAAGCGCTGGCGAGCTGATGTTGGTGCCAGCTTTCACCGGTTGGGGCACTCCCCACTGGGACCCTGAAGCCCGCGGATTGTTGATTGGCCTGACCCGCGACAGCGGACCTGGCCACATTGCTCGGGCTGCCCTCGAGGGCATCGCTTTGGCAGTGACCACGCTCACCCAACTGGCTGAGCAGGCTTTGGGGCAGCCATTGCAAGAGCTGGCGGTTGATGGCGGCGCTGCCGCTTCCGATCTTTTGTTGCAGGCTCAAGCCGATAGCAGCGGGGTGCCGGTGCGCCGCCCTGATCAGCTCGAGAGCACGGCCTTGGGTGTGGCCCTGTTGGCTGGTTTATCGGCTGGATGCTTGAGCGACCTCAACGCCGCGCGCCAAGTGCGAGCCGCCGGCAGCCGGCGCTTTGATCCGGCCTTGAACAAGGCTGAGCGAGAACGCTGGTTGAAGCGCTGGGATAGCGCCGTTCATCGTTGTTTGGAGTGGCATGGCGATGCCCTGCGCTGATCTGCTGATCATTGGCGGTGGCTCCAGTGGCGCTGCCCTGGCCTATGAGGCTGTGCGCCGCGGGCTCAAGGTCACCCTGCTGGAGGCCGAAGATCCAGCGGTGGGCACCAGCTCCCGCAGCACCAAGTTGTTGCACGGCGGTGTGCGCTACCTGGAGCTCGCCGTCAAAAAAGCGGATCCAGCCCAGTTCAAGTTGGTGCGCGAGGCCCTAGTGGAACGCGGGCACTGGATCCGCCAGGCACCCTTTTTGGCTCACACCCTCAATTTGGTGCTGCCCACCGAGGGGCTGATCGAGCGCAGCTACTACCGCCTGGGTCTTGGTTTTTATGACCTGATGGCGGGTTCGGCTGGGCTGGGGCCCACCAGCAGCCTCAATGCCGAGGGGGTGCAGCGCACGTTCCCAGGGTTGGACCGCCGATTTAACGGCGGTGTTCGCTACAGCGATGGGCAGTTCAATGACGCGCGCTTGAACCTGCTGCTGTTGCTCACAGCAGCGCGAGCTGGCCTTGAGGTTGTGCGCGATTGCCGTGTTGTTGGTTTCGAGCGCACCGATGGACACCTCAGCGCCGCGATTAGTGAAGGTCCAGGCGGTGAGCAGCAACGCTGGCCTGCCCGCGTGATCGTTAATGCCACCGGGATCGCGGCCGATCAACTGCGTTTGCTGGCTGACCCTGATGCCGAAGCGCGGCTGCTGGTCAGCCGCGGCACCCATCTGGTGCTCAAGAGCAACCTCTGCGCTGGTGGTGATGGCCTCTTGATTCCCCGCACCAGTGATGGCCGGGTGCTGTTTTTGCTGCCCTTTTTTGGTCGCACGCTGCTGGGAACAACCGATATCCCCTGCCCAGCGGCGGAAGCCACCGTGGTGTCGGACCAAGAGCGCAGCTATCTGCTCGACCATCTCGCTCGCTGGTTCCCCGATGGCAGCGCTGGTGAGGTGGGCAGTGCCTGGGCGGGTGGCCGTCCTTTGATTCGAGCGGCTGGTAGCTCTGCCTCCAGTAGTCGGCTGGTGCGTGAGCACGAGGTGGAACAGCTGCCCAGTGGACTGATCAGCCTGCTTGGAGGCAAATGGACCACCTGCCGGGTGTTGGCCCTCGATGCCTTGCAACTGGTGCTGGAGCGTCTTGGTGGAGCTGAGCCGGTCGCTCAGCCTCTGCCGCTGCTCGGCAGTGCCGCCGATTGCGATCAAACCGTTCCGCAGTTGCAGGCTCTGCGGCCACGCCTGCTGGAGCAGTTGCCCGATCACGCCCAACAAGCGGCCCAGGTGGATCACCTGATTGCCAGCTATGGCTTGCGGGCGGAAGAGGTGATTCACCACGCCCAGCAACCCGGCGAGCTGGAGCCGCTCAGTGAGGTGGTGCCCATTTGCCGCGCCGAGTGGCGCTTCAACATCGCTCAGGAGTGGGCGACAACATCCAGTGATCTGCTCAGCCGCCGGAGCCGTTTGGCGTTATTGGATCAGCAGGAGACCGCCAGGCTCTCGTCAATGGCGTCTGAGTTGCTACTCGAATCAGGCTCCACATCGCCGATCAACCACCAGCAGTAGTCGTAGGCCGAGAGATACACAAACCAGTGGTCGCTGGCGGCTGGGAAGGGGCATCCGCCCAGCACCTCGCGCACGAGCTGCCCTTGCCACGGTCCAAGATCCAGGCGCGTTGAGGCCGGAGTGCTGCTGAGATTCACCGCCACCAGCACCGTCATCTCCTCGGTTTGACGGATGTAGCTGATCACGCCCGGGTGGCTGGTTTTCAGCAATTGGAAGTCGCCATGCCGCAGGGCAGGCAGCAAGCGGCGGCTGAGCAGGGTGTGGCGATGCCAGTTCAGCAGCGAGCCGTTCAAGCTTTTTTGAACGGCCACATTCACCATCTGGCAGTTGTATCCAGGTCGGGTGATGGGGGGCAGCACCAGCAGTGGATCGGGTGCCTTGGAGAAGCCACCGTTGCGTTCGGCTGTCCAGGCCATGGGGGTGCGATTGGCATCACGGTCCCGCAGACCGGGGTAGTCCCCCATCCCCAGCTCATCGCCGTAGTAGATGCAGGGCATTCCCGGCAGGCTGTAGAGCAGCGCGTGCAGCGCTTTATTGGGGCGCGGATCACCGTTCAGCAAGGGGGAGAGCCGCCGGTTGATGCCCCAATTCAGCCAATGCCCTTCGGCATTGGGAAAGCCTTCACGAACGCGATTGACGATCTCTTCAGGCACCAGATAGCCATCGCCCAGCCAGAGTTCGTCGTGATTGCGCAGGGGCAGTGCCCAGCGGCAGCCGGGGCTCAACTCGCGAAACTGAGTCAGGAAGTCGTGCAACCCGCTGACCTCTCCGTGCGCCACCGCAGCGAACAGGTGGGCCGTCAGGGCGAAGTTGAAGGCTGAGTGCAGCTCATCGTCGGCGATGTAGGGCATCGCTTCCTGCACCGGTTGGATGGCCTCAGCCAGCAGCAGCACCTCCTCACGGCCCAACTGCTTGCAGCGCTCTGCCGCTCGGGTGCGCAGCCGGCGCAGGAACCCATGGGTTTCCGGTAACCCCTCGCAGCGGGTGCCTTCGCGCTCAAATAGGAACGGGATGGCATCAAGACGAAAACCGTCGATGCCCCGATCGATCCAAAAGTCGAGCACATCGAGCATCGCCTCTTGAACTTGCGGGTTGTCGTAGTTCAGATCCGGCTGGTGCCGCAGGAAGCGGTGCAGGTAGTACTGCCCGGCCACCGGATCCCACTGCCAATTCGACTGCTCAAAATGGCGGAACAGCACAGGCGCGTCGCTGTAACTGCTGTCGTCGTCGCGCCAGACATAAAAGTTGCGCTCGGGTGAGTCGCGCTCAGCCCAACGCGCCCGCTGGAACCACAGGTGCATGTCACTGGTGTGGTTCAGCACCAGATCAAAGAGCACTTTCAAGCCCAGCCCATGGGCATGGGCAATCAATGCATCGAGAGCCTGAAGATCTCCAAGGTCGGGATGCACCGCCTTGTAATCGGTGATGTCGTAACCGCCATCGCGCAGCGGCGAATCACAGATGGGCGTCATCCAGACCGCATCCACGCCAAGCCAATGGAGATAGTCCAGCCGTTGTCTGAGGCCGTCCAAATCCCCGATCCCATCGCCATTGCCATCGGCGAAGCAGCGAGGAATCAGTTCGTAGATCACCGAACCCTCCCACCATGGGGAGGTGCTCTCAGCTGCGGGGTTGCTGGCCATGGAACGGGCACCCTCGACGAGGGTCTGTCTCTGGAATAGACCCGCTTGGGCGTGCTTGTCAGCAGGCGGTTAGGAGCCCAGTTCGTTGGCTAGCTGCTCAAACCAGGCCACATAGGCATCGGGCCCACCCGGCACGAGCACATCGGGCTTGAGGGGATCATCGGGATCGCTCAGGCCCTTGAGTTCTGGGTGTTGCAGGCTGGGGCGATCCACCTCGCCAGCGCTGCTGTCCACCAGCACAACCCGGTTCTGGCGGCCAAACCGGTTGCCCAGCTCCTGCAGCAAGGTCAAGAAGCCCCGATCGCTGCCGCCGCGGCGCCAGCCGCCCTGGCCATCGGGCTCTGAGGTGATGGTGTCGCCCACCCCCACCAGCACCGGCATGTGTTCAACAGCGATGCTGCGCTGACAGAGCTCCAGCAGCTCGGTGTGACCGGTTGGGGCACTGCGGGCGTTGAAATGTTCACCAAGGGGGGCGTTGCCGGTGCGCCTGGCGATGTGGTCGTTGATCAGGGCCAACAGGCCCGCCTCCTTCACCGCACCCCGCAGCATGAACTGAACATCTGTGGTGCCGACATTGCCTGGTGCGGCTGGCTTGGGGAGTTCCACCCCATCGCTGCTGCCCAGGTTGGGGGCCAGGTGCAGGAAAAAGCAGCCGCGCTGGTCGCCTGCTTCAGCCTCGGCCAAAAGGTTTTGCATCAGGGCCAGGCTGCGCTGCTGCAGCTGCTGTTGGCGCTCAACATCCCCCGATAGCTGGCTGAACAGGGCATTGAGATTGATGGTGGGGCTCAGCGGGTTGGCCAGGATCGTGCGTTGGAATAGCGCGTCCCGCTCCTGGTCTGTCAGCTCCGGCAGCAGGGGTGTCAGCTGCTGGTTGAGGCCCTCCAAAATCTTGGCTGGAAGGGCGTCCAAGGTGGCCAGCTCAGCGTCGCTGATGCCGGGATAGGTGATTTGGCCAAAGCGGTCTTGCCACTGCACCCCCCCGGCGGCCAATCCGGGCAGGTAGAGCCCCTCTTCGGCTGGGTTCGCAGTACCGGCGAGTGCCCTTTCCACCAGGGGGTTCACCCCGCGAAGACCGGCGTGCTCGCCATTGGTGAGCACGCAAAAACGGCCTTGCAGCGTTGCGGCTGCTCGGATGTAGGGCGCTGGCATCACCCTGGTGAGGGGATCGAGCACCAGCGGCATGCAAACCCCATCGAGGTCTTGCACCATCAGCCAGTCCGGCTGGTGCCGCAGTTCTTCCTGCAGGGCCTCGAGGCTCAGGTTGGCCATGGACGGACGCTGGCAAGGAGATCAACGAGGATGCTTTCACGGATCTGCTCGGTCAAGGCCTGAGCAGGCCGCTTGAACGGTTGTAGGTGCGTTTTGCAGAACGGCTTTTTTGAATCCAATCTCGATCCCAGTCGCATCCGCGATCGCTTGCTGGAGCTCGAGAACGGCAAGGTTGGCTTCTACAGCGTGGGGCTGTACCCCATTTCATTGGCCTACAACTGCGCCATGCAGACAGCGGATCCTCAGCTGCTGCTGGCACCGCGACCTGGCCGCTCTCTTTTGGGGGCTTTCCCAAAAAACGACATTGCCGGCATGGATCCGGACCATTTGGCGACCGTTGAGGCCATGGGATCCCACTTGGAGGGCTCGGAGCGGGTTCCGAACACCCTTGAGGACCTGATTCGGCGCTGTGAGCTGGTTGTGATCAGCTCGAACAGCAACCACGTCGAAGACGATTTGCAGGAAGCCATCGCCACGCGCGAGGCCCTGCAGCGGGAGCATGTGGTGCTGGCCTGTTTAGCGGGATCCTTCACCCACGATCCGATCGCCAATGAGGCCTATGTGCTCTGCGATAAGGCTCCCAACCTGGCCTTCTTTTCCGGCTTCCATCGCCACGGCGCCCTGCGCAACCCGCTCGACAGCTTCACTGCGAACTTCTGCCATCCCGATGCGCTTTCCGCACTCCTGGGCGCGCGGATGCTCGATCGCCTCTCCCCGAATATTCAGGTGTCACCGGGGGTGCACAACATCGAGGGGCAATACATCAAGGCCGCCAAAAACATGGCCTCGATCTTTGCGGGTTTTGGCTACACCTTCCATTCCGAAAACCCCGGTGTTCTGCCCACCCTGCTGACGCTGTTGCTGGAGCAGTGTCTTGATCAGGCCGCCACGGTCTCCATCTCACGGCGCGATCGTCAGCGCCTCTACCACCGGCAGGCCATCGCCCTCACGGAGCTGGGTTACGGCGTTCAGCGCATTGAAGCGGCTTTGGTGCGCGATGGGGATATGGAAAAGGTGCGCGACCACACGTTTTCCCAGCTCACCGCGATGGTGGCTGATGTGCGCGGCAGCATGATGCCGCCCACGGTGGGCAGCCCCACCCGCAACTTTCAAGCCGGGGTGCAGCTCGCTCTCCAGATGCGCAAGCTGGGCCGCTGCCCCAACGGCATCGATGAGCTTGAGCAGTGGTGTGAAGAGGCTGGAATCGCCAAAGGTGGCCTGGAAGGCCTGCGTTCCCTGCGTTACTGGCCCCAGATCGTGCGTCAGTACGGCATTGCTCTGCACGATGCCTCGCTGATCAACCTGCTTTACATGGCTGTCTTCGGCCGCCAGGCCTCGAAGGAATCAGCCTTTGAGGTGATGACGCAAAGCCGCGAGCTCAGCAACTACTGCCAGGAATCGGTGCGCCCCACCCACAGCCGGCGCTACGCCGAGGCGCTGCAAAACCTCGATAACCCCGCTGCCATGGATTTGGTGGTGAGTGCCGTGGTGGCGGCCCTGGCCAGGCGCTCAAAAGATGACGGCAGTTTTGTCGACGATGCCAGCGACGACGACGACATGCCCGCCTACCTCAAGGCGATGAATGTGATTGAAACGGTGTGGTGATTACGAGAGCTCGATCCGTTCACCCGATCGGGCATCGAAGTTGAGCGCGTCGACTCGGCTCCATTGCACCTCCACTTGGGCTCCGGGTTGCAGCCCTGCGGCCAGCGAATCGCTGCTGGGGCGCATCACTTTGAGCGGGCCATCAGCACTGCTGAGATGCAGCAACACCCGATCGCCCAGCCACTCGCGGGTGGTGAGCTGGGCGCTGAGGCTGGCTTCCATTGCGGTTGGAGCAGCGCCCGGTGAGGCCAGGCGTAGTTGTTCTGGCCGTAAACCAATCAGCTGGCCAGGCCGCAGCGACAACAGATTGATCGATGGATTGCCGAGGAAGCCCGCCACAAAACTGTTGGCTGGCCGGCGGTAGAGCTCCTCGGCGCTGCCCACCTGCTGCAGCTGCCCCCGCTCCAGCACAGCGATGCGATCAGCCAAGCCCATGGCTTCGTGTTGATCGTGGGTCACGTAGATCACCGGTGCACCGATGCTGCGCAGGATGTGCTGCAGCTCGGCGCGGAGCTCCTCGCGCAGCTTGGCGTCGAGGTTGCTCATCGGTTCATCCAGCAGCATCAAGCGCGGCCGGCGCAAGAGGGCGCGCCCGAGGGCCACGCGCTGCCTCTGGCCTCCCGAGAGCCCAGCGGGTTTGCGGTGGCGCAAGTCTTGAAGCTGCAGCAAATCGAGTACCCGGTTGATGTCCTCTTTCATCAGCTCCGGGCGCGTGCCCCGCAGTTCCGGGCCGAGGCTGAGGTTGCGCTCCACGCTGAGGTGGGGATAGAGCGCATAGCTCTGGAACACCAGGGCAACCCCGCGATCAGCTGGTGGGGTTGTGGTGATGTCGTCATCGCCGAGCAAGATCTGCCCACTGCTGGCTGGATCAAGCCCCGCCAGCAGCCGCAAGGTGGTGCTCTTGCCGCAGCCACTGGGTCCCAACAGGGCCAGGATTTCCCCTGGTTGAACGGTGAGGCTGAGCGAATCGAGCAGCTGTTGGCGCCCAACGCGACGCCCCAGCTGTTGCAGTTTCAGGGCGCCATGGGCGCTGTTGGGGTTGGAAGTTGCGGTCATCCCTTGATGGCTCCTTGGGTGAGGCCGCTGACGATCTGCCGTTGAAAGAGCAGCACCAACAGGATCAGTGGAATGCTGCCAAGAACGGTGGCTGCCGCAAATCCTCCATAGGGAACGGTGAACACCGACGAACCAGCAATCCGCGCCATCGCCGGGGCCAAGGTGAGCAGATCAGCGCGGCTCAGCCAGGTCAGCGCGATGGGGTATTCGTTCCAGCAGAACAGAAAGATCAGCAGTGAGGCGCTGGCGATGGCAGGAGCCATCAGCGGCAGCAGCACCCAGCGCAGTCGCTGCCAGAGCCCCAGCCCTTCCAGGCGAGCAGCTTCTTCCAGCTCCGGCGGGATGTCGCGAAACGACGCTTGCAGCAGCAGGATCGCCAACGGCAAGCTCAATCCGGTGTAGGGGAGGCTCAGGGCCAGCAGGTTGTTGCCCAGATGCAGATCGCGCGCCACCTGCAGCAGCGCCAGGAACAGCAGCACGTAGGGAAAGGCTGCTGCGACGGCAACCAGCACGTTGACGCTGCGAGCGGTTTTGCGGCCAAGCCGGCTGAGCCCATAGGCGCAGGGCACCGCCACCACCAGCGTCAGCAAGGTGGAACTCAAACCCACCACGCCGCTGTTGAGCAGGTAGCGCCAAAAGGGAGGATTGCCCTCCAGCAGCGACTGGTAGTGCTCGAGGGTCCAGCCTCCCTGCAGAGGATTGCCGGTGAGCGCAGCATTGGGCCGAAAGGATGTGTAGAGCTGCCAGAGCATCGGGCCCAGGCTCCAGAGAATCAGCAGCAGCCTGTTCATCGTTGCCCTCCTGCCAAACGGGGCCGACTCAGTAGCCATAGCAGCACTGCCCCACCACTGAGCAGCAGCATCAGCAGGAACGCCGCCAGCATCAGCGTGGCGCTGTAGCCAAAGTCGAGAAAGCGCATGGCATTGATGTAGGCGTACAGCGCCAGGCTTTCGGTGCTGCCGGCTGGACCGCCCGCCGTGAGCACCTGCACCAGATCAAACAACCCCAGGGCTTGGGCCAAACGGAACAACACCGCAATCAGGATGTAGGGCGAGAGCAAGGGCAACGTGATCCGCCGCAAGCTTTGCCAGCGGTTGGCACCCTCTAAGGCCGCCGCTTCATAGAGATCCGCTGGGATGGTCTGCAGGCCGGCCAACAGCAGCAAGGCCACAAACGGTGTGGTCTTCCAGGTGTCGGCCCAGACCATGCTCAGCCAGGTGATGGAGGGATCACCCAGAAACGACACGGTGGGAAGACCCAGCTGGGCCAACAGCAGATTGATCGGGCCAAAAGGATCGTTGAAGATCCAGCGCCAACCCAAGGCCATCACGGTGGTGGGCAGTGCCCAGGGCAGCAAGCTCACGGTGCGCAGCAGCGTTCGGCCCCGCAGCGGCTGATTCAAGAGCAGGGCAACGGCGAGCCCAAGCACCAACTCCAGTCCCACCGAGCAGAGGCCGAACCGCAAGGTTTGAAAGGCGTCTTGCCAGAAACGGCCGTCTTGCAACAGGCGTTGCCATTGCGCCAGACCCACCGGTTGGGGCTCGAGTCCGGTGAGCACCGTTTGGGCCTGGGTGCTGAGCCAGGCGTACTGCACCATCGGCAGCGCGAACACCGCCAACAGCAGCAGCAGGGCCGGTGCCATCAGCAGCCAGAGCCGTTGGCGGTTCAAATCGCACCTCCTGCCGTGCGGCGCAGCTGCAGCGTTTGCTCCTGCAATTGCTCCATCCCTCGCTCCGGGCTCACCCGGCCGGTGAACACCCGGCTGAGTTCGCGGTAGAGCAGGTCGCTGATCTGCGCATAAACCGGAGTCAGGGGGCGAAGCACGGCATTGGCCAGGGCTGCCTCCAGCTCAGGCAGCTCCGGGTGGGCGGCCACCAGCTGGGGATCACGGAACACCGCTTGGCGCGTTGGGGTGTAGCCAAAGTCTTCGTAGAGCTTGGTTTGGCTGTCTTGGTTGGTGAGGAACTGCAGGGCTTCGATGGCGGCGCGCTTGTGTTGGCTGCCCTTGGTGAGGGCCAAACCCCAGCTCCCCTGGGTTGCCGCATGGGGTTGACCTGGTTCTGACACCATCGTGGTGATGCCCACCTTGCCGGCCAAGGCGCTGCCGGCGCGGTTGAGCTCACTCCAGGCGTAGGGCCAATTGCGCATGAAGGCGGCCTGGCCAGCGGCAAACACCTGCAACGACTCTGGTTCGGCCATGGTCACCACCGTTGGTGGTGAGATCCCCTGGCGGATCAGCCCGTCCAGCCAGCGGGTTGCTGCTACGGCTTCCTTGCTGTCGAGGGTTGGGCTGCCATCAACGATCCAGCGGCCACCAAAGCCGCGCAGCATTTCCAGAAAGACCGTGCTGAGTCCCTCGTACTGACGGCCCTGCCAGACGTACCCCCAGCGCACCGAACCTTTGGATTGCAGTTCGCGGCTGATTTGGGTCAGTTCCGTTGGGGTGCGTGGTGGGGCCGGCATCAGGTCGGTGCGCCAATAGAGCAGTCCCATGGAGGCGACCATCGGAAAGCGCCAGAGGTGGCCGCCAAAGTCATTGCCCAAATCCGCTCCCGGTGCGATCGAGGCCATGGCGTCATCACCGAGCCAGCCCTCGAGCGGCTCGAGCCAGCCAGCTGCCACATATTTCGGCGTCCAGGTGACATCCATCAGCAGCAGGTCGTAGGGGCTGCTGCCCAACAGCAAACTGCTGATCGCCAGATCGGAGACCGATTCGGTGTCGAGCGGGCCGCGGGTCACCTCCAGGCGGATGCCTGGATGGCTGGCGTTGAACTCCCGCACCAGCGGTGCACTGGCGTCGGCGAAGGAGGCCGGCATCAAAACGGAGACTGGGACTGTGGCCGCTGGTACCCCGGTTGCCATCAGCAGCAGGGTGATGCCGGCTAGCAGCACTCCCAGCAACCGGCGGCTCAACACCATGGGCCTAATGCTCGAGCGCGTCGAGCTGCTCACTGGCCCAGTTGGCCACGCTCAAGGTGTCCACGGCACGTTCCATGCGTTCCATCCGCGCGCGCTGCTCCTCTATGGGCATCATCAGGGCGGCGTCGATGGCTTCGTCCATACGCCGGTGCGAGTAGGGGTTGGTGAGGATCGCGCCATCAACAACCACCGAAGCACCGGTGAATTCCGAGAGCACCAGGCTGCCGCCTTGGCCCTTGCGGGCCGCCACATATTCCTTGGCCACGAGATTCAAGCCATCCCGCAGTGGCGTGATCCAGCAGATGTCGGAGGCGGCAAACCACGCCACGATCTCTTCGTAGGGGATGCGCTGGGTGGTGAGTCGAATCGGAACCCAATCGATCCGGCCGAAGCGGCCGTTGATCCGCCCCACGGTTTCTTCAATGCTGCGTTGGGTGTCTTCGTAGACCTTCATGCCGGTGTTGGCCGCCACGCAGGCCAGCATCAGCACCACATCGCCATGCATCTCAGGGCGCCGTTCGAGCAGGCGCTCGTAGGCCAGCAGCAGCTCTTCATTGCCTTTGGTGTAATCCACCCGGCTGGCGGAAATGATCAACTTGCGGCCTTTTTTGGTGTCCCGCTCGATGTCTTTGATCAGGTCCTGAACCGGGTCTGAGTCCCGTAGGGCTTGGATCACCTCAGGACTGGTGCCCACTGGCGTGGAAACCAAACGCACGGTGCGGCCTTCGTAGCGGAGCCAGCGGGTGCAGTCGGGCTGGGCGAGCGCGCTGCCGTGGCGCAGGAAGTGGTCTGAGACCTGCTCGCGGGGGCCCCGCTCGACCGCCAACAGGCTGGAGGCGGCACGGCTGAAGTTTTCGGCGTAACGGGGGATATGAAAACCGACTACATCACAGGCCAGCAGGCTGCCAATGATTTCTTCTCGCCAAGGAAGGATGCCGAATACATCGGCACTGGGGAATGGCGTGTGGTGGAAAAAGCCCACCTTCACATCAGGCCGTTGCTGGCGGATGTAGCCCGGGGCTAGCCAAAGGTTGTAATCGTGAACCCAGATGCAGGCACCGGGCGCGGCTTCATTGCAAGCGGCTTCGGCAAAGCGCCGATTCACTTCCTGGAATGTGGCCCAGTCGGCGTTATTGACGTTGAAGTGGCTTGGAAAGGTGTGCAGGATCGGCCAGGCCGATTCCTTCGAGGTCACGTGATAGAAGCTTGAGATCTGCTCCTGTTGCAGCGGAATCCGGCGCAGCCTGATGGGAAGAGGCTCCTCGATGACCGTGGTCTCATCGGCGCCATTGCTGTCTTCGTCTTGGCGCCAAGCAATCCAGGTGCCCGAAGGGTGATCCCGAAACAGATTGCGCAGGGTCGGGATGATGCCGTTGGGGCTTTTTTGGTCCTGCCAGCTGCGGTTCCCGTCCGCGTCGATCACCTCATCAAAGGGTGAGCGGTGGTAAACGAGAACGAACGAGCTCGGCACGCAGGCAGGTTGTAAACGGCGGATATGGAGGAACTTCGCGACCCCAACGCAAAACGCTGGGGAATGAACCAAACCTCGATCCGTACACCATCGACCCGCAGCCTGGTCGCTGTCAAACCCTGGTTTTGGTCAAAGCGGTAACCGCAGCGGCGTTACCACTTGAATATCCTTTACAAAAAGAAAGAAACCCATGGCCCTCGACCTGGCCGGCCTCTATCAACGCCTCCAGGCTGAACAACGCCCGGTGCTTCCTAGCGGTGAGCATCGCGCTGTTGTTGGTTGCGGCTATGTGGGCCGCCGTTTGGTCAGTGGTTGGAGCGATGACGGCCACACCGTGACGGCCACCACCCGCCGTGATTCACGCCTACATCAACTGCGCTCCCAGGTTGATCAAGCCGTTCTGTTCGATTCAGAAGCCACCAGCAACGACTTGTCGTTTGTCAGCGACGTTGATGTGTTGGTGGTCTCGCTGGCTCCAACCGGCCAACAGCACGTGTGCGTTGAGGCCTACGAATCGGTGTACAGCCGCGGCATTGAAATGCTGTGCGAGGGCATTGCCAACCGCAACTCCACTCGGCCGCTGCAAATCATTCACCTGAGTAGCTGTGGGCTCTACGGCAATCGCAATGGCGCTCTCACCTCAGAGCAGATGGGCCTTGATCTCAACCATCCGGTGAATGCCCTGCTCGCTGGCGCTGAGCAGCAGATCCAATCCCTGCGTGGTGAAGCGGTCAATGTCTGCACCCTGCGCCTTGGTGGTATTTACGGTCCGGATCGCGAGATTCCCGAATGGCTTGTTGCTGCTGCTGGCCAGTGCGTTGAGCGCAATGGCGACCACGTGCCTTGCTGGGTCCACGTCGACGACGTGGTTCAAGCGGTGAACCTGGCGGCTGAGCAAAAGCTCAACACCACCTTGAATGTTGTCGACGACATCAAGCTGTCCAAACGCGCCATCACCGATCAGCTGTGTGAAGCCATCGGTTGTGCTCCGGTGATTTGGATGGGCTCCACTCAAGACGACCGCATCTTGCATGCCGCTGTCTCCAATCAGTCGCTCAAAGACTTGGGCTTCGAACTGCAGCACCCCTCGATGTTGCAGTGGTACCTCAAGCTCCGCGCCGCTTCGGTTTGAGCCGGGAGCTCAGAGCCCCCGGTTCATCAATTCGCCCATCAGATCGCAACTGCGCTGCTGGAAGCCAGCCAGTTCATTGGGCTCCAAGCCCCCAACCGAAAGCTTGGCCATCTCGTAGACGTGGCGGCTGAGTTGTTCTGCGAGTTGTTGGCTCGGTGAGCTTGCGCCTCCCCCAGCAATCACTGAACCAGCGGCCAGCTTTTGCATTCCCTCCACCAAGCGGTGGCGGCGATTGATCAGCAGCACGTGGTGATCGGGCAGCCCCGGGAGGCGTTGCTCCATCAAGGCGCCCATGTCGTTCATGCGGCGCATTTGTTCCGGCAGCAGGATCAGCGCAGCCGGTGCGTTGTCACCCTTGAGGGCTTGCACCTGGATGGTGACCTTGTCGTTGTTGAGCGAGGCCTTGAACAGATCCCGCAGGCTTTCGCTGCTGTCTTTGCCCTCGGCATCGGTAACGCCGCTGTCTTTGTCTTGCAGCGAATCATCCAGCTCGGCATCCACCCGCTGGAACTTCAACTCCTCGTGGCGATATTCCAGCCAAGGAATGAACTGGGTGTCGATGAAGGTGTCAGCCAGCAGCACTTCAGCGCCTTGCCCTTGCCAGAGCGCCAAGGCGCCCGCTTGGCCGGCCTCATCGGTGCAATAGAGGATGCGCTTGTCGTTGTCAGCGCTCAGGCGTGAGCGGTAGCCGGCCAAGGTGGTGAACCGCTTGCCGCCTTCAGCGGCCACTGGATCGGGGCTGTCGCCTTCACCTGCCGCTGCGGTGGTGCCAAACAACACCAGCTCAGCCACTTGATCGGCAAACTTCTCGTCTTCCATGGCGCCGATCTTGATGAAGGGAGCCAACGACTCCCAAATTTCGGCATAGCGCGCAGGCTCATCGCGATGCAGCTGTTTCAGCCGGTCGCCCACTTTCTTGGCCACAAAACCGCCAATGGAGCGCACCCGGCGATCGGTTTGCAGCGCCGAGCGGCTCACGTTGAGCGGGATATCGGGTGAATCGATCACCCCGCGCAGGGGCAGCAGATATTTGGGCACCACCTCCTTGATGGAGTCGCTCACAAAGACCTGGTTGCAGTACAGCTTGATCTCGCCCTTTTCCCAGTCGGCGCGGCCGGTCGACTTGGGGAAATAGAGGATGCCCTGCAGGTTGTAGGGGTAGTCGGTGTTGAGGTGAACCCACAGCAGGGGATCGCCTTGGAATGGGTAGAGGTAGCGATACAGCTCGATGTAGTCCTCATCGCTGAGCTCCCGGGGGCTCTTGCGCCAGGGGGCTTCGCGCTTATTGACCGTCTCCCCTTCCAGCTGCACCTCCACCGGCATGAAGTCGCAGTAGGTGTTGATCAACGTGCGAATCCGGGCGGGCTCGATGTACTCGAGCTCCTCCTCTTGCAGGTGCAGGATCACATCGGTGCCGGGTTCGCTGCGCTCAGCGGCTTCAAGGCTGAAATTCGGTGAGCCATCGCAACTCCAGCGCACCGCTTCGGAGTTGGGGCGAGCGCTCAAGCTCACCAGCTCCACTTGGCTGGCCACCATGAAGCTGGAATAGAAGCCCAGGCCGAAGTGGCCAATGATGGCGTCGTCTTCGCTCTTGTATTTCTCCAGGAATTCCTCGGCGCTGGAGAAGGCCACCTGGTTGATGTAGCGCTTCACCTCATCGGCGTTCATGCCGATGCCGTTGTCGCTGATGGTGAGGGTTTTGGCCTCGCGATCGATCTTGATGCTGATTAGGCCATCAGAGCCCTCGCTGCAGTCACCAGCCATGGCCGCCATGCGGCGCTTGCTGATGGCATCGGTGCCGTTGCTAACCAGCTCACGCAAAAACACCTCGTGGCCGCTGTAAACGGCCTTTTTGATGATCGGGAAGATGTTTTCGGTATGGATCTGGATCTGGCCTTGCTCAAGCACCGACATGCGCCGTCTGAAATCGGGTCCACGACCCTAGGAAGCGGAGGTCGACCCGCTCAATGGCTGCTGTGGTGTGAAGCCCGAACCAGTGGCTTAGTTGCTGGTTTGTAGGTCTGGGCGTTCTTCCGGAACGATGGCTCCTTCCACAGGGCAAACCTGCAGGCAGATCCCGCAATCGATGCAGGTTTGGAAATCAATCCAATAAAAGCCAGTGCCTTTGGTATTGGCGCCTTGGCCGGGATGGATGCAAGCCACAGGGCAGGCATCGACGCAGTCAGCGATTCCTTCGCAGACGTTGGTGACGATGGTGTGTGCCAAAGGGGCCTTGCAGACCCGCTGATCCTAAGGATTCAACCCACCCAGCGAACCGTTGCACCGCCGCGTTGGCTGGCAATGCGTTGGGCCTCCTCTTGGTTGGCGCAGGGGTCGGGCCACAGCTCTGCAGATTGGCCGCTTTGGTGCAGCTGCTCCAGCAGGTTCAAGGCTGAATGCAAGCCGCTGGGCTGGCTGTAGGCCACCAATACCAACTCGCCGTCTTGCCGTGGGGGCAGTTGATCGGCTTGCTCCAACAGTTGGCGCACCGCCTCAACGGCAAAGCTGAATCCCACGCCGCTGGCCGCGGCTCCCTCCGGGCTGAAGCGCTGCACCAAGGCGTCGTAGCGGCCGCCACTGGCGATGGCCACCGGGGCATCGGCTCCCTGGCAGACCAACTTCACCATCACCCCGTCGTAGAGCTCAAAGTCGGGATGGAAGGTGGGATCAAGCTGCAGGCGAATCCCGGCGCGGCTGGCTTGCTCCTCAATGATGCTGATCAGCTGCTTCAGCTCAGTCAGCAGATCCGTTGGCCCCAGCAGGGCTTCCAGCCCTTGGATCACCACTGTGGGTTCCCCGCGCAGCTGCAGCAACTCAAGCAATTGCCGCCGTTGTGGCTCCGGCAGGTTCAGCGTTGAGAGGGCCACGCGGTTGAGACCGCAGACGTGGCGGCGCACGGTGCTGCGTAGCGCTGGCTCCACCGCTTCCAGCAGCACCGATAGCAGCCGTTGATGGCCGATCAGCAGGGTGGGTTGATGCTCGGCGCTCAGGGGCAGATGGGAGCCGGCATCGAGCAGCAGGCGCAGCAGCTCGGCATCACCGGCCAGCCCTTGGGCGCCCATCAGTTCCACGCCGCTCTGCAGGTCTTCAACGATGCGCAGACCTTGGTCTTCCGCCCGTTGGGCTTGAAAGGTGGAGCCGCGGTAGTGCAGGCGTAAGGGGCGCTGCATCGCTGCCAGGCGGGTGCATGCGGCCCGGGCAATGCTGGCGGTCATCTCGGGGCGCAGGCCCAGGGCCTCATCGGCCACCACTTGCACCACCTGGTGCGATTGGATGGCGCCCCCGGCCTCAAGGGTGTCGATCCGCTCCAGGCTTGGCGGCGTCACTTCTTCGTAGCCCCAGCGCCGGTAGACGGCGGACAGTTGCTCGGCAATCCAGCGGTTGACCCCCACGTCGCGGGGCAGGAGGTCGCGGGCTCCACTGGCGGGCTGAAGGGCCATCCGATCGGCACGGTTGCCGCCGAATCCTATGGACCAGCCGGGATCTCAGCGTTGTAGGTCGCTGGCGGCAGCGGTTGGCACTCGGCCAGGCCCTGCAGCAGCGGGCCCTGCAGGGCGGCATTGGTGGCCACCACCCGGCCCGTGGAGAGCTCCACAGGGCTGCCGTCGTAGTCACAGACCACGCCGCCAGCCGCTTCAACCAAGGCAATTCCGGCCGCCAGATCCCACGGCTGTAGTCCCCGTTCCCAGTAGCCATCCAGCCGACCGGCGGCCACAAAGGCCAAATCCAGTGCTGCGGCCCCACCGCGCCGCACGCCATGGGTGCGGTGGGAGAAATAACAGAACTCGCTGTAGTTGTTGTCGATGCGCTCGCGCCGGTCGTAGGCAAATCCTGTGACCAAGAGCGAATCGGCCAAGGCTTGGCAGCTCGACACCTGCAGGGGTTCCTCGTTGCACCAGGCGCCGAGGCCAAGCCCACCGCTGTAGCGCTGGTTCAGCCCTGGAGCGGCGATGGCTCCTAGCAGCGGCTTGCCATGGCGCAGTAGGCCGATGGAGCAGGCGAAGAAGGGAAAGCCGTGGGCGTAGTTGGTGGTGCCATCGAGTGGATCCACGCACCACTGCAGTTCGCTGTTTTGCCCGGGCTGATGGCCGCTTTCTTCGGCTAACACCGCCACCTCAGGCGTGCGCTCTTGCAGCAGTTGCAGCACAGCTGCTTCAGCCGCCAGATCTGCTTCCGTGACCAAATCGCCCGCGCGTCCTTTGCTGCGCACCTGGCTCAAATTGCCCCAGTAGCGGCTCAACTCGGCTGCACCGGCATCGGCGGCCGCACGGGCAATCGCCAGCAGCTCTTGATCGCTTGGGCTCATTCTTCCTCCAGGGGAATGGCTGAACGCACCGTGCCTTGGCCGAAGGCATTGCCGAACTGCAGCATGTACACCTCGTCTTCGTCTTGGGTTTCCACGGTGACGGGGCCGTAGGCGCGAGCCACGCAGAGCAGCCCGTAGCCCTGGCGGCGCAAATCGTGGGAGAGCCCCAGAGCTTCGCGTTGATCCAGCTCGCCGCTCAGCACCCGCACGGCGCAGGCGGTGCAGCAGCCATTGCGGCAGCTGAAGGGCAGGGTTTGGCCTTCGGCTTCAAAGCCTTCGAGCACGTAGCGGCCCTCTTCAACCTCTGCTGTGAGAACGCGGTTGTTCTGCCGGTCGTGGACGGTGACCCGGTGCCGTGGGCTCATCGATGCTGGCCAAGTTGGACTGCTAGGTTGCCAGCTGCACAGCCCGGCTGTGCAGTGGAGAGGTGGCCGAGTGGTCGAAGGCGCAGCACTGGAAATGCTGTATAGGGGCAACTCTATCGAGGGTTCGAATCCCTCCCTCTCCGTTCCTGCTTCAACTAGCCGAAGCGGCCGCTCACGTACTCCTGGGTGGCTTCCTGCTTGGGGTTGTTGAAGATGTTGCTGGTCTGATCGAACTCGACCAGATAGCCCACCTTTCCGGAGCCTCCCTCCACGGCCACAGCGTTGTAGAAGGCCGTCATGTCCGACACCCGGACCGCCTGCTGCATGTTGTGGGTGACGATCACGATCGTGAACTCTTTTTTGAGTTCGTGCATCGTTTCTTCCACCTTCAGCGTGGAGATGGGATCGAGGGCTGAGCAGGGCTCATCCATCAAGATCACATCGGGTTGGGTGGCAATGGTGCGGGCGATGCAAAGCCGTTGCTGCTGACCGCCAGAGAGCGAATAGCCGCTGTCATTGAGCTTGTCTTTGCATTCATCCCAAACCGCTGCGCGGCGCAGCGAGGTTTCCACCAGCTCATCCATGTCGCCGGTGTAGCCATTGATGCGGGCCCCAAAAGCGATGTTTTCGTAGATGCTTTTGGGAAACGGATTGGGGCGTTGAAACACCATGCCAATGCGGCGGCGCACCTCCACCGGATCAACGTTGGCGGCGTAGAGATCCTGTCCCTCGTAAACCACCCGCCCCGTCAGGCGGCAGCTGGGGATCAGGTCGTTCATGCGGTTGAGGGCCCGCAGCACGGTGCTCTTGCCGCAGCCGGAGGGGCCGATGAACGCGGTGACCTGGCCGCGGGGAACGCTGAGGAACACCCCTTTGACGGCCTCAAAGGAGCCGTAGCTGATCGTGACGTCTTCGCAGCTGATCGCCACCTGATCGCCCGGCACGTCCGCGATGTGGCTGGTGAAGGTCATCAGGGGGTGGTTTCAGCAGCAGCTGAGCTCATCAATGAGTTTGGCAGCACGTTTTTAACGCTGGGCAAAGCTTGAGATCCAGCGGGCCAACAGATTCATGGCCAGGATCATCACCACCAACACAAACGACGCCGCCCAAGCCAGTTGCACTTGGGCTTCGTAGGGCATCTGGGCGTAGTTGAAGATCATCACCGACATCGTGGCCATTGGCTCAAATAGCCCATCTGGCCAGTAGGGCGAGAAGAACGCGGTGAAGATCAGCGGCGCTGTTTCGCCGGCGGAGCGGGCAATGCCGAGCACCACCCCAGTGGCGATTGGGGCAATGGCTGATGGCACCACCACCCGGATGGTGGTCACAAACTTGGAGGCACCCACACCAAGCGCGCCCCAGCGCAACTCTTGGGGCACCAACTTCAGGCCTTCATCGGTGGTTTTGATGATGGTGGGGAGCATCAACACGGCCAAGGCCAATCCACCGGCCACCGCAGAAAACGTGCTGCCAAACAGGATGCGGCTTGAAACGATCAGGCCGTAGATGAAGACCCCGGCAATGATCGAGGGCACCCCAGCGAGAACGTTGGTGCCAAAACGGATGAATTCAGAGAAGGGGTTACCGCCGCCGTATTCCGAGAGGTAGATCCCGCCGCCAACTCCCACGGGGATCGCAAACAGGCATGAGAGACCGGTCACGATCAAGGTGCCGACAAAGGCATTGCCGATGCCGCCGCCCATGTCTTGGCCAGGCACCGGAGGCAGTTCAAAGAACATCGCCGGCCTTAAGAACGAGAAACCCTTGACCAGCACAAACAGGATCACAGCGATCAAAGGGATCACGGCGATCAAGGCAAAGGCCCCGGCGATGCCGGTCAGCAGCCGGTTGCCGCGATTGCGCAGCAGCTGGGGCTTGTAGAGCAAGTCGCCCTTGGCCGTGAAGCTTGCGTGGGTCATGGCGTTATTCGTATTTCAGGGCCAGGCGCCTGACGATCCACTGCGCCAACACATTCACCAGGAAGGTGATGATCATCAGCACGAGCGCGGCATACATCAGCGCCGACATTTGCAACTCACCGGCTTCGCCAAATTGATTGGCAATCAACGAGGCAATGGTGTTGCCAGGGGCAAACCAGGAAATGTTGAAGCTGGTTTGGTTGCCGATGATCAGGGTCACGGCCATGGTTTCCCCCATGGCCCGGCCGAGCGCCAACATGATTCCGCCAACGATGCCGGAAATGGCAGCGGGGATCATCACCATGAAGATCGCTGTCCAGCGAGTGGCGCCGACGCCATAGGCCGCCTGCCGCAGGTCTTGGGGCACCTGGTTGAGCGAATCGCGGCTGATGGCCGTGATGATCGGCAGCAGCATGATCGTGAGGATCAGCACTGCGTACATCACCCCTGGGCCTGAGGGGTTGGTGCTGAAAAAAGGAATCCAGCCAAACAGCTGGTGGATGAGCTGAAGAATTGGCCGGGCAAAGGGCTCCAGCACAAAAATGGCCCACAGGCCCAGCACCACCGAGGGAATGGCCGCCAGCAGCTCCACCATGTTGGAGATCACCAGGCGGATCCTTGGGCTGATGAAGTCTTCGGTGAGGAAGATCGCGGTGCCAACGCCTAGCGGCACCGCCAGCACCAAGGCCAGCACCGATGTCAGCAGGGTGCCGTAGATCGCTGTGAAGGCCCCATAGGTGTCGCGCACCGGATCCCAGACGGGGCTCACGATGAAGTTCAGCCCAAAGGCGCCAATGGCCTCGGAGGCCTTGCTGCCAACAACGATGAAGATGCCGATCAAGATGATCGCCACCATCAGGGCTAAAAAGCCAACGAGATTGCGGAAGCTGGTGTCCAGCAATTTCTCGCTGGCTGGACGGTGGCGCAGCGTGTAGAGGCTGTCGCTGCCAGAGGCGGCCATGCCAATCAGCGTGGTCTTTTGCACCTTAAGAGCCTGGCTGGTGTTGCTTTTTCGGTGTTCCCATCAAAAAAGGGGGAGGTGAGCTCCCCCTTGTGATGAATCAGCTGGAACCCATTGGGCTCACTTGCCGATTTTTTGAACGGCGGCCAGCGACACCTTGCGGATGCTGGAGGGCAGCGGCACATAACCCAGGCTTGGGGCCTGGCTTTGGGCCTTGTTGCTCAGCATGTAGGTGAAGGTCTTTTTCAGCGCGGCAGTGTTCTCGCCATTGCCTGTGGCATAGGCCAAGACCCAGGTCAGGGTGCTGATGGGATAGGCGTTGGCGCCAGCGGGGTTGGGATCGGTGCCGGTGTTGTAGGCATCAAGCTTGATACCGGCCAAGCCTGCTGAACCATTGCTGGAGGTGGGCTTCACGAAATTCCCAGCTTTGTTCTGGATGGCCGCGCCTTTGATGGCGCCCTTCACGTAGGCCTGGTTCACGTAGCCCAGTGCACCCACGGTGTTTTTGATGATGCCGGCCACACCGCTGTTGCCCTTGCCGCCAGAGCCCACGGGCCAGTTCACGGATTTGCCAACACCGATCTTGTTTTTGAACTCACCGTTCCAGGCGGCAACGGCGTTGGTGAAGGCGAAGGTGGTGCCGGAGCCATCGGAGCGGTAGGCCACGGTGATGGGGCCGGCCTTGCAGCCCAGCTGGCTGTAGTTGTTGATCTTGCCCAGGAAGATCTCGGCCACCTGCTTTTGGGTGAGCTTGAGGTCACAGCCAGGCTTGTTGTAGCCAACGGCGATCGTGCCCCCGGTCATGGGGATTTGGATCACGCCGCGCTTGATTTTGCCGCGCTTTGCAGCGCTGAGCGGCTTATCAGAGGCGCCGAAGTCGGAGGTGCCGGCGATCATCTGGCGCACGCCAGCGCCAGATCCAACGGCTTGGTAATTCACCCGAGGACCACCGGCACGGGCCAGTTCCTGGAACCACTTTTGATAGAGCGGCGCAGGGAAGGTGGCACCTGCACCGTTCAGGGATTGCTGAGCGAGGGCGGGGGCGATGGCGGCAGCACTCAGAGCAACAAACGAGCTCAGAGCAACGACCTTTTTGGTGACGGGCATGGGTTGCCGGCGAGACGTCATTGCCTTGATACGGGAGATCCCTTAAGGCCCAGTTATCTCTTTTGTATCAATGGTTACAAGGAAATTAAGGCTTTACTTGGCCATAAAAAACGGCCCCCGAAGGGGCCGCCAGATGCATTAGCGCTTAGCGCTTCACTGCTTGATCAGTTCAACCTGATCGAGAGCTGCCTTGCGGATGGACTCAGGCAGGGGCACATAGCCGAGGTTGTCGGCTTGGCTCTGGGCAGGGTTGCTCAACATGTAGTTGAAGGTCTGCTTCAGAGCATCGGTGTTGACACCGTTGCCGTTCTCGTAAGCCAGCACCCAGCTCATGGCCACCAGGGGATAGGAATCCCGGCCAGGAGGGTTGCTGATGGCCAGAGGCTTGTACTCAGCAGCGCGAATGCCTTCCAGAGCGGCGATGCCGGTGGCGGAATTCGGCAGCATGTAGTTGCCTTCGCTGTTCTGCAGAGCAGCAGCTTGAACATTGCCCTTGATGGAGGGCACGTTCACGTAGCCGATCGAACCAGGGGTGGTTTCGATGAAGCGACGCACGCCTTCGTTGCCGCTGGAGGGGGTGCCAACGGGGAAGTCGACGCGCATGCCGGTGCCAACAACCTGACGGAACTCGGGGCTCCAGTCAGAGAGGCTCTTGGTCAGGGCCAAGGTGGTGCCGGAGCGATCCGAGCGGGTGCTCAGCTTGATGGGGCCTTCCTGGCAACCCAGGGTCTTCCAGTTGCTGATGGTGCCGAGCAGCACATCGCTGAGCTGCTGCTGGCTCAGCTTGAGGTCGCAACCGTCTTTGTTGTAGCCGATGGCAATGGAGCCAGCGACGACAGGGATTTGCACCAGACCGCGACGCACCAAGTTGGCGGTGCGGGGAGCGATCGGACGATCGGTGGCGCCGAAGTCAACTTCCAGCTCAACCAGCTGGCGGATGCCTTGAGCGGAATTCACCGGCTCATAGGTGACATCGGGACCGTCTTGGCTGCGCAGGCTGTCGAACCAAGTGGAAAACATCGGTGCGGGGAAGGAAGCCCCGGAGCCGTTGATTTGCTGTTGGGCGATGGCCGGAGCAGCAGCACCAGCAGCCAGAGCTGCGATGGCGCCGAGGGCAACGGTCTTCTTGGACATGAACATGGGCGACCAAAAAAGTATTGGGTCAACAACGGTGATATGGACGACCTGTTAAGTCGCAGTTAAAGGCTCATTAGAGACACTAAGGACTGTTCATCAACGGGTTTTGATCTCACTTTTCTTGTCTGGCCTGCTAACTGGCTTGGGTGCTTGGATCACAGCCGAATGCCCGGTAGCGTGAGCACATTTGCTCGGGCGCATGGGCCGGATCGTCGGCATTGATCTGGGCACCACCAATTCCGTGCTGGCTGTCCTGGAGGGGGGCCGGCCTGTGGTGGTGGCCAATGCAGAAGGTCTGCGCACCACCCCTTCGGTGGTTGGTTTCAGCCGCGAAAAAGAACTGCTGGTGGGCCAAGCGGCACGGCGCCAATTGGTGCTCAATCCCCGCGACAGCTTCTCCAATCTCAAGCGTCTGATCGGGCGGCAGTGGCAAGAGCTCGATGAGGCCTCCCAGGCCGTGGCTTACACGATCCGCGCCAATGACTTGGGTCAGGTGCGTGTGGTGTGCCCGGCCACCGAGCGCGAATACGCGCCTGAAGAATTGGTGGCTTGCCTGCTGCGCAAGTTGGTGGATGACGCCGCCACCTACCTCGGTGAAGAGGTGGAAGCTGCCGTGGTGACGGTTCCTGCTTACTTCGATGATTCCCAGCGCCAGGCCACCCGAGATGCCGGCCGGCTGGCGGGCCTCACGATTGAGCGCATTCTCAATGAGCCCACCGCTGCGGCCTTGGCCTATGGCTTTGACCGCAGCCGCTCCCAGACCGTGTTGGTCTTTGATTTGGGTGGGGGCACCTTTGATGTCTCGCTGCTGCGCATCGCCAATGGCGTTTTTGACGTCAAGGCCACCAGCGGCGACACCCAGCTCGGCGGCAACGACTTTGATCAGCGCATCGTTGATTGGTTAGCCGAGGGCTTTCAGCAATCCCATGGCGTGGACCTGCGCCGCGATCGCCAGGCCCTGCAGCGGCTCTTGGAGGCTGCTGAAAAGGCCAAGCAGGAGCTCTCCGGCACCCTGAAAACCACCATTTCCCTGCCGTTCATCGCCACGGCGGAATCAGGACCCCTGCATTTAGAAACCAGCCTGGATCGGCGCACCTTCGAATCGCTCTGCCCCGATCTGCTCGATCGCCTGCTCAGGCCGGTGCAGGCCGCGTTGCGGGATGCCCGTTTGGCTCCAGACGATGTCGATGAGGTCGTGCTGGTGGGTGGTTCCAGCCGCATGCCGATGGTGCAGCAGTTGGTGCGCACCTTGGTGCCGCGCGAACCGAGTCAGAACGTCAACCCCGATGAAGTGGTTGCCGTTGGCGCTGCTGTGCAGGCCGGAATTCTCACCGGTGAGCTGCGCGATTTGATGCTCAACGATGTCACCCCCCTCTCGGTGGGGCTCGAAACCATTGGCGGCTTGATGAAAACGATCATTCCGCGCAACACGCCAATTCCGGTGAGACGTTCCGATGTGTTCAGCACCTCGGAAGCCAATCAGTCGTCTGTTGAGGTGCATGTGCTCCAGGGCGAGCGGCCCATGGGCGGCGATAACAAATCACTGGGCCGTTTCCGTTTGGCCGGGATTCCCCCTGCCCCGCGCGGGGTTCCCCAAGTGCAGGTGTCCTTTGATGTGGATGCCAACGGAATCCTGGAGGTGTCGGCCACTGATCGCACCACCGGCCGTCGTCAAAGCGTCACGGTGCAGGGCAGTGCCAATCTCAGCCAGCAGGAAATTGATCAGCTGATCGCTGAGGCGGCGAGCCAATCGCTGGAGGATCGCCGTAAGCGCAGCGCCGTAGACCGGCGCAACCGCTCCGAAACGTTGATTGCCCAGGCGGAACGTCGACTGCGTGATGCAGCCCTCGAGCTCGGGCCCTATGGCGCTGAACGCCAGCAGCGTGCTGTGGAGATGGCGCTGCGGGACCTTCGCGATGGGCTTGAGCAGGCTGATGAGCGGGAATTGGATCTGCTCACCAGCCAGCTCGAAGAAGCGCTCTATGGCCTCAACCGCCGTTTGACAGCCGAACGGCGCGAACTCGATGGCGGTGCTGGGCCGCTGGAGGGGATCAAGAGCACGCTGGGCTCCCTCAAAGATGAGCTCTTCGCTGAAGACGATTGGGATGACTGGGAGCGGCCAGGAGGCGGCCGCGGTCGCTACGACCGCTATGACCGCTCCGATGATCCCTGGGGGCGCTATTGAGCCCAACGATGGACCACTGGGCTGTTCTCGGGCTTGAGCCCGGAGCTGACGCCGAAAGCCTCAAGCAGGCCTTTCGCCGGCAGGCCCGCCGTTGGCATCCCGACCTCAATGGCAATGATCCAGCGGCGGAGGAGCGGTTCAAAAAGATCAATGAGGCCTACGAGGTCCTGAGTGATCCCCGCCGCCGACAGGCTTGGGAAGCTGGTGGCTTCAGTGAGGCTGGTCATCGCGATCCCTTCGCCAACGGCTTCCCGGATTTCCATGACTATGTCGATCAGCTGTTCTCGCGCCGCCGTGAACGCCGGCCGGCCACCACACCGCCGCCGCCGCCGCCGCCTGTTCAAGCCCACGACGATTTAGAGACCGCTGTTCCGCTCACTCCAGAGCAGGCCCTCGATGGCACCTATGTGGAGGTGGAGCTCAGCGATGGCACCACGGTGGAAGTGCAAACCCCGCCAGAAGCCGGTGATGGCTGGCGCCTGCGTCTGGAAGGCGTTGCCCCTGGCGGGCGTGATCATTTCCTGCAGCTGCAGGTGCGCACCGACGAGGGATTGCGCGTTGATGGCTTGCGGGTGCTCTACCGGCTGGATTTGCCGGCTCCCGAGGGAGCTCTGGGCGGTAGCGCCGTGGTTCCCACCCTCGAGGGCCCCGTTCGTTTGCGCATTCCGCCCGGCACCTCGAGCGGACGTCTTTTGCGCTTGCGCGGCAAAGGCTTAGAGCGTGATGGCCGCCGCGGCGATCAGATCGTTGAAGTGCGGCTGGTGGTGCCCGACCCGTTGGCCGAAGACGAGGAAGCTCTCTACAAGCGCCTGCAGGAGCTGCTGAGAGAATGAGGCGTCTTGCCCTGTTCTGATTTGAGTGACCGGGTCTTTGTGCTGCTATTCGATTCCGGCAGCGAGGTGGAAGGCATCCACACCCTTGAACTCAATGGCCGCACGGTGGTGTTGATGTTTGAGGAGGAAGACGACGCCTTGCGTTACGCCGGCCTTCTGGCGGCCCAGGATTTTCCCGAGGCCACCCCTGAATCGATCAGCCGCGAAGAAATTGAGCTGTTCTGCGGCCAAGCCGGCTACGAAGCCCAACCGGTGCCTTCCGGTTTTGTGCCAGGCAGCGCTGAGGAGCGGCTGATGCTGGCGCCTCCAGAGCAAAATCTCGACACCAGTGATTGGCGTGAGCAGGAGCAGCAGGATCCGCCGCCGCAGGCTTCCGCTGCTCCTGCTCAGCCGCAGCTGGATCCTGAATTGGAAGCGTTCCGGCGCTCGTTGGAGGGGTTGTTGTGAGCAGCGGAGTGGATCGCGGTCACCTGCTGACCGAACAAGCCAACCCAGCCAGTGCAGACCTGGATCTGCTCAGCACCTCCGAGCTGGTGCAACTGTTTTGCGAGGAGGATCGTCGCCCCCAACAAGCGGTGGCTGGAGCTGCCACTGAGCTCAGTGCCGCCATTGATGCCATTGCTGCGCGTTTGTTGGCCGGCGGGCGACTGTTTTATTTGGGCGCTGGCACCTCTGGCCGCTTGGGCGTGCTTGATGCGGCCGAATGTCCGCCCACGTTTTGCAGCCCCCCGGAGCTGGTGCAGGGCGTGTTGGCTGGCGGGGCCCCAGCGCTGTTGCGCAGCTCCGAAGGCCTGGAGGATTCCCGTGAGGGGGGGCGCCAGGATTTGTTGGAGCGCGGGTTTACCGGAGCTGATGCCCTGGTGGGCATCGCCGCCGGTGGCACCACCCCCTATGTGCATGGCGGCTTGAATCTGGCTTTGGAGCTGGGCGCTGAAGCGATCGCCATGGCCTGCGTGCCGGCTGATCAAGCGCCGATGCCCTGCAGCATTGATATCCGTTTGCTGAGCGGGCCTGAGTTGCTCACCGGCTCCACGCGCTTGAAGGCTGGAACGGCCACCAAGATGGCGCTCAACATCCTCAGCACCGGTGTGATGGTGCGGCTTGGCAAAGTCTTCGGCAACCGCATGGTTGACGTATCGGTCTCCAACAGCAAGTTGGAAGACCGCGCCCGGCGCATCCTTCGCGACCTGGCCGGTGTGGATCCGGCCAAGGCTGCGGAATTACTCGAGCTCAGTGGTGGCTCAGTGAAGTTGGCTCTGTTGATGGCGGCCACCGGCTGCGAAGCAGCGGCCGCCCAGGCGCAATTGCAGCGTTGTGATGGCTCGCTGCGTGAGGCCCTAAGCCAAGCGGGAGCTCAGCTGGCAGCTCCCCAGTAGGGGCGCGTGAACAGATCCAGTTTGCGGCGTGTGGCAGCCGGCACCGCTGCGGGGGCCGTGAGCAATCCGTTTTGAAGGGCGCTGTGGGCCGGGCTGGCGGGCTTTTGCTGCTGGATCGCCTGCACGGCATGGCGCACCACTTGTTGGGCTGTGGTGGCGTTGGCGCGCAGGTTGTTGATCACCATCTCAACGGTCACCGCGTCGTGATCGGGGTGCCAGCAGTCGTAGTCGGTGACCATCGCCAGGGTGCTGTAGGCGATTTCGGCTTCGCGGGCCAAGCGGGCTTCGGTGTGGTTGGTCATGCCGATCACATCGCAGCCCCAGCTGCGGTACAGCTCAGATTCCGCCTTGGTGGAGAACGCCGGGCCCTGCATGCAGAGGTAGGTGCCACCGCGGTGCAAGCGGCGACCCTCCGGCAGCACGGCCTGCACCGCATCGCCTAAGAGGCCCGAGAGGGTGGCGCAAAACGGTTCGGCAAAAGCAACGTGGGCCACAGCTCCTTCGCCAAAAAAGCTGGCTGGTCGCCCTTGGGTTCGATCGATGAATTGATCGGGGATCACCAGGTCCAGGGGCCTGTGTTGCTCTTGCAGTGAGCCAACCGCTGAACAGGAGAGGATCCAGCGCACCCCCAGGCTGCGCATGGCCCAGATGTTGGCCCGGTAGGGAACCTCCGAAGGCAGATAGCTGTGGTTGCGCCCATGGCGGGCCAAAAAGATCACCGTGGTGCCATCGAGGCTGCCGCGGATCAGCCGATCCGATGGTTGGCCAAAGGGCGTTGGCACCTCCAGCTCCTCCACATCGCGCAGCTCCTCCATCGCATAGAGACCGCTGCCGCCGAGGATGCCGATCGTGGCCTCACTCAGGTCGGAAACAGGTGGGTGCGCAGTCGCCATCGTCTTGTGCGAAGGTTCATGGACCACTTTGCCCCCGAGCTCATGACCAAGGCCGTGATGGACACCGACGCCGGCCAAATCACCCTGGAGCTATTTGATGCTGATGCTCCCAACACCGTCGCCAATTTCGTGAAGCTGGCCAAAGATGGCTTCTACGACGGCTTGGCCTTCCACCGGGTGATTGATGGCTTCATGGCCCAGGGCGGTTGCCCCAACAGCCGTGAGGGCGCCAAGGGCATGGCGGGCACCGGGGGCCCGGGCTACACGATCGATTGTGAGATCAACAGCAAGAAGCACCAGGCGGGCACCCTGTCGATGGCCCATGCCGGCCGCAACACCGGTGGCTCTCAGTTCTTCATCTGCCATGAGGCCCAGCCTCACCTCGATGGCGTCCACACCGTCTTCGGTTTGACCGGCGACATGGCTGTGGTGCTGGCGCTGAAAAACGGCAGCAAGATCAACTCCGTCACCATCAGCGACTGATTAGCTCCAGCGCAGCAGGGTCCAGGGGGAGTGTTCAGGGTTGATGGCCGCCACGGCATCCATCCCTGCCCCTTGGCGCAGCTGCTGCAGTTCAAGTGCGGTGGGTTCGAGCTGAGCCGGTGGGTGCTCACTGCGATCAAGATCAGGGCCAAGCAGCAGTTGCAGTTGCTGCGTGCTGGGCTCTTGGGCCAGCTCCTGCAAGAGGGCCCAGCAATTGCGTTGCAGGCTGCCCCGCTCGGCTGCCCCCACACGCACCGTGAGATCGGGCTTGCCGAGAAGCGCGAGCACGCGGTGCTGCTCTTCGATTTCCATGTTTAGGCCGAAGGCATGCAGCTTGCCTGCCAATTGCTCTTCGAGCTCATGAGCGCGTTGACGGCGGTCGTCTCCTGAGCCGCTCCAGGCCAGCAAGGCCCCTGGGCCATGCAGCAGGTGGCCGAGTTTGCGGGCTTTGGTGCGCAGGTAATCGGCGTTGTGTTGGCCCGGATCCATCACCAGGGGCACCCGGTCCACCACTTCCAATCCGTAGCCACCGAGGCCAGCGATTTTTCTGGGGTTGTTGGTGATCAGCCGCAGCCGCTCAATGCCCAGGTCTGAAATGATCTGCGCGCCGACGCCGTAGTCGCGCAGATCAGCGCCAAAGCCGAGAAGTTCATTGGCTTCAACAGTGTCGAGGCCGGATTCCTGCAGGCTGTAGGCCTTGAGCTTGTTGATCAGTCCGATGCCGCGGCCCTCTTGCCGCAGGTAGACCACAACGCCTTCCCCCTCGGCTTGGATCATGCGCAGCGCTGATTCCAGCTGCGGACGGCAATCGCAGCGCAGCGAGCCAAAGGCATCACCGGTGAGGCATTCCGAGTGCACGCGCACCATCACCGGCGCGCTTTGGCGGCCTGGGTGGCCTTTCACCAGCGCCACATGCTCACCGCCATCAAGGATGTTGCGGTAGCCGATGGCGCGGAAATCACCGAACTCACTGGGGATTTTGGCCTCCGCTTCGCGCACCACAAACCGTTCGTTCTCGAGCCGGTAGCGGATCAGATCGGCGATCGAGATCAGGTAGAGGCCGTGCTGAGCGGCGTACTCCGCCAGCTGCGCCAAACGGGCCATGGAGCCGTCTGGATTTTGGATCTCACAGATCACGCCGGAGGGATGCAGCCCCGCCATGCGCGAGAGATCCACGGCGGCTTCGGTGTGGCCAGCCCGTTTCAGCACTCCCCCATCGCGGGCGCGCAACGGAAAGATGTGGCCGGGGCGGCGCAGATCTTGGGGTTTGCTCTGCGGATGCAAAGCCACCTGGATCGTGCGGGCCCGATCTTCTGCGGAGATGCCGGTGCTAACGCCAGCCTCCGGTCCGGCATCAATGCTGACGGTGAAGGCGGTTTGGTTGGTGTCGGTGTTTTGACCCACCATCAGCGGCAGGTCGAGGGCATCGAGCCGCTCACCCTCCATGGCCAAACAAATCAGCCCGCGGGCTTCGGTGGCCATGAAGTTGATCTGCTTGGGCGTTGCAAATTGCGCCGCACAGATCAAGTCGCCTTCGTTTTCTCGGTTTTCGTCGTCGACCACCACCACGCAGGCCCCATCCCGAATGGCCTCAAGGGCCTTTTCAATCGGGTCGAAACGGACGGTGCTGGTCACCGCTGGGGAGCTCATTGCGGGCGTTCCAGTCCCTTGTTTATAGAGCCCGGGCGGTTGCTAACGGGTCGATCACTAAAGTCATCCATCCCCAATGCAGCCGGTGAGGCCTGTGGCGCCCACGTCTTTCAAGCGAATCGCGGTCATTGGAGCCTCCGGCTATGGCGGCCTGCAGACCCTGCGCCTGCTGCAGGATCACCCTCATTTCGAGGTGAGCTTCCTCGGCGGTGAGCGCAGCGCTGGCAAGCGCTGGTCGGAACTCACGCCCTTTTTGCCCCTCGGCGACGACCTGGTCGTTCAAAGCCCGGATGCCGATGCCATCGCCGCAGCTGCTGATGCGGCGGTGCTCAGCCTTCCCAATGGCTTGGCGAGCCAATTGGCACCCGAACTGCTGCAGCGTGGCGTGCGAGTGGTGGACCTCTCAGCGGATTACCGCTTCCCCAGCCTCAGCCAGTGGTCGGCCACCTACCGCCAGGAAGCCGCCGCGCAACAACGCCAAGACGATGCGCTCTGTCAGCAGGCTGTTTATGGCCTGGTGGAGTGGGCCGGTGATGCCCTTGCTGAGGCCAAGCTGGTGGGTGCTCCCGGCTGTTTCCCTACCGCCAGCCTGTTGGCCTTGATGCCTTTGCTGCAGCAAGGGCTGATTGAAGGTGAGGGCATCGTCATTGATGCCAAAACCGGCACCTCCGGTGGTGGCCGGGCGGCCAAAGAGCACCTGCTGCTCGCGGAAGCCGCTGAATCGGTCAGCCCCTATGGCGTGGTGGGCCATCGCCACACCGCGGAGATCGAACTGTTGGCAAGCCGGGCCGCCGGTCGTCCGATCCAGTTGCAATTCACGCCTCACCTGATGCCGATGGTCCGCGGCTTGCTCGCCACCGTGTACGGGCGGCTGCGTGACCCCGGTCTCACCGCGGAAGATCTCACCACCGTTTATCAGGTCACCTACCGCGATCACCCCTGCGTTGAGGTGCTGCCCGTGGGCACCTACCCCGCCACCAAATGGGTGCGCCAAACCAACCGCGCTGTGCTGTCGGTGGCGGTTGATCAACGCACCCGCCAGGTGATCGTGATGAGCGCCATCGACAACCTGTTGAAAGGTCAGGCCGGCCAGGCCGTGCAGTGCCTCAACGTGATGGCGGGCCTGCCCCAGCAAACCGGGCTGCCGCTGCTGCCCTTCTATCCCTAAGACCGCTGGCTCAGGAGGCTGAGACCTTTTTGGATCACAACGGCTGGCAGCAGTTGATGCTCCGCGGCATGGATGCGCGCTGAGAGGCTCGCTTCATCATCACCGGCTTCGATGGCAACGGCCTGTTGGCCCAGAACGGGGCCGGCATCCACGTCTTCAACCACTTCATGCACGGTGCAACCGGTTTGGCTGACGCCAGCTGCGAGGGCTTGGCGGATCGCATGCATGCCGCGAAAAGCCGGCAGCAAGCTGGGATGAATGTTGAGCAATCGGCCCTGGAAGGGGCTGATCAAAGCCGGGGTCACGATCCGCATCCAGCCAGCCATCACCACCAGTTCCACCGCCGCGTTCTGCAGGGCTTGCACCACCGCCGCATCAACGGCATCGCGGCTGTCAAAACGGGTGTGATCAATCAGCTGACAGGGAACCCCCAGTTGTTCGGCCCGTTTCTGGGCGCCACACCCCGGGCGATTCACGATCAGCAGCACCACCTGCAAGCGCGGCTCATCGCGCAGTGCTTCCACCAGGGCCTGGAAGTTGCTGCCAGAACCCGAGGCCAAAACGGCCAAACGCAGTGGGGCATCGCTAGGGTCAGGCGAGAGGAGCTGTGCGGCATGTCCCATCTCTCCATCCTGCCCACCGTCTTGCACGATGTGGAGCGTTTGGCAGAAAGCCTCGAGAGCTTTGGGCTTCAAGTCCATCGAGGTGGTGAGTTGTCCACCCCCGTTGGCAGCCAAAACGTCTGTCTTTGGGTGCGTGTGGAGGGCGGCCAACAGCTGGGTTGGCGTCAAAGTTCTTCCGGCAGCTTGGAACTCGTTGCCGATCTCGAGCGGGTCAGCCGCGATCACAGCTTGCAGACCCTGTTGTCGCGCTTGACGCGCGCCTACGCCGCACGGCAAGCACTCGACAGCCTGCAGCACTGCCCTGGCGCTATCGGCGATTCGTCGTTGGTCTGAAGTGCTGGGCCCCGCGTTCCAGCTCGATCTGAGCCAGCCCCAGAGCCATCGCTTCTCGGTTCGGCTCCGCTTCCGCGCGCAACAAGAGCGCGAATCGATTGCCTTACCGAGCTGGACCCCAGGCTCCTATCTCGAGCGCGACTATGTGCGGCACCTGGAGGGCCTGCAGGCCCGGGTGAATGGGGTGCCGGCTCAACTGGAGCGGCGTTCACGCCATCTCTGGTGGTTGGAGAACTTACCGATTGGGGCTGTCGTTGAGCTGGATTACAGCCTTCTGGGGGTTGAGGCCAGTGTGCGAACCAACTGGCTGGATGTGGAAACCGGCTTCCTCACCGGGGCGGCCTGGGCCATGGCGGTTGAATCCCAGCGCTGGCAGCCGCAGCAGCTGAGTGTGCTCTTGCCCCCAGGCTGGAGCGTGGCCACCAGCCTGGAAACCACACCAGAGGGTTGGCGTGCCGCCAACTACGACGAGCTGGTGGACAGCCCACTGGCCCTCGGTGATCTGCACACACTCCATTTCGATGTGGGTGGTGTGCCCCACCGCTGGGTGTGGCAAGGCTTGCAGCGGCCGGCGCCACAGCAGAGCTGGCAGGAGCAATTACCCAGGATCTGTGCGGCCACCTGCGCCTTGCTGGGTGCTGAGCGGCCCGTCAGTGATGACTACCTGTTCATGACTCGCTTCAGCGCCAACGGCTATGGCGGTCTGGAGCATGACGATGGCTGTGCCTTGATGTTCAGCCGCCGCGAGCTGGGATCGGAGTCTGGGCAGCGCAAACTGCTGCAGTTGGCGGCCCATGAATACCTGCATCAGTGGAATGTGCGGCGGCTGAGGCCCGTGGGCTTACGCCCGTATCGCTACGGCCAGGCGGTGTTGATTCCGGAGTTGTGGTTTGCCGAAGGGGTCACCAGCTACTACGACCAACTCATCGTTCTGCAAGCAGGACTCTGCAGCGAGGAGGAGTACCTCAAGGACCTCGCCAACGATCTCAGCCGCTTTCTCTCCACCCCCGGCCGGCAGGTTCAGAGCCTGTTGGAGAGCGCCACGGAAGCCTGGGTGAAGCTGTATCGCCGCGATGCCCACAGCGATAACCAGCAGATCAGCTACTACCTCAAAGGTGCCCTGGTCTCCTTGCTGCTCGATTTGCACTTGCTCGCTCGCGGCCAGGGCCTGCATGTGCTGCTGCAGCAGTTGTGGCAGCGCTTCGGTCAAGCAGGCCGGGGCTATAGCCAGGCCGATGTTGAGCAACTAGCTGGAGAGCTTGATCCGCAATTGCCCGCATTGCTGCAGGGCTGGCTCTCTGGCGTGGACGATCTACCGCTCTCTGGCTATTTAAAAACTGTGGGCTTGGATCTCTCCGCAGATCCCGCCGAGTTCCCCTACAGCGGATTGCAGTCGACCTTTAAAGAAGGCCAACTGACGATCAGCAAGGTGGATCGCGGTAGCCCTGCGGAGCTGGCAGGTCTCTCTCCAGGAGATGAGTTGCTAGCCCTTGACGCAGAACGGTTGCGTTCCGCTGAGCAGCTGGGCCCCTTGCTGATCGCAGGTGGTCAGCACGAAGTGCTCTTTTGCCGTGATGGGGCCGTTCGCTCCACGGCCTTGAGTCCTTCCGCTCCTCAGCCATGCCGTTGGTCCCTACGGCTCGATCCCAACGCCTCTGAGGCTGCATGTCGTCTCCGTCGCAGCTGGTTCCAAGGTCCCGCCCATTCCGGCGAGGACTGCTCCTGGCGGCAGGAGTAACAGCCACAGCAGGCCTGGTGGCCATCGCTGTGCTGCAACCCCTTAAGCGCCAACCCATCACCGAACGCCCTGGCCTGTTGATCAAGCCGGAGATGCTGGATTGGCTGCAGCAGGCGGTGGATGGACCCACCGAGGAAAACGCCAAAACCCCAGCGCCACCAGTTGATAAGCCCTGGGATTCCCCCCTGTTGAAGAGCTGCCCTGTGGTGGATCGCGGTTTGCAGCAGCGGCTTGTGGCGATGCCACTACAACTCAGCCGCATCAATGCAGCACCCACCAACTACGGCGAGCGGGTTCATCTCGATGCCCAAGGCCAGCGGATTGATCCCACCCCTGCGGTGATCGTTCTGCATGAAACCGTTTACAGCCTGGGCTCAGCGATCAACACCTTCACCACTCCGCATCCCAACGATGCCGATCAAGCCAGTTACCACACCCTGGTTGGGCAGAAGGGCGAAATTGTTCAAGTGGTCGACCCCAGCAAGCGGGCCTATGGCGCTGGGCACTCCGCCTTTGATGGCCGCTGGGTATTCACCTCCAAACACTTCAGCGGGTCGCTCAACAATTTTGCGCTGCACGTGAGCTTGGAAACCCCTCCCGATGGGGCAACTTCTGGGCAGCAACACAGCGGCTACACCCCAGCGCAATACGACGCCTTGAGCCGCGTGCTCGCTGACTGGATGGTGCGTTACAAGATTGAGCCCCATGCCATCACTACGCACCGGCATGTGGATTTGGGCAATGCCCGCAGCGATCCGCGCAGTTTTGATTGGTCTGCACTGCAAACCAGGCTCACGGCCTTAGGCCTGGTCTGCTGAGCCGCTAGATCACCGGGTTGGTGGGCCGAACGGTGCGTCCGTAGATCAGGGCGTGCAGGGCGGGGTCTTGCATGTAGCCCAGGATCCGCGCCGGGTAATCGAGTTTGCCGTTGTGCAGGTAGGCCAAGGTGGCGATCCAGTGGGCATCGCGGTAGCCGTTGCTGGTTTCCAAAAGATGTCCGCTGGGGATGCCCAGGGCGGTGGAGAGCCGGGCCATCTTTCCGGCCAGCAGGGCCACATTGCGCTGGGGATCGAGCAGTTGCTCGCGGGCCTGTTGGCGTTGCTCGGGGGTTGGCTCGGCGGGCAGCAAACCTTGGTGGATCAGCTCCTCTACGCCGAGCTGGGCGGGTCCATGGGTTTGCAGCAAGCCGGAATGCGCCAGCCAGGGGGAGTTTTCGCCTGGCTTGGCATGTTGAATTTCGTCGTAAAGGATGGCCCCCAGCAGCATCGGGTTGAGGGTGCGTTCCCTGGCCTCACGGCGGATGGTGGGCACGAGGCTTTCAATTTGCTCGAGCGTGTTGCGCCTTAGCGGCTGCCACTGATCGAGCCCTGCGGTGAACAGCTGCGCCAAAGCCGGCTGCGGGCCATGCACTCCAAAGCGCCGCTGCAGTTCTTGGAGCTCTTCAGGACTGAAATCGGCTGGGTTGGCTTGTTGGCCCTCCACCATCAGCGGTTGAAGCTCGGGCTCAGCCGGCAAACTCCAGCCCTGCCAGGGTTGCGTTGCCGGCAGCAGCACGCCAAGGCCTATCAGGCTGGCGGTAATCGCAGTGGGGAAGCGGCTCAACAGCACTGGAGCTTGCAGATTTCTCTGACAAACTGAATTTATGAAGGCCAGTTCAGATCACTGCACAATCCAAGAATGTTCTTGGGTTTTGTTGATCACTGTCTTCCCATAACCCGGACCTGGTTTTTTCTGCATACGTTGTGCAGAAGAGCCTTCCACGGGTTATCAGATGAGCACCACGCGCATGGCGACCCCACTCCCCAACCTCAACGCTTCTGATCCAGCGGGTCAGTGGCAGCGGTTCTGTGACCTGCTCTGGCACCACGAGCCCCTCGGCCTCTGGCTTGATGTCAGCCGCATGGCGGTCAGCGCCGAACAGCTCCAGGCTTTTGAGCAACCCTTTGCCCAGGCGTTTGCGGCCATGGATGCCCTGGAGAAAGGGGCCATCGCCAACCCCGATGAAGGGCGTCAGGTTGGTCACTACTGGCTGCGTACCCCTGAGCTGGCGCCAGATCGCGCGGTGGGTGAGCACATCAGTGCTGAATTGCGCCGTTTGCAAAGCTTTGGCGCTGATGTCCTTAATGGACGCCTCAAGGCCAGCAATGGCGAAGCCTTCACCGATGTGTTGTGGGTCGGCATTGGTGGCTCAGGCCTGGGCCCGCTGTTGATGATCCGCGCCCTGCAGGAAAACCGTCAGGGCTTGCCGTTCCACTTCCTCGACAACGTCGATCCAGCTGGCATGAGCCGGCTCTATGACGACCTGGGTGATCGCCTCAAGACCACCTTGGTGATTGTGGTCAGCAAATCCGGCGGTACCCCCGAGCCCCATCTCGGCATGATCCAAAGCCGGGATCGGCTCGAGCGCCTTGGCTGCCGCTGGAGTCAGCACGCCGTGGCGGTGACGATGAAGGACAGCAAGCTCGATCAGGAAGCGGCGGCGGAAGGTTGGCTCAACCGCTTCGACATGTTCGATTGGGTGGGCGGCCGTACCTCCATCACCAGCGCTGTGGGTCTGCTGCCTGCTGTTCTGGCTGGCATTGATAGCGATGCCTTCCTTCGCGGCGCCGCCGTGATGGATGCCGCAACCCGCCGCCCCAGCCTGCGGGATAACCCCGCTGCGTTGATGGCGGCGTCTTGGTATGTGGCTGGTGATGGCAAAGGCAAGCGCGACATGGTCGTGCTGCCCTACCGCGATCGCCTCGAGGTGTTCAGCCGCTACCTGCAGCAGCTGGTGATGGAGTCACTGGGTAAGCGTCTCGACCGCCAAGGCCGCGTGGCCCATCAGGGCATTGCGGTTTACGGCAACAAAGGCTCCACCGACCAACACGCCTACGTGCAGCAGCTGCGCGACGGTGTCGACAACTTCTTTGTCACCTTCATTGAGGTGCTCGAAGATCCCACCGACATCCCGGTTCTGGAAGATTCCCTGCCCGGTGATTTCCTCGATGGCTTCCTGCAGGGCACCCGCTCAGCCCTCTCCGAGGGCGGCCGCCAGAGCATGACGCTGACCCTGCGTCAGTTCAATGCCACCACCCTTGGTGCCCTGATCGCGCTGTTTGAGCGTGCCGTTGGCTTCTATGGCGAACTGGTTGACATCAACGCCTATCACCAGCCTGGTGTGGAAGCCGGTAAGAAGGCGGCAGCGGCGATCCTCGATCTGCAAAAGCAGGTGGAGCAGCTGCTCAGCGATGGCACCGCCCGCAGCGTGCAGCAAATTGCCCAGGAGTTGGGTGATCCCGCCCATCAAGAAGCGGTGTTCTTCATCCTGCGCCACCTCAGCGGCAATCCCCGCGGCATTCAAGCCAGCGGTGACTGGGCCGATCCCTTGAGCCTGCAGTTCCGCCAGGTCTGATCGATCTAGAGCTGATCGAGGGGGGTCTCGCTCAAGCTCTCCAGCCAGTGCACCGCTGAGGGGTAGTCGCTACGGCTCAACCCTTCAGCGGGCACCACAAACACGCGGCAGCCAGCGCTGAGCGCGGCTTGGGCGCCCGCTTGGGAATCCTCAAAGGCCCAGCATTGTCTGGGGTCCAGATCTAGGCGCCTGGCGGCCTCGATAAACAGATCCGGCGCTGGTTTGCCCTGTTGGATTTCGGGGTCATCGCCGTGCACCCGCACGGCAATCGACTGCAGCCAACGGTGTGGTGCCAGCTTGATTTCCACCGCTTCGCGGCCACTGCTGGTGGCAATGGCCATCGGCACAGCAGCGCTCCGCAAGCGCTGCACCAACCACTCAGCGCCGGGCATCGCTTGGGCTTCACGCACCTTGGCGCGCGCCAAGGGCTGCTGCACCGCCAGCAGCTGCTCCACCGAGACAGGCAGCTTTAAGGCCTCAATCAGCCCTGAGGCGTTATCGAACTTGTTGCGCCCCCGCAATTGCAGCAGCAGCTCGGTGCTAGCTGAGCCACCAAATTGGCCCACGGCCTCCGCCCAGGCTTGTCCATGCAGCGGCTCGGTGTCGAGCAGCAACCCATCGAGATCGAACAGGCAGCCCGCCGGCATGGCTTTGCCACTGGATGCCTCCATTGAACAACCGTGTCAGCCCAGTCCCGTCAGGGCAGGGGAGTGGGTTTAATTCCTTTGGTATGCACGGCCCCGGTAATGGCGGACCCACAGATCGAATCTGTTCTGCAAGAGGAGCGTGTCTTCGCTCCGCCGCAGTCCCTCTCTGCAGAAGCGGCCGTTGGCTCTTTGGAGGCCTATCAAGCCTTGGTGGCCCAAGCCGATGCCGATCCAGATGCCTTCTGGGGCCAGCAGGCCAAGGAGCACCTGCACTGGTTTCAGCCCTTTGAGCAGGTGCTCGATTGGAGCAACCCTCCTTTCGCCCGCTGGTTTGAAGGCGGCACCACCAACCTCTCTTACAACTGCCTGGATCGCCATCTCGATGGCCCCCGGGCTGACAAGACAGCCCTGATCTGGGAAGGCGAGCCCGGCGATGTGCGGCGCTTCAGCTACCGCGAGCTGCATGCTGAGGTCTGCCGCGCTGCCAATGCCCTCAAAGCGCTGGGGATTGGCAAGGGCGACCTGGTGGCCCTCTATATGCCGATGGTGCCGGAAGCGGCCATTGCGATGTTGGCCTGTGCCCGCATCGGCGCACCCCACTCGGTGGTATTTGGCGGCTTTTCCGCTGATGCCCTGCGTGATCGACTGATTGATGGGGAGGCCAAAGCGGTGATCACCGCCGATGGCGGTTTCCGCAAAGACAAACCGGTGGCTCTGAAGCCGGCGGTGGATGAAGCCTTGGCTGGTGGGGCGGTTCCCTCGGTGCAGGCGGTGTTGGTGGTGCAGCGCACCAAAGGCCCCGTGACCATGGAAGCCGGCCGTGACCACTGGTGGCACGAGCAGGTGCCTCAGCAAGCGGCGGATTGCCCTGCCGAGCCGATGGCCAGCGAAGACCGCTTGTTTGTTCTCTACACCTCCGGTTCAACGGGCAAACCCAAAGGGGTGGTTCACACCACCGCCGGTTACACCCTTTGGGCTCACCTCACCTTCCGCTGGATCTTTGATCTCAAGGAAGACGACGTGCACTGGTGCACCGCTGATGTGGGCTGGATCACCGGCCACAGCTACATCGTTTACGGCCCGCTCTCCAATGGCGCCACAACCGTGATGTATGAGGGCGCACCACGGCCCTCCAAGCCCGGTGCCTTCTGGGAGCTGATCGAAAAACACAAAATCACGCTCTTCTACACCGCACCCACAGCCATCAGGGCGTTCATGAAGAGCGGCCGCTCGGTGCCCGATGGCTACGACATGAGCTCACTGCGCATCCTTGGCACGGTGGGAGAGCCGATCAATCCCGAGGCCTGGATTTGGTACCGCGATGTGATCGGCGGCAACCGCTGCCCCATCATCGACACCTGGTGGCAAACCGAAACCGGTGGCGTGATGATCAGCCCGCTGCCTGGGGCCACGCCGACCAAACCTGGATCGGCAACCCTGCCGTTGCCGGGAATTGCCGCTGATGTGGTGGATGCCTCGGGGCAATCGGTGGGAGCCGATGAGGGGGGCTTCTTGGTGGTGCGCCGGCCCTGGCCTGGAATGATGCGCACGGTGCATGGCGATCCTGATCGCTTCCGCCGCAGCTACTGGGAGCATTTGCGTGCTCCCGATGGCAGTGCGATTTACTTCGCCGGTGATGGGGCCCGCCGTGACGGCGATGGCTACTTCTGGGTGATGGGCCGGGTGGACGATGTCATCAACGTCTCGGGACATCGCCTGGGCACGATGGAAATCGAATCGGCACTGGTGAGTCACCCCGCTGTTGCCGAAGCCGCTGTTGTCGGCCGGCCCGATGAGCTCAAAGGCGAGGGCATTGTCGCTTTCGTCAGCCTGGAGGCTGGGCGAGAGGGCAGCCCGGAGCTGATGGCCGAGTTACGCAAACACGTGGGAGCCGAGATCGGTCCGATCGCTCGCCCCGATGACATCCGCTTTAGTGATGCCCTGCCCAAGACCCGCAGCGGCAAGATCATGCGCCGGATCCTC
>JAAXIH010000179.1 GCA_012270465.1 Synechococcus sp.
AGCCCAGAAGCGGCTGGCTAACCCACCAGAGGCAACACCAGGGTGACGGCGTAAAACACCACCGCTGGGGTGAACAGATAGCTGTCCACCCGATCAAGAATGCCGCCGTGGCCTGGGATCAACGCGCCTGAATCCTTCACACCGGCATCGCGTTTCATCATCGATTCGGTGAGATCACCCACCAGGGCAAATAGCGCCACCAAGCCGCCCAGCCCGGCTCCGAGCAACGGCCCCAAGGGCCAACCCAACAACCAACCGCCCACAGCTCCGGTGAGCACCGTGGCGAGCACACCTGCCAATGCTCCTTCCACCGTTTTGCCCGGTGACACCTCCGACAGGCGCGTGCGGCCAAAGCGGCTGCCCCACAAATAGGAACCGCAATCCGCGGCCCAGATCAGCACAAACGCCAACAGCGTGATCGATAGGCCCGGGTGCAGAGGCCACTGGGGTGCCACCCAGGCATCACTGAGATCCCGCAACCGCACCCAATGACTGGGCAGAAAGCCCAGATAAAACAGCCCAAAAATCGACGCGGCGATGTCGGCGATCGTGCCGGTCACCGGCTGCAGCAGCAGCCAGCCGCAGATCACCGAACCCGCAACCGGCAACACCGCAGCGGCCCAAGGGCTACCCGGCGCCAACTGGGTGATGATCAACAGCAACTGACAGGCCACCAAGGTGGTTTTGCTGGCCGGACGGATGCCCTTGAACTGGGCCAACCGGAAAAACTCCAGCAAGGCCAAATGCACGATCACCCCCAGGCTGAGGGTGAACCACCAGCCGCCCAGCCCAACGATCAACAGAGCAAAGGCGGCTGCCGCCAAACCGCTCAGCAAACGGCTCGAACCCCTCATGGGTGACGTTCCGCCGCAATCACAAACAGAGGTTCCGCCGCGGCCAAACGGGTTTGATTGCTGCGCCGCACCATGCGGTGCACGGTGGTTTGCGACACCTGCACATCATTGGCCGCCAATTGGCCCAGGTGGTCGGTGGCATCCACCAAGCCCTCCAAGCTGGTGGTGCTGATCACCAGCCGGCCTGCTGGAGCCATGGCATCCCAAACGGCCCTGAGCACATCGCCTAAGGGACGACCCACCTCCAAAAGCACCCGATCGGGAGCCGGCGCCAACTTGGCCAGATCAGCGGGCGCCTGACCGGCAAACACCTCGAGATTTTGGATGCCAAAGCGGGCCCGGTTGCGCTCCAGCAGCTCCAGCGCTTCTGGATCTCGCTCCAGGGCCTGCACCCGCCCGCCGGGCAATAACCGGGCGATCTCGAGTGCCAAGGCACCGGTGCCGCCGCCCACATCCCACACCACGGAATCGGGCCTGGGCCGCAGATAGGCCAGCAGGATCACCCGCAGCTCCATCGGCGTGGGGCTAAATCCAGGAGCGGCCTCAAAAACCCCATCGGGCAAACCCGGGGTCACGAAATCCCACTGGTATGGCTCCTGAAGGGCCACTGCAATCAGACCAGAACCCTTACCGTATCAGGGATCTGACCAGCCCAAAGCCGCTGCTGCTGCTGCAGCCACTCCAAGCGCTCTGCTTCCAGCTGCTCGCCGGGAAGCACCACCGGGATTCCAGGGGGATAGGGGCAGAGCAGTTCAGCGGCAATGCGCCCGCTCGCCTGGCCCAACGGCACGGCTTCTGATGGCTGCGCCCAGGCCTGCTTTGGAGAGAGCGCCAAGGGGCTGATCAACGGGAACGGTGGTGGAGTCACTGGCGGCAGCGGGGCAGCCCCTTTGGCCTGCTGCAATTGCTGCAGCGTTTGGCGCAGTTGCCGGCCCAGCCCTCTGGTGGGCCCCAAGCCCAAACAAAAGGTGAGGCTCAACAGCTCAGGGCATTCCGCGATCACACCGCGCTCCAGCAACCAGGCATCCGCCTCGGCTCCAGAGCAGCCCCAAGCGCCGGTATGCAACAGCAGCCGCAGGGGATCGTTATTGATCAGTAAAGGAATGCCGGCAGCGAGGAGCTGCTCCCGCAAAGCCCGGGCCTGCTGCAGCCGCTTGCGCAGTTGCCGCCTGCCTGCATCTGAACAGTGATGGCGGTAGGCCTGCTCAGCGCTGAGCATCAACACAGCGCTGGGGCTACTGGTTTGCAGCCAGCCAAGGGCTTGCTCCAGCGCCGCGGGCTCAAAGGCTGAACCTTGGCTGTGCAATGCCGCGCTCTGCCCCAAGCCGCCCAAGCTCTTGTGCACCGAATGCACCACCAGATCAGCGCCAGCGGCCAAGGCAGAAACCGGCAGGCTCGAATCAAAGCCGAAGTGCCCGCCATGGGCCTCATCCACCAGCACCGCCGCGCCATGGCGGTGGGCGATGGCCACCAGCGCCGGCAGATCACTGGCTAGTCCCTGATAGGTCGGCGAGACCAACACCAGCAGCGACACCGGGCCGGCCTGTTGCAACAACTCCTCCAACTGCTCAGGCGGCAAGGGCTGCCACAGCCCGGTGAGCGGATCAATCGGAGGGCTGTACAGCGCTGGAATGACGCCAGCCAAGGCACACCCATGCAACAGCGAGCGATGCAGATTGCGCGGCAACAGCAGCTGACCTGGCCGTTGGGCCGCTGCCAGCAGGCAAGCCTGCAACAACCCACTGGCGCCATTGACGCCATACCAACTGCGCTCAGCGCCAAGGCATTCGGCCAAGTGCTGCTGGGACTGGGCAACAGCGCCGTCGCGCTCCAGAGGACCTCCGATCTCCGGCAGCTCAGGCAGGTCCCAAGGCCAGGGCAGCGCAACAGCCGAAGGCGGCCGTCCAGTACCGCGGCGGTGGGCTGGCAAGTGCAGAAACACACCGCGGCCACCCGCTGCCTTGGCAAGGGCTTGCTCCAATGGCCAGCGGGATGGGCGCAGCAACCTCGACGACTTGAGCGCAGTTTCTAGAGTCTGCCCAGCACGGAGCCCCGCCATTCACCGCCAGCACCCCGTTCCCCTGCATCAATTGGTGGGCCGCCTGGTGGTGGTGCTCTGGCAGCTCGGTGGCTTGAGCCTCACCCTGATCGTTCAAGGCGGCAGCGAAGACCGCGCGGTTCAGCGCCGTTTGGGCAAGCGCTTGCTGCACACGCTCACGGGCCTGGGCCCCTGCTTCATCAAGTTGGGCCAGTCCCTCTCCACCAGGCCTGACCTGGTGCAGCGCGATTGGCTGGACCAACTCACCCGGCTGCAAGACGACCTGCCGGCGTTTGATCACGCCAAGGCCCTGGCCACCATCCAGGCGGAATTGGGAGCGCCGGCTGAGCAGCTGTTTGCCACCTTCCCGGATCATCCGGTAGCGGCGGCCAGCCTCGGCCAGGTCTACAAAGCCAAGCTGCTCGATGGCCGCTGGGTGGCGGTCAAGGTGCAGCGGCCTGATCTGGAGCCCAGGCTGCGGCTGGATCTCGCCGTGATTCGCCTGTTGGCTCAGCTGTCTGGGCCATTTCTGCCGCTCAACCTCGGCGACGACCTCACCGCCATCGTTGATGAGTTCGGTCAAACGCTGTTTCGCGAAATCGACTACGAGCTCGAAGCCGATAACGCCGAACGCTTCGCCCAGCTGTTTGAAAACGACCCCACCGTGGTGGTGCCGGAGGTGGAGCGGGTGCTCAGCAGCCGCCGCGTGCTGACCACCACCTGGCTTGCTGGGGTGAAGCTGCAGAACCGGGAACTGCTGGAGCGCAACCAACTCGATCCCACCACCTTGGTGCGGGCCGGGGTGATTTCCGGGCTGCGCCAACTGCTCGAATTCGGCTATTTCCACGCCGACCCCCACCCCGGCAACCTGTTTGCCCTCTCCGGCGGCCCCAATGGATTTGGCCGACTCGGCTATGTCGATTTCGGCATGATGGACATGCTGAGCAACGACGATCGGCTGACGCTGACCGATGCCGTTGTTCACCTGATCAACAAAGATTTCCGCGCCCTCGGCCACGACTTTGTGCGCTTGGGGTTCTTGCAACCCGGCACCGACCTGGAACCCCTGGTGCCAGCGCTCGAGAGCGTGCTGGGAGGTCAGCTGGGCGACAGCGTTCAAGACTTCAACTTCAAAACGATCACCGATCGCTTCTCCGAGCTGATGTTCGAGTACCCCTTCCGGGTGCCGGCTCGCTTTGCGCTGATCATTCGCGCCGTGGTCAGCCAGGAGGGCCTCGCCCTGCGGCTTGAGCCTGAGTTCAGCATCATCCGTGTGGCCTATCCCTATGTGGCCAAACGCCTGCTGGCAGCTGATACCGAAGAACTGCGGCACAAGCTGCTGGATGTGCTGTTTGACCGCCAGGGCCGGCTGCAACTGCAACGGCTGGAAAACCTGCTGGAGGTGGTTGGCACCGATGGCAATCCCGCCGATTTGATCCCGGTGGCTGGGGCTGGCTTGAAGTTGATGGTGGGCAAAGAGGGCCATGGCCTGCGCCAACGGCTGCTGCTGGCTTTGGTGCGCGATGGCCGGCTGCACACCGATGACATCCAGGCCCTGGCCAATTTGGTGCGCCGCCGCTTCAGCCCAGCTCGGCTCGCAGGCGACTGGTGGCAGCAACTCAGCCTTTAACGTGCAGCTCCCTTAAGGCCACCAGTGGACTACGAGACCTTTGATTTTGATCTGCCGCTGATGAGCCTGCCGCAGCCGCCCTATTTGGTGGCGGGCCTGGGCTTAGCGATTGGCGTGCTCTGCGGACTCACCTTCGCGCGCTTGATTCAAAACAAGCTGGATGCCTGGAAGCAGGACCGCCTGGCTCTGCTGCCGTTGGGGAGCGCCGAAATCACCATCAGCTACAGCGGTGTGCTGGTGGGCACCACCTTGTTCATTGGGGCTTCGCTGCAGGTGTTCGGCTTTGCCTCAGGAGCTGCCCTGCTGATCGCCACGCTGCTGTCGTTGCTCACCGGTGGCGCCCTGTGGGTGCAGCTGGAGCGCTTGATGGTGCAAGTGGAAGAAGGACGCTTCCGCGCCGTTGACTTCGACAACTTCGACGAATTTTTCTAAGCCAACTGAAATCTGCAGATCTTCGGTAAGCCCGTTCTGGGCTTCCAAAACACGCGATTAACATTTGAGCAGAGCTTTTCCGCCCTGCTCCCGTGGCCGTCAGCCCTCCGCCCGAAGCTCCACCGACACGGCTGTTGGTCGTTGAAGACGACGACACCATTCGCGAAACCATCGCCGAAGCGCTGAGCAGCGAAGGCTTTGAAGTGGATGCCGTCGCCAGCGGCAGCACGGCGCTCGAGCGTTTCAAGGGATCGCCTGAAAACCCCTCCTGTGATTTGGTCCTGCTGGACCTGATGCTTCCTGGCGTCAGCGGCCTGGATGTGTGCCGCTACGTGCGGCGCCGCGGTTTTTCCACGCCGATCATCGTGGTGAGCGCCCGCGACAGCGAAACCGATCGGGTGGTGGGCCTGGAGATTGGAGCCGACGACTATCTGGTGAAGCCGTTTGGCATGCGCGAGCTGGTGGCCCGCTGCCGCGCGCTGCTGCGCCGCAGTGCCCGCAATGGCGATAGCGGCGCCAAAGAGGTGCTGCGCTTCGATGAGATCACCCTCTATCCCGAGGAATGCCGCGTCACCCGCGCCGGCCAAGAGGTGAACCTCTCCCCCAAGGAATACCGCCTGCTGGAGGTGTTCATGCAAAGCCCCAAACGGGTCTGGAGCCGCGACAAGTTGCTGGAGCGGGTCTGGGGCATCGACTTCATGGGCGATAGCAAGACGGTGGATGTGCACATCCGCTGGCTGCGCGAGAAGTTGGAGACCAATCCCAGCGCGCCCACCTACATCCTCACCGTGCGCGGGTTCGGCTATCGCTTCGGATGATTGAGGCGCTGCGTCGCTGGCTGGGCCGGCCGCGCCAACCGGTGATCCGTTCGCGGCAACTGCTCGACTGGTTGGAGGAGGCCTCCCAAGGGTTTCTGGTGCTCGATCGCGCCAACCGACTGCAGCATCTCAATGGCCGCGCGCGCCGGCTGCTGGGCATTGGCACTGAGCAAGTGGTGAAAGGCCGTTATCTACTGGAGGTGGTGCGCTGCCACCAATTGGAAGAATCGGTGCGCAAAGCGCGCTCCGGCGATGGGCGCCAGCGGGTGAGCTGGACCAACAGCACCGTGAGCCCCACACCACTGCATCCTGAGCCGATCCGCAGCGAACCGCTGGAGGCCATCGCCATTGCCGGGCGCAACGGCTCGGTTGGAGTGTTTCTGCAGAGCCGCCAATCCCTGCAAGCCCAACAGGACCTGCAACAGCGCTGGGTCAGCGATGTGGCCCATGAGCTGCGCACCCCGCTCACAGCGCTCTCGCTCGTGACCGAAACCCTGGCCCTCAATCCAGATCCCAAACAGGAGGTTCAAATCGAGCGGCTGCAACGGGAGCTCAACCGTTTGCAGCAGCTGGTGGCCGACCTACTGGAACTCAACCGGCTGGAATCCTCCGCCGCCGCCAACCGGGTGGAATCGATGGCCCAGGTGGAAATCCGTGAGCTGGCCAGCCAGGCCTGGCAAAGCTTGGCCCCATTGGCTGAGCAGCGCAGGGTGGAGCTGATCATCCACAGCAGCGGCAGCCATCCGGTGCGGGGCAATGCGTCACGGCTGCACCGCGCCCTACTGAATCTGCTGGACAACGCGCTGCGTTACAGCCCCGATGACACCTCGATCGAGGTGCAGCTGCTGCAGGAGGGGCGCTGGGAGCGCATTGAAGTGCGCGATTGCGGTGAAGGGTTCAGTCCGGAAGATTTGCAGCACATGTTCGATCGCTTCTACCGCGGCGACCCCTCGCGCTCACGGGGCAAACGGGTGGGCAGTGGGCTGGGGCTGGCGATCGTGGAGCAGATCGCCCACTCCCATGGCGGCCACATCAAGGCCCGCAATCACCCCGAGGGTGGAGCGGTGGTGCAGCTCTCGCTGCCTGCCAACAAGGCATGAGCAGCGAGCGCCAACGGCTGCAAAAGGTGCTCTCTCAAGCTGGTGTTTGCTCGAGGCGCCGCGCCGAAGAGCTGATGCGCCAAGGCCGCGTGCTGCTCAATGGCCGCCCGGCCAGCCCCGGCGATCAAGGCGATCCACTGCGCGATCGCATCCTGGTGGATGGCGAGCTGGTGCCGCCCCCAGCCCAAGAGCTCACCCTGCTACTGCACAAACCCCGGGGCGTGCACAGCACCTGCTTTGACCCCCGCGGACGGCGAACGGTGCTGGATCTGCTGCCCACCGAATTAGCAGAAGGGCAGGGGCTGCATCCGGTTGGGCGATTGGATTGCGACAGCCGTGGAGCCCTGCTGCTGAGCAACAACGGCGCCCTCACCTTGGCGCTCACCCACCCTCGCTTCAGTCACCGCAAGAGCTACCGCATCTGGGTGAGTGGCCATCCCAGTGATGCGGTGCTGCAGCACTGGCGCCAAGGGGTGCTGCTCGATGGCCGCCCCACCCGGCCGGCGGAGGTGAAACAACTGCAGCAAGACACAGAGCACACCCAGCTGGAGCTGGTGTTGCGCGAGGGCCGCAATCGCCAAATCCGCCGCGTGGCAGAGCAACTGGGCCACCCGGTGCGTGATCTATTGCGGGTCAACATCGGCCCGGTGCAGCTGGGTGATTTGCCCAGCGGCCACTGGCGCCGGCTGCATCCAGACGAACAGGCGGCGCTGAATGCCGTCACATTGGCGGCATCCCGTCAAGAATCCAGGCAGCATTGAGCGGCGTTCGTTCCACCATGGCCAGCCTCAGCGCACCGATCACCGCCCTGCGCCAGCGCTTCTCTGGCCGCAAGCGGAGTGGCTTGGCTGGCGAGCTCGACCCCAGCGATCCCCAGGTGCAGCTGCAGCAACTGGGTGACCGCCTGCGTGAACGCCGCGAAAGCCTCGATCTGACCATGCGTCAGCTGGCTCTCGATACGCGGGTGAGCACCCCCGTGATTGAAGCGCTTGAGAAAGCCTGGAGTGATCGGCTGCCGGAAGCAGCGTTCCTGCGCACCATCATCGACAAGCTGGCCGATCGCTTGGGCCTTGATGCCGGCGAGATCGTCGAGACGCTGCAGCAAAACCTGCCCAAGCAAACCAGCCGCTTTGGCCGCCGCCATGGTCCGCTCACGCGCTTCACGCTGAGCTCGATCGAGCTGTTCAACACCTGGCAGGGCACCATCGCCTACAGCCTGCTGGTGGCCGGAGTGCTGTATGGCTTGAACCTGCAGCACCGCCAATTGCAACTGGCCCAACGCCAAAGCCTGCAACCGATTGCTGCCAATCCCGTCAAAGCCAGTGAAGTAGGGCAGCGGCCAGAAATCAGCGCCAGCGAAGAGCTGCTGCGCCTGCATCCCGATTTGTTGCCACTGCAGCAAACCCCGCCATCACCGCTGGAACGGCTCGCCACAAACGACGATGCCAGCTCAATAGCTCAGCCCGCTCAAGGCACGCTGCAGCTCACCTTGCCGGAAGGAGTGACACCCGAAGATGTTGGGGTGCAGTGGAACGGCCAGCCCCTCAAAGCCGATCCAGCCAAGCCCAACACCTATTCCGTGCCGCTTTGGGGCGCCCCTGAGCCGCGGTCGTAGCAAGCCGCCAGTTGCTGCAAGCCACTGAGGTGCCCATCAAGGCCATCCAACGCACCGGGTAATTGCCAGCTCCAATTCCCTGAAGCTGTACCTGGGGTATTGAAACGGGCCTCATCGCCCAGGCTCATCAAGTCCTGCAGTGGCACCACCGCCAAATCCGCAGTGGAGGCCAGCGCCAAACGCAGCAGCTCCCAACCGGGTGCTTCAACGGGATGACCAAGCACCGCTTCCACCTGGCGGCGGCGCTCATCACTGAGCTCTTGCCACCAGCCGATCGCCGTGGCGTTGTCGTGGGTGCCGGTGTAGGCCACCCAGGAACCGGAGGCGAAGTTGTGGGGCAAATAGGCGTTGGCAGGATCGCCATCAAAGGCGAACTGCAACACCTTCATCCCTGGCAGCTGGAAGCCATCGCGCAAGGCCTCCACATCCGGGGTAATCACGCCCAGATCCTCGGCGATCAGTGGCAAGCGACCACCGCATCGCTGCTTGAGCCGTTTGAGAATGGAACGCCCGGGCGATGGCAACCAGCGGCCGTTCTGCGCGGTGTCATCGCCCCCAGGCACGCTCCAGTAACCAGCGAGAGCGCGGAAGTGATCGATCCTCAAGAGATCAAATAACTCCAGTTGGCGTTCCAGGCGCCTCAGCCACCAGCGGTAGCCATTGAGCCGGTGACGGCTCCAGCGATACACCGGCGTTGACCACAGCTGACCGGTGGCGGAGAAATAATCCGGCGGCACCCCGCTCTGCTGCTCGAGGCTGCCATCTCGCCGCAAGCTGAACAGCTGGGGCAGGCTCCAGACATCGGCGCTGTCATGGGCGCCATAGAAGGGCAGATCACCGAGGATCTGCACCCCGCAATCGGCGGCAACACCGCGCAGGCGCTGCCACTGCTGCTGCAACCACCACTGCTGCTGCTTTTCGGCCTCAATCGCAGGGGCTTCATCGCGGTCCAGTTGGCGCAAAAACGCCTTGGATCGCCGGGCAGCAGGCTCCGGCCACTGCCACCAAGGCTGCTGCTCAAAGCGCGCCCGCAGCACCATGAAGCGCGCATGGTCTTGCAACCAATGGCGCTGCTGGCGGCACCATTGGCGGTAATCCGCGGTGCTCTGCTCTGTCCATGGCGGCAAAGGATCCTGCTGATCCAGCAGCGCAGGATTGAGGGCAAAGCCACTGGGGGAGCTGTAGGGCGAACCGGTGCCATCGGTGGGGGCCAACGGCAGCACCTGCCACACCCCCACCCGGTGCCGGCTCAACAGCTGCAGCCACTGCTGCGCCCCAGCCCCAAAGCTCCCGCCTGGCAAGGCGGTGACGTGCAGCAGCACGCCCACCTGACGGCGGCCACCGAGCAGCTGGCGTAGGCCGGTCATGGCTGCGGCAGGCGGTAGCGGCTCACGATCTTTTGAGCGAAAGCCGGCAGATGCTGCGCCACTTTCTCGGGGTGATGGCGCCGCAGCCAGGTGGCATTGCGGGTGAAATGGGAATCGATGGAGAAGCGGGCATATTCCAGACCCTTCGGTCCTACTCGCTGCACCACCACACCGACCACTTCAGCCAACCAACGGGGCAGGCGCAGGGCCTTGTCGTAGGCATCAATCCCCTGCTGCACCGCTTGGGCGCGCTGGCCTGAACTCATCACCGGCTGGGTTTTGAGTTCAGCCTCCACCAAGTCCAACAGCTTCTGGCCGCGCTGGTTTCGCACCACGAGCCATTGCCACTGGAACGGCGCACCCATGTAGCCAACCACCAAATCGGCGCAGGCATTGACGTAGTCAAAGCAGCTGAGGCAGCTGGGGGCAAAGACATCTTTGAGCTTGGGGGTATCCAGCCCAAAGAAGGGAACCGTCTCGGTGCTGCCGTCGCTGTGGCGGAAGTGAATGCGGAAGTCCTGCATGAACTCGTAGTGCACCACCGTCTCTGGTGAACGGCTGGTGCTCTCCAAAAAGGTCTGCAGGCCTTCGCGGCTGACGTTGTCCACGCACGGCATGCCCAGCACGTAGAGCTCCTCCAAGCCGAGGCTGTCTTGAACAGCGCGCAGGGCCTGGGTTTGACAACCCACCCCAATCGCCAGCAAGCGTTTGATGCCGCTGCCCGGCAATTGCTCCAGCACCGAAAGGTTGTTGGAGAGGGTGGGCTTGTTCACGCGCGCGGCCAGCACCTCCTCTGGCGTGCGGGCCAGCACCGGCATGGGCGTGAAGCGATCCTCCGGGCTCTGCTGCACGCACAGCACCGCATCCACCAGGTTCTGCTCGAGGGCCCTCACCCCCAGGGTGCTGACGATGCCGGTCCATTGGGCCCCCTCCACCGGCTGCTGCAGCTGAGCGCAAAACATCCGCTCACTGACGCCGAAATACAGCTCGTCTTCGTTGTCGAGATCGCGGCTGCGGCCATGGGCCTTGCGCTCCAGCGACTCAAATTGCTGATGGATAAAGGCACAGGCCTGGCGCACGTAGGCCACCCAACGGCTGTCGCAGAGGCCACAGTCGCTGCACAGGTCCTTGGCCGGACGCACCGTGCCCCTGGCCATCGGCTTGGCCTTTTGATGCGGGGCGAGGGTCAACAGACAGAGATCACCACAGGCCCCAAACTATCTGCCACTCCGTTGCCGTATGCCATGGGTGCCTGGGCCGATCTCCGCCGCAGCACACGCATTGTTTGGCGGGTGAGCTTGGCCTTTGGCGGCTTGCTGGCCGGCGTGTGGGTCGCTGACCGCTTGATCCCCAGGCAAACGATCTCGCTCGACGAGCAGCGTGCTGCCATCAGCCGCCTGGCGGAACCACCGGGCCAAGCGCAAACCGTGCTGCTCTTAGGCCTGGACCAGCCCAACCTGAGCAGCCCGGATCAAGGCGAGATTCAGCTGCTGCTGATGGCGCGGGTTCACCCCACAGGCGGGATCGAATGGCTGCAGATCCCCAGTGAGCTGGAGGTGCTGCTGCCCGGCCAAAACCAACTGGTGCCCTTGCAAAAGCTGTATCAACTGGGCGGTGTGGCCCTCACCAGCGATGTGGTGAGCCAACTGCTGGGAGGCTCTGGTGAACCGTTGCGGCCCGACCGCTATGCGCTGATCCCCATGAACAGCCTCAGCGCAGCGATTGATGCCGCTGGCGGCATCCCGTTCCTGCTGCAAACCCCATTGCGTTACCAGGACAAAGCCGGAGGCCTCAACATCAATCTCGAGGCCGGCCAGCAATGGCTCAGCGGCGAGCAGGCCCTGCAGCTGCTGCGCCTGCGCGGCACAGGCAGTGAAGGGGCGCGGCGCCAACGGCAACAGGAACTGCTGCTGCCGATGGCTGAGCGGCTTGGCGATCCAGCTGTGGTGCCTTTGCTTCCCGAACTGCTGCAGGAGCTCAACAACACCAGCAGCACCAACCTCTCCAAAGGTGAAATCTTGAGCCTGCTGGCCGCTGGCTTGCAGCAGCCCAGCAACATGCGCATCACCCGGCTGCCTTTACGCACTGAAGGCGGCAGCCCGCGGCTGGATCAGGGCCAAGCAGACAGCGTTCTGGGGCGTTGGCTGAGCCAGCGGCCACCGAGTGACAGCGACACCGCTGTGGCCGTGATGGGCAGTGATCCCATCAGCACGGGGCAAGCCCTCACCCAACTCAGCCGCGCCGGCCAACCGGCCTACGAGGCGGAACTGCCGCTGGAGGCTCCGCTGCCGCGCACCTTGATCCGCTACAGCGGCGGGCGCGCCGAAGCGCTGGCAGTGCAGCGCGCCCTGGGGCAAGGCGAACTGCAACCGGGCCCGACCCCACCGGATACCGGAATTGCCGTGCTGCTGGGACAGGACTGGCGCCCCTAGGCCTCAAGCCCCCTGGGAGGGATCGAGCTGCAGGAAACGCTGCTGCAGCAGGCTGCCAAAGGCAGCCAGCTCTTGCGGCTCATCAGGATTCCAGCAACCCAACCAAGGCAAGGCATCGCCCTGGCGATCAGCGGGATGCCATGGCTCCCCCACCTGCAACAAACCCAACACCGGCACCTGCTGCTGCTGGAGCAGGGCGTAATGCAAAGCCGCTTCGGCCCGCAAACGCTCACCGGCGGGGATCAACAGCAGCGTCGGCAAGCGCCAGGCCGCAACCGCTTCAGCCCAATCCACCAGCTCAGCGCCATCGGAGAGCAACAGCAACCGTTCACCACCTGGGGCCAGCTCTTGGATGGATGCGCCCACGTTCAACCAACGCTGAGGGCCCAAGTTGAGCTGATCCCAGGCCTGGGCCAGCTGCGGCAAGACCGCACTGCCATGGGGGCTGCAGCAGAACAGACGCTCGATAGCTGTCAAAGGTGCAGGCTCGCTTCTACCATCGAAGTCTGAGAGGCCTGGGCCAGTACCGTGACCAGTTACGTGGCCACCGAGCGCAGCGTGCCGACAACAACAGGGGTCGACAGTTCAAGACTTCGCCTGTTTTGCGGCAATTCCAACCCCGCTCTGGCTCAGGAAATTGCTGCGTATCTCGGCATTCCCGTTGGTCCACGGGTCAGCAAGCGATTTGCTGATGGCGAGCTTTATATCCAAATCCAAGAATCCATCCGCGGCTGCGATGTGTTCTTGGTGCAGCCCACCTGCGCTCCGGTCAATGACCACCTGATGGAGCTGCTGATCATGGTGGATGCCTGCCGCAGAGCTTCAGCGCGGCAGATCACCGCTGTGATCCCCTACTACGGCTACGCCCGGGCTGATCGCAAAACCGCTGGACGCGAGTCGATCACCGCCAAGTTGGTGGCCAACCTGCTGAAGGAATCCGGGGTCAACCGTGTGCTGGCGATGGACCTGCACTCATCCCAGATCCAGGGTTATTTCGATATCCCCTGCGACCACATCTACGGCGCTCCGGTGCTGGTGGATTACTTGGCCACCCGCGATCTCGGTGAAGTGGTGGTGGTCTCCCCTGATGTGGGCGGTGTGGCGCGCGCCAGGGCCTTTGCCAAGCGCATGGATGATGCGCCTCTGGCGATCATCGATAAACGCCGCTCAGCCCACAACGTGGCCGAGAGCCTGACGGTGATTGGTGATGTGAGCGGCAAAACCGCCGTGCTCGTGGACGACATGATCGACACCGGCGGCACGATCTCCCAGGGGGCCAAATTGCTGCGTCAACAAGGGGCCAAGCGGGTGATCGCCTGCGCCACCCATGCCGTGTTCTCACCTCCTGCGGTGGAGCGGCTCTCAGAGCCGGGCTTGTTTGAAGAGGTGGTGGTCACCAACAGCATCCCGATCGCGCCGGAAGACCGCTTCCCGCAGCTGCAGATGCTCTCGGTTGCCAACATGCTGGGCGAAACCATCTGGCGCATTCACGAGGAGAGCTCGGTTAGCTCGATGTTCCGGTGACATGGCTTAGCCGGTTCAGCGCCTGTGGGCTGCTGGCCAGCTTGGCTTTCAGCCTTCTACCCGCTCCGGCCCGCGCTGATTTCCGCCGCGTGGGGGTGTGGCTCACCAACAGCCCCAGCCCGCTGTACTACGACCCGCAGCGGATCGAGCGCGCTGTGCAGCAGCTGGATGCTGCCGGTTTCAACACCCTCTATCCCAACGTGTGGAGCCGGGGCGCCACCTTTCACCGCAGCCGCTGGGCACCGATGGAGCCCCAACTGCAGCGCGATGCCCCTGATCTGGATCCCATCTGCCGCCTGACCCGCAGCGCCCAAAAGCGGGGCATGCAGGTGATCCCCTGGTTCGAATACGGACTGATGGAGCCGGCTGATGCCGCGGTGGTGCAGCAAAACCCCGAGTGGGTGCTGAAGCGCTCCGATGGCTCAACGCTGTACGCCATGCACGGCGCCAACCTGGAAACCTCGCCGCTCAAGGATCTGCGGGTGTGGCTGAATCCAGCCCATCCAGGCGTGCAGCAGCGGTTTGTGGGGTTGATCACGGAGATCGCTAGCCGTTGCAACGCCGATGGCATCCAGCTCGATGACCATTTCGCCTGGCCTGTGGAGCTGGGCTACGACGACTACACCCGCCAGCTCTACCGCCGCGAAACCGGCCAAGACCCCCCAGCGGATTTCAGCAACCGGGCCTGGATGAATTGGCGCCGGAGCAAGCTCACCGAACTGTTGCTCAGCCTGCGCGTGGCCCTGGCTGAAAGCGGCGGCAATGAACGCATCAGCCTCTCGCCAGGCCCCTTTCGCTTTGCCTACAACCAGTGGCTTCAAGACTGGGAAATCTGGGCGGTGCGGGGCCTGGTGGATGAGCTGATCGTGCAGAACTACGCCTACTCGCTCAAAGGCTTCCAAAACGACCTAGGTCAGAGCGCCATTCACCGCGCCCAAAGCTGGGGCATTCCCGTGCACATCGGCATCCTCGCTGGCTTTGGCGGACGCACCACACCGATGACCAAGCTGCACCGCAAGCTGCAGCTGGCCCATCAGCACGGCTTTGGCGCGGTCTACTTCTATTGGGAAGGACTGTGGGGAGAACACGCTGGCCCCGAAGGCGGCGATTTCCGGCGCCAGGGCCTGCGCCGACGCCACGCAGAACTGTTCGGCGAGCAAATCGTGCCCTTCTGAAAGCTCCAGTAAGGTTCCAGCCACTTCTTTTGTGAGCTAATGCCGCTGACGCTGCGCCGTCCAACGACGTCACAGCAGTGGTCCACGCGGTTGCTCGATGGGCTGCTGTTCCTGGCAGCAGCCACCGCTTTGATCTGGAGCCTGCCGATCCGCACCCCCTGGATCGGCCTTGATCCGGGCTGGGTGGAGTCGCTGGTTCAGGCCACCGATGCCGGCCGCATCTATGGCAGCGATGTGGTGTTCACCTTTGGCCCATACCACCAGCTCTACACAGGCCAGGTCAGCGAGAACCTCAACTTCTTCCTGCTGGGCCGCTGGCTCTATGGGCTCGGCTGGGGTGCCGCCATGCTCAGCCTGCGCCGGCAAATCGGCCATCCCCTGAGCTGGCTGATGCTGTTGGTGCTGGCCTTTTTGACCTCCCAACGGCTGGATGCCCTGTTCAACAGCTTCTGCCTGATCGTCAGCCTCACGGCGCTGTGCCGCATCCGCCAAGACGCCCTACCCCTGATCAGCTATCTGCTGCAGCTGAGCACCCTGGTGCTGGGGGTGCTGATCAAGCTCTCGTTTGTGGCCCTGGCAGCACCAACCATCCTGGTGCTGGTGGGCACCGAGCTCACGCACCGGCAGAGCTACGGCTTTGAAAAGCTGATCAAAGTGCTGGCCCTGCCGTTGATCGGCATCGGCCTGATGGCCCCAGCGGGCATGGGAATCAGCGATGGCTGGCACTACATCACTGGCCCCAACAAAGACATCGTTTCGGGTTACAGCGAAGCCATGGCGCTCTACCGGCGCCGCAACGACTGGCAGCAGCTGCCCTATTGGCTCGCCAGCGGCTTCACCATCAGCCTGCTGGTGACCGGTTTGAAACGCCGAATCCAGTGGCGCAGCCCCTGGTGGAGCGCACTCATGGTGAGCGTCAGCGCCATCTATTTCTGGTCACCGTTTAAAGCCGGAATGGTGCGCCATGACGGAGGCCACTTCCCGATGGCCGGGCTGTTTTTGCTCACGGCCGGTGTGCTGACCTTGATGCTGTTTTGGCGCGAGCTGAACCCCAAGCGCGCTTGGCTGTGGCTACTGATGCTGTTGCCGGTGGTGGCTGGATATTCCATCAGCAGCAAAAAACTGGCGTCTGACTGGGGCTACAAGCTGCAGGAACGCAACGACGGTCTCAGAGGCTTTATCGGCGCCAGCCAAGGCGAAGCGGGCCGGCAAGCGCTGCGTGATCGGCGGCAGCGGGATCTCGAACGGGTGAGCGGTTTCACCGAGAGCTTCAACATCCCCGAGGGCAGCAGCGCCGATTTGCTCCCTTGGGACACCACCGATCTGGTGGCCAACAAGCTCAACTACACGCCCAGGCCGATTCCCCACTCGCTGAATCCCTACTCAGCCGAACTGTTGGAGTTGAACCGCGCCTTCTTCACCGACCCCGAGCGCAGGCCTCAGTTCGTTGTTTTAGGGGTCAACAGCATCGATAACCGTTGGCCATCCACCGACATCGATGGTCCAGCCCTGACGGCCATCGCCAACAACTACAGCTACCGCAACCGCGGTGATCGGGGATCACTGGTGCTGGAAGAGCAAGGCACCCCAAGGGCCTCAGCCAAGGAGACCGTGATCTGGCAGCGGGACTTCAGCCTGAGTGTCAATCGGCCCCGCACGGAACTCCTGGAGTTGCCAACCAACCTCCCGCCTGGAACCAGCTTCAGCCTCAAATTTGAGCCCACCCTGCGCTACAAGCTGCTCAAAACCCTCTACAGGCCGCCATTCGTGACACGCCTGATGGTGCGTTACGCCGATGGCTACGAGGAGAAATACCGGCTGGTTCCCTCGGCAGCTGAGCAGATGCCGCTGGTGCCGATCCCCCGCAATGAGGATGCGCTGCTTGAGTACATCGAGGCCAAAACCAAACCTATTGAGCTGACGATCAGCGATCGCGACACCCCCGTGGCGATGAAGGTGATCCTCAAATGGAAAGCGGCTGGCAACGCTCCGCCGATCAGCCGCTATTTCAAGTCGATCCAGATCACGCTTCAAGCTCCCCAGCAGGGGTAGGCAGGCGCACCTAGTTCAAGCAGCCCGGCGCTGCTCAAGCGGCGTTGTATCCCAACCAATCGGGTGCATCGGGATCACATTGGTCCGCTGGGGCACCAATTCGGCAATTTCCTCGCAGGCCTTGGTGTAGGCATGCCAACCGATCATGCGGCGAGGATCAGATTTGCCTGCAGCCGACACCGCTTGATCAACGGTGACGCCAGCATTTTCTGCCTTTTCAAAAGCAGCGAGCAAAGGGATCTGCGCACGAAGAACTGAAATTCCTGCGGCTTCAAGCGCTTGGCGAATCTCCCGTGCCGCTTTGGCTTTACGGGAGTCAACCTTCACAAGCAAAGCGGCAAAGGGAACATTGAATTGCTTGAGATGCTCAGCCATCTCCAAGGTCAATTCCAACGAACGGGTTTGAGCTGCGGTGGGAAGAATGATCACATCGGCGCCATCGACCAAGTTTTTAATTTCTTCTTGGCTGCTGCTGGCTTGACCATCAGTGACAACCACTTCGGAATAACGCGTGGCTTTGGCCGCTGCTTCGATCGGAGCCACTTCAAAGTTCAACAATCCGCGGGCGCCATAGGCACTGGCCGAACGGTTGCGGTCAGCATCAACCAACACAACCGATTGGTATTGGTTGGACCAAATCGCTGCCAAATGGACGCTGGTGCAAGTTTTGGCAACACCACCTTTCTGGCCGAAAACTGTTACGAACATCACACCTCGCCAATGGGCGTTTTATACCGCTCATCACACAGCAAGCAAGGTTGAAGACTCAGGCCTTCATGCACCTCAACCCAACGTCTAGTCAGCTGCGCCGAGACACAACATCACCACTTCCTTGCTGTTGGGCGATGTGAGGTTTTCAGACAACCATTCCAAACTGGAACGCATCAACTGTTGGCGTTCTGGGCTGTAGCGGCGCCAGCCCATGAACAGCTTCAACATCCGCGAAGCAGCGATCGGATTGCGCTGATCAACCGCCACCAACTGCTGCGCCATCCATTGGTAGCCGCGGCCATCGGTGCGATGGAAATGTTCGGCGCAGCGGCCAAAACCACCCAACACAGCTCGGAGACTGTTGGGTGCATTGGGATCAAAGGCAGGATCCTGCAACAGCGCATCCGCTCGGGCGAGGCCATCGCCAAAGGGAGCAGAGGCTTCCATGCCGAACCAGGCATCGAGGATCACAGGCCGCTGCCGCCAGCGCTGAG
>JAAXIH010000035.1 GCA_012270465.1 Synechococcus sp.
GCCTCAATGAGAGTGACGGGCATACCAGGCTGATCCTGGATGCGGTCAACGCAGTGATAGACGCTGCCCGCAAAGCCCTCAGGATCGAGATACCGAGAGGTGAGTGGGTTGTAGGTCCAGAGGATCGGATTGGTGAACCCAAGCCACCGGCAAGCGAGCAGGAGACCAGTCTGAAAAAGCCGACGGTTGAAACAAAGCGCAAGACCACTGTGACCACCTGGTAACACCGGGGGCGACCACACCCAAAGCCTTTCTCGCCGTTGTCGCGGAACTTGCAACATGCGCCGGAGACGCCTAACAATCCGAGTGCGATCAGCCGCCCCAACCCGCGGTGGACGTATGCCGAGAGACTCGACATACAGCACACGATGGCCAGCAGTGGCAAGAGTCAGAGCCGTGTGCTGCTTGTTGGTCCATAACGGGTGATCCCAGTCGGCGGTGGCGAGGACAACAAAATCCGCCATTGCGTGTCAGTCGCCCTCGATAAGTGCCATCTCACGGAACGACGCCGAACGCTTCTGCAGCTGCTGAAAATCACCACTTGCAATAATTTTTCCGTTCTCCATCTCATAAATCAGATCACATTTTTTGACTGTTGAAAGACGATGGGCAATCACAATCGTAGTGCACCTCCGACCAACAATATCGAGTGCCTGCATCACATCATGTTCAGTCTTGTTGTCCAAAGCACTAGTCGCTTCATCTAAAACCAGCAACTTAGCTCCACGGAAAAACGCTCTTGCCAATGACAACCTTTGACGCTGACCACCAGAAAGCTTGATTCCATTTTCTCCAATCATTGTGTACAGGCCGTAGGTCATTCCCACCACATAGTCCTCAAATTGAGCTGCTTTTAACGCAGCCCAAACCTGATCATCATCAATGTCTTCAGGTTCACAGCCAAACGCAACATTATCGCGAATGCTGCCATCAATCAAACGAATAGTTTGGGGAACAAAAGCACAATTACCTTGCCAGGCCGCAATCTCCTGATCCGAGACCTCAATGCCGTCGAGGAGAAGCTCGCCCTGGGTGGGCTGCAACAACCCAAGAATCAAATGAGCCAGAGTCGTTTTTCCACTCCCCGTGCGCCCCACTAGAGCAATTCGAGATCCAATCGGAATTGAAAGATTGACACCATTTATGACGAGCTTAGAATCACCTGAATACGCAAAACTGACATCCTGAAGCTGTATGTAGCGGCGCGGCATTACACCTTCCGGAGTTGGGACTCCAGGCGATCCAATCAAATAACGATCAGGTTTAAGACTAAGCAATTCCAAAGCATCTGCAATTTCTGGCAAGCCGCCTCGCAAGCGATTAATACTGCGGAACATCGACTGCAATGGGCCTGAAATCCTAACGAGGGCTACCAACAACGCAGAAAGCGAAGGGATGGCATCCTTAATACCAATTGAATCCCCGCTCAAAATGGCGGGAATAATACCGGCCATGAATAATATTGTAATTCCTGCCGGCTCAATCACAAGGCGCGGAACATCGGGCAGCAGATGACTGATCCGGTCGTACCGTTTTGCAATTATGCCATCTCGAGCAAAACGCGAAACAAAATATTGCTCTGATCCATACAGTTGAACCTCACGAACTGATCGGAGAGATTCCATCAGCAAAAGGTTGATTCTTTTACGATATCGGATACGCTGCTTGTTCGCCAAGCGCAAATAAGGCGTAACAATCTTGGAAGAAATTACATACGCGAGAAGCATAAGCATAAAAACAGCCAAAGCCTTCGTGCCAAGCACAACCACAACTCCGACCAAGAGCGAAGCAACTGAAACCAAATTGCCTGTGATCAACAGAATCGGGCTGATCACTCCGGTGGAAACACTGCTTAAAATCCGATTAAACTTTTCGGAAAGATTAGCCGTGCGCTGACGAATAAAAAAATCATATTTTTGGCGCATGAGATTGTCATACACCTTGTTAACCAGATCATTCCAAACTTCAGCACTGAGCAGGCTCTGCATCAACGCCACGGCAAAACGGATCCCTGACGCCAGCCAAAAGGAGGCAATCAGCAATGCCACCAACCATCCCGACTGATCGAGGAAACCGCCGCCAAAAACCTTTATCCCCGGCAAGTAATCCTCAAGCCTTGATCCAGCCAACAAGCCCACAAGGCGGGCCAGCAGAGCCACCAGAAACACATCCAGCAGGCCTTGCACCAGGGAGGCCAGCAGCACCAGGATGAACAAACGAACTCGCCGCTTGGGCAACTCGCCGAGCAGCTGACGGAGATTGCTCCAGGTCTGACTTTGCAAGCGCATGGAGGCCGTCAGCAATCAACCTTGCAGCTCACAAGACGATCCATCCATAGATGCTCGGAACATAGACCGTTCTGGCCCTCAACCCTTACGGGTTGCAGGCCAGACAGGCAACCGATTGACCACCCGCAAGAGCCCGCGGCAACGCCGGTTCCAGCGCAAGCGCCAAAGCGACCGGGAACGCAACACTGAGCCGGTCGCAAGAATGGGTTGAAGCGCATCCAATTGCTGCAGCACCCCCTGCCACCGCGTCACCAAAACAGGCTCGGAATAGGGCTTCAACAACCCATCGAGAAGCGCCCCAGACGGAGTCCAATCCGCTGGCGCATAAACGGCGTTCACAATGCGATTCACATCGTGATCCAGGCTGCCGCAACCGATCTGATGACCGATCTCCCCGGGCGTCAGGGTATCGGCAAGGGCATGATTCAGGCTGCTGAACACAACGCAACCGCAGGCCATCGCTTCCAAGGGGGGCAAACCAAACCCCTCACTCACACCCGCAGCGCGCCAATGGTCCGCTGAGTCGTAGATGTAGACCTTGGCGCTGTTGAACAGGCCCACCAGATCGTCCACCCAGCCGTCCTGAACCTCAACGCGCAGGCCCCTGGCCCTCAGAGCAGGCACCAACTGGCTGAGCACGTAGTCACTGCTTTTGCGCCGCTGCACCAACACATCAATCGAACGGGAGTCCAGAGCCAGGTGGCGCGCACCCCGTTCAAACCACTGCGGCTCCAGCGCATTCGGCAGAAAAAACAAAGGATTGCGCGGAGCTCGGTCGCCCCAGTAGCCCATGGTGTTACGACTAATCGCCAACACCGGCACACCTGCAGGCAGATCAAAGCCATAACCACTGCTGTGGGCCTGATAGATCACAGGCCGCCCTTTGAGGCGACGCAGAAGCACGGGTACATCAAAACCCCAACTCAAAAGCCAGAGCACGTCCTCAGGACTCTCGTCCTGCTGCAAAAGGTCATCGAGGAACGGATGATCAGACTGACGCTGGCGGTAGGTGACTAGCTGCGTGGGCCGCAACCGCGACAACAAACGGGCCGTCTGCAAGGCAACGTTTAGGCCACCACAACGGAAACGGGTTCCGGTGCCTGGCACCAGAACCCGAATCGACGTGAACCTCCCTAAGGAGGACTCGGTTGATGCCATCAGGCAGCGACAGCCTCCGTGCTGCCGGCCCGCTGACGGCGGGTGAGGAAACCAAACAACACCTTGCCGATGGCGGCCACCAGGTTGCCTTCCAGCTCCTTGAACATGTTCATGTTCAAGTGGAAGGCGTGATTGGCCTCCTCAACGATGCGATCAGCCATGGCCTGATCAATGGGCAGCGTGTCCATTGCAGAGCGATAGGTCGTCTTGAACGCCTTCTCATCGG
>JAAXIH010000214.1 GCA_012270465.1 Synechococcus sp.
CATCCATCCTCGCACCAGCAGCTTCACCAGCTAGAGATGGAGCAGCTTCGGCAATTGCGCCAGCCACGGCACCAGCACCGCCAGGAACATTTTCGGCAACAGCGGCGGCCATATCAGCAGCACCATCTGGATTTGCTTCAACCATTGCACCAGCTACATCACCAGCAGCACCAGGAGCCATTTGTGCAACGCCTCCTGCAATATCTCCCATTAATTCTGGATTGGCATTAACCATATCTGTTGCAACTTGAGCGGCAATATCAGCATCACCTCTTGCAACTCCACCAGCAATTGCACCAGCTGCATCAGGAGCAGCTTCCATCATTGCGGTTGCAGCATCAGCTGCTAATTCAGGAGCAGCATCTGCTAAACTTTGTGCTGCTAAACCTGCAGCATCTGGATTTGCAGCGACCATTGCGCTTGCAGCATCTGCAGCAATCTCAGGCGCGGCTTCAGCCATTGCACCCAAGGCAGCTGCAGCAGCCAAACCTGAGGCCGCACAAGAGGCCCCATCCCCAGAAGCGGAACTGGAAGCTGATGAGCCCCTGGAGGGCAGCAGCTCCTTGGCCCTCGATGACGCCGATGATTTCGGCGCCGATGACAGCGATGAGGAGCTCGATGAGCTCAGCGACGACGACAGCGCTGTTGAAACGTTTGTGGCGATTGCCCCGCTGCCTGGGCTGGGGGTGATCGATAGCGGCGCCCCTTGCGTCAGCAAGCCGCTGGTGGATGGCAGCTTGCCCTCCACGGTTTATCTGTTGGTGGATCGTGAGGTGGAGCTCAAAGGCACCCCGGTCAAAGACTTCAGCGAGCTCGGTGCTGTGGCGGCCACCGAGATGGAGCAGCAGGCCATCGCTCTATTCAGCAACCCCCGCCAGGCCAAGCGTCAGTGCGGCCGCAGCCAGCGGGTGATCAAGGTGCCCGATTCCGGTGTGTTTGGCCGCACCGCGCCGTTCATCCTGGCCCAGGGCATTAGCCGCATCGTTTTAGAAGGCAGCCTCTACGCCATCCCTGGCGCTTGAGTTAGCGCCGCAGCAGCGCGGCAACGCTGCCGCCGCTGAACACCCCGCAGACCAGGGCGATGCCCACCACAAAGCCTGTGGGCAGTGGCGCGCTCTGGCCAAAGCCGAGTTGCAGCTGTTCGCGCTGGTTGAGGTTTTGGCTGCCCAGGCACAGCATCACCAGCAGCAGCAAGGAGCTGACCACAGTTCCGGTGAGCAGGCGTAGGCGCAGCAGCATCTCAGCGGTTGGCGATGGCTTCAGTCTGCCGCGCTGTGCAGCAGCGCATAGAGCTCGCGCCTGGAGTGGCCGCTGCGGCTGGCCAATTCCCGGGCGGCATCGGAGGCGCTGAGGCCACCGGCCTGCAGCTCTTGCAGTTGGGCGCGCAGGGCATCGTCATCCCAGGCTTCTGGTTCGCTGGCTGGAGCGCCGCCGAGCACCACGGTGCACTCGCCTTGGGGTTTGCAGGCGCTGAAGTGCTCCAGTGCAGCCGCCAGGGTGGGGCCCACTTGCTCCTCGTGGCGCTTGGTGAGCTCGCGGGCCACCTGCACGGGCCGCTCAGCTCCGCAGTGCTCGATCAGTTCTTTGAGCAGTTGCAGCAGGCGGTGCGGCGCTTCATAGAGAACGCTGGTGCGTTCCTCTTGGGCGATGGCCGCCAAGCGCTGCTGCCGCTCGCGCCCTTTGGCCGGCAGAAAGCCTTCAAAGCAAAAGCGCCCGCTGGGCAAGCCGCTGCTCACCAAGGCTGTGGTGGCGGCGCAGGGGCCGGGAATGCAAATCACGGTGTGGCCTGCGGCACGGGCTGCTGCCACCAACTCTTCTCCTGGGTCGCTGATGCCTGGCAGGCCGGCATCACTGATCAGGGCCAAGGCTTCGCCATCGGCTAAAGCCTGCAGCAGTTCGGGGATGCGCTGCTGCTGGTTGTGCTGGTGGAAGCTGATCAGCTTTTGCTGGATGCCGAGCCCATGCAGCAGCAAGCCGCTGTGGCGGGTGTCTTCGCAGGCGACGCGGTCCACAGCCGCCAGCAGCTGCTGGGCCCGCGGCGAGAGGTCGCCGCGGTGGCCGATCGGTGTTCCCACCAGATAGAGAACCCCGGGGCTGGGCTCCTTCACAATGGCGCTCGCCTGTGATGAATCCATGATGCCCACCACCGAAGCCATCCTTGCGGTGCTGCGGCGTTTGGTTTGGGAGTCGGCCGACATCCTGCGGGCCTATGCCCGCTCGGAGCAGCCCCCCTTTGGCTATCCCCCCGCCTTGAGCGTTGATCACGGCGGCGAGGGCCCTGTGAGTGCGGCGGATCTCGCGGTGAATCAACACCTGCTCGATGGCTTCCGCAGTGCGTTCCCCGATGCCCCCTGGGCCCTGCTCAGCGAAGAAACCGCTGCTGAGCAGCTCACCGCCGGGGAACCGCTGGATGCTGAATGGCTGTGGATCCTTGATCCGCTCGATGGCACCAAGGATTTCCTGCAGGGCACCGGCGAGTACGCCGTGCATCTGGCGTTAGTGCACAACCAACGCCCGGTGCTGGGGGTGGTGCTGCAGCCCGAGCGGGAGGAGGTGTGGTTTGGCCTGGTGGATGAACAGAAGGCCTGGTGTGAAACCCGCGATGGCACGCAGCGCCCGGCTCAGTTGAGCAGCCGCGCCCAGCGCTCCGATTTGGTGCTGGTGGCCAGCCGCAACCACCGTGATGAGCGGCTTGAGCGATTGCTGGAGGCCTTGGCTTTGGGCGACACCAAGGCGATTGGCAGCGTGGGCGGCAAGGTGGCCACGATCCTGCGCGGGGAGACCGATGTCTACATCTCCCTCTCGGGCCGCAGCGCCCCCAAGGATTGGGACATGGCCGCTCCAGAAGCGGTGCTGCTGGCCGCTGGTGGTGCCTTCAGCCACGCCGATGGTGCGCCCTTGCTCTACAACGACGGCGATGTGCGTCAGGCCGGCTGCCTGATCGCCAGCAATGGAAAAGCCCAGGCCGAGCTCTGTGAGCTGGCCCGGGCTTGCCTGGCTGAGATTGATCCAGGGTTTGCGGTTTAGGACTCGCCGATCGGCAGGATCACGGTGGGCTGAGGATCGGAGCCGTCCTGGGGCACACCGCGCAGGGTGAGGTTGATGCGGCCGCGGTTGTCGATCTCGCGCACGCGAACGCGCACCTCATCGCCGACATTGACCACGTCTTCCACCTTCTCGACCCGTTGATCGGAGAGCTGGGAGATGTGGATCATGCCTTCCTTGCCGGGCAGGATTTCGACGAAGGCACCGATCGGGATCACGCGGGTGACCTTGCCATCGAAGTACTCGCCTTCGCTGACGCGGCGGGTGAGGCCCTCGATGATCTTCTGGGCTTCCTCAGCAGCAGCACCGTCGTGGCTGGCCACGGTGACGATGCCGGTGTCCTCGATGTCGATCTTGGTGTTGGTGCGCTCGGTGATGCCCTTGATGGTGCGGCCGCCGGGGCCGATCACGGTGCCGATCAGTTCCGGATCGATGCGGAAGCTGAGCAGGCGCGGGGCATGGGGCGACATGGTGTCGCGGGGCTTGTCGAGCGCCTCGAGCATCTTCTCGAGGATGTGCAGACGGGCCGGGCGGGCCTGATTGATGGCCTCACCGATGGTCTTCATGGCCAGACCGGTGATCTTCATGTCCATCTGCAGGGCGGTGATGCCCTTCTCGGTGCC
>JAAXIH010000203.1 GCA_012270465.1 Synechococcus sp.
TCTGAGGCTCCAAGCCTTCAACCTCACCGTGACGCAGCTAGCGCCATAAACAAGGTCTCCACTTACGTGAAATGTCCCTATCGGCTGGATGAACAGATGTTTTAGGGACAGAGGAAGCGGTTATTGCGTGGCATGTTTTCGCGCCATCAAACGCCCGTGAAGGCTGACGCAAAACGGCACACAGACGGTTAAAGCCATCCGTGCCCAAGGTGGAACGGGTAGCCCGTAATTGATCAAAATCAGAATCGTGCCAATGACGATGGCGACCCGAACAGACCCTCTCAGATCCTCTTTCCTGATCCCCATTGAAGGCGGCTCGTCTTTACTCAGCAGTAGCCACAACGGTGTCCGAGGGCCGCAGGTGTCTGCTTTTCATGGCTCAGCGGAGCTTGATCACTAGATGGATAGCAATTGCCCATGCAGGGCAGCAATGGAGCCGGCCTCGTTGAGGCGTTGGGGGGGAGCCAATGAAAAGAGCATTTATTGATGGCGCTTTATGGCATGCAGGGGGTCAGGAGTTTGAGCCTCCTTGGCTCTATCGGATAAAGCCCAGTCTTTGACTGGGCTTTTATTGCCTGGACTTCTGAGCGCTGTGAGGTTTGACGGTCTGCTGGATCAGTGAGGAAATCTGAGCCACCGGCTATGCGGTTTAACGGCGCCTGCTCATGTCTTCAGCGGCAAGGCTTCCAGCGATCAGCGAGAGAAGAGTTAAAGCAATAGGACTGCTCGATCTGCTCAGCTTGTTCCTTTGCTTGAACGTCTACTGGTGCAGTGATGACTGCCAGTGCACTCAGAGCAACAACAACGCTGCCAGCGGTATTTAGGAATTGGTTGGCGCGGGTCATGGACTTGAGTTGGTTGTGGGTTCTGCCCGGACCTCTTCAACGTCGCTCAGGCAACCCTCGCCGCACTTCCCCATTTAGGTGATTAGCTCCTGAGACTTGTCTGAGCCGATGACTGCGCAAGAAACAAGCGGACCCGAAAGCCCGCCAGCCTCATCAATACTTTCAGGCGTTTCCGTGAGGTGTCCCACCTCAACGTGACAGCAGGCACTCACATCGAGTGGCAAGCCCAGGCCCATCGCGTTTTCCTTAGGGCGCTACTCGCTAGCCACTCATGACGAAATTTCTGCTGCGCGACGGAAGCCTGATTGACGTTGATGCCGAGGCTGCTCCAGAGGACGTTTTCAGTTACACCAACTCGAACGGAGCAACAATTCACGCTGCTCTATCTGATGAAGCTGAGGTGGAGCTTTTGAAGCAAGTACCCCGCAAACTGCTCACCGTTTCTCAGCGGATGCTGCTCAGCGACCTGGCAGCTTGAACGCAAGCTGTTTTGTCTGTGCAGAACCGTCCCGCCAAGGCGGGACCATGGTCACAAAAGCGAACGCCGAATGCGCAAAGTTGAAATTCAGCGGTGAGCGAGTGAGCCAAGTGCTGGCTGATGGCTTGGATGAGGCAAGACCCAAGGGGGCAGAGGAGATGTTCAAACGAACAGACCCCTCGTTAGGCAAGCCGACACCCGTCAGCAGTTCCTACGGCTACGAGGACGCCATGCGGCACGGCTACCTCACCGAGATGGAAAAGCAGTGGCTCTATTGGCGTGAAGCCGCTCGCCGGGAAGCTGAACGCGCGAAGCCCTGGAACACCCACAAGGGCTGATCAGCGAGCCTTGTCATGCGAGCTCTGCATAAAACGGCTCAGCAGGGCTAACTGGCTCCTAAACCTGAACTCTGGTCTGTCGAGCATGCGGACCAGGCGTGAGCACCGACGCTCTGGGTGAGTCCCCAGGGCGTTTTTTATGGCTCCCCTCTCACTGGAGTGCCGAACCAGCCGCGTGATCAAAGGCGGCACCCGGCAAGGCCTCTATTGGGTCCAAGGGCACTGCTTGGCGTGCTTTGTCATGACCACGGCATGACCGCTCGCCACCATGTCCTGTTGCACGTTTCGCCTGGTGATGTGGGGTCCAGCCAAGAACAACTCAGCCACCGTGCGGCCATAGCGGTCTTTGCTGATGCGACGAATGTCCACCTGCTTTCCCACCACCATGCGGCGTAGGTGATTCCGTGCAGCTTTGGCCGGTCCTGGGTCGGCCTTTGGGCCTGTGAGCTCAGGCGTATCGATGCAGGCCAACCTGATCGTCTCGCCGGCCCTTGAGCGGCACGTGTCCCCATCCCAGCAGCTCTTGATCGTGACGCTGGGGTAAGTCCAAGCAGGGGCTGCCGAGAACAGCAAAGCCAATGGCAGGCAGCCGAAAGCGCGCCAGTAGTTCATGCCCTCACTCTGGCCAGGGCATGCATTACCGCTAGGCAGCATTCGTCAGAGATCAGGTTCTGATGGTTTTCCTGGGCAGCCGGTTGCTCTCCACTCCTGCTTCAGCTCGCTCATTGGCTTCGCGATACGTGCACGAGCCTTTTGCGCTGCTTGCTCAGAGCAGGCCGCGTTGTCTGGGGAGTCGCCGGCAGTGGTGTTGTCGCATTGATCCATCAAGCGGTCGAAGTTTTGAAATCCGCTGATGTACAGACGGTTGAATCTCTCCTGCAGGGCATGGCACTGGGCGTGATCAGCCGCTGATACCGCTGGTGCCATGAGGAGTACAGCCACCACCTGCAGAACGATTGGAGCGCGGTGGAGCTTCATTTCTCTGGTCGTCAAAAAGACTGATCCCGGTCTAAGCATGAAACCCGGCTTTCAGTTACGCCTCAGGCAAACGGCCCATGCCTGAGCCAGGCGGCGGCAACCTCTCAGCCAGTTCCAGCATCTGCGGAACAGTGAGGTTCAGCTCGGCACTGATGACCGCTTTGAGTGTCATACCTGGCTCATGCTCAAGCCCATGACGTGTGGCGAGCTCTCGGGTTTCAGCTCGATGGGGTCCGACATGGTGCTTGTGGCCATCCCAGTAGACGAGCCAGTAGAGATCGCCTTGCTGCATCACTTTCCAGCTGGGCAATATTTGATCACGCGCCTGGAGCTCCGAAAAGCCTCCATCTCAGCAAGCGAGATCGTGCAGCCGCTTTCTGCCAGAGGCATTGCCCCCTGCTCCTTCGGCGTGATGGTGTCCATTGGCGACTGCTGGATCGGCTGCGCGTGAGCAGTCAGCACACCTGCGATGGCCAGGAGTGGAGCAACAACCAGTTCGAGGCGAGCAAATTTCATGGCGTCACCATGGGCTACCCACAAGTCACCTTCGCTGGAAAGCCAGCAGGCTTTCGCCCCTGTTCTGGTGAATGGCTACTGAAACCTTGATGAGTTGGGCCCATTCGCAAGCCAAGTTGCTTTAGACCGGCGAAGTGGATCGGATGCAAGCAGCCGAGTCACGTGACGAAGCTCCCGAGCCCTGGAGAGTCACCAGGGCTTTTTTTTGCCAATTGGCTAGGGGCTAGTCGCCAGCGTGGCGCGAAAGGTTTTTTCTCCCTACGGTTCAAAAACCGAAAGAAATGAGCGGATGTTCAGCGGATTGACCGACCTGGAGATGCGTCGCACTCCGCTGCAGGCTCTGGGGTTTTATCTCGCTTACAGCATTGGACTAATCATCGTTTTGGCCATCTTGGGAGCAGTGGTTGGCACCATCGCGGGCCTTCTGTTTGGTGATGTGGCGATAGCAGTCAACAAAGCCATGACCGCTGTCGGAGCAATCTCAGACAGTGTTCTGTGTGGTGTCTTTGCAAA
>JAAXIH010000130.1 GCA_012270465.1 Synechococcus sp.
TCCCCAAAGGAGAAGTTGCCGAGCATCTCGAAGAACGTGTGATGCCGGGCGGTGCGGCCCACGTTTTCAATGTCGTTGGTGCGAATGCACTTCTGGCTGCTGGTGGCCCGGGGCGCTGGACGCTCCTGCTGGCCGAGGAACACCGGCTTAAACGGCAGCATCCCAGCGATGGTGAGCAGCACCGTGGGGTCCTCAGGAATCAGCGAGGCACTGGGGATGGGCTTATGACCGCGGGATTCGTAGAACTCCAGAAATGCTGCACGGATCTCGGCACCACGGCGGGGACGGGCGACGGCAGGGGCCATGGTGAAAGGGTTGCAAGCCAGCGGCCATGATCCCGCAACACCTGCACGCCCATAGTGTGGAGATGGCTTCCCGTGCCGTTTCTCCGCTGCCGCAGCCATGAGCCTGCTGCATGCCGTTTGGCTGCCTAACCCCGGAGCGCCCCATCTGGCCCTCTGGGCGGATACCTGGCGTGTGGCCAAACCACGCAAATTGGAGGGCCTCGAGGCACCACTGCTGCACCCCCTGGCGCTGGAGGCGGGCGACCTCAAAGCCTGGCTGGAGGAGATCGATCGGCTGCCGGCTGAAGCGCAAGCCATCGAAGTGCAGCTGACCCTGCCCAGCCGCAGCAATGGCCTGCCGCTGATGGCTGGTGAAGCGATCCCCAAATCCGTGCAGTGGTGGCCCTGGCGCGTGCCCGCCTTGGCCATGGCCCCGGCTGATGCCGCCAGCTGGCTTGGGCAGCTGCCACTGGCCAGCAGCCCAGCGGAACTGGGTGATGACCTGAGCTGGTGGGCCCATCTGCAGCGCTGGGCCTTGAGCTTGGCGGCCCGCGGCCGCTGGTTGCCGGTGGTGCGGCGGCTGGAGCCCGGCCATGTGCAGGCCAGCTGGCAGCCCCTGCTCAACCATGAGGAAGACCGCCGCCGCCTGGAGGATCTCGCCAGCCAGATGCCGCTGGTGGTCAGCGCAGCGGACACCCCCGGCGCCCTGGGCTGCCGCCGCCCCAGCGCCAAGCGTTTGCAGGTGGCCCAAATCGCTGGGGCCCTGCTCGATGGCCAACTGCGCAAAGGTTTTCAACCCTCATCGGAGGGATTGGATCCACTGCTGGCGGGCTGGCAACAAGCCCTGGGGCCTGGCGATGGAATCCTCGCCCTCAGTGACGACGACAGCGCCCGGCTGATTAGTGCCACCTCCCGCTGGCGCGAGACCGTGGCGGGCCAGGTGGCACCGGCGCGGGCCCTGCTGGAGCTCGACACACCACCAGAGGGCAGTGAGCTGTGGCCCTTGCGCTTTGGCCTGCAAGCCGAAGCCGACGCCAACCTGCGCCAGAGCGCCTCGGCCGTTTGGAATGCCGGTGATGGCGTGCTGCAACTGGGTGAAATCCAGGTGGAGCAGCCCGGTGAACTGCTCTTAGAGGGCCTCGGCCGTGCCCTGGTGGCCTTTGAGCCCCTGGCCCGCGGGCTGGATGCAGCAGCCCCAGAAGCGATGGAGCTGGCACCAGCTGAAGCGTTTGTGTTGGTGCGAACCGCCGCGGCCAAGCTGCGGGATGTGGGGGTTGGGGTGGTGCTGCCCCCCAGCCTCAGTGGCGGTCTGGCCAGCCGGCTGGGCCTGGCGATCAAGGCTGAACTGCCGGAACAGGGCCGTGGCTTCAGCCTTGGCGAAAACCTGGAGTGGTCGTGGCAGCTGATGATCGGCGGCGTCACCTTGACGCTCAAGGAGCTCGAGCGGCTGGCCGGCAAACGCAGCCCCCTGGTGCAACACAAAGGGGCCTGGATCGAGCTGCGGCCCAGCGATCTCAAAAACGCCGAGAAGTTCTGCGCGGCTGATCCGCCGCTCAGCCTCGATGACGCCTTAAGGCTCACCGCCAGCGAAGGCGACACGCTGATGCGCCTGCCGGTGCACCGCTTTGAAGCGGGCCCCAGGCTGCAGGCGGTGCTGGAGCAATACCACCAGCAAAAAGCGCCCGATCCACTGGCGGCACCGGAAGGCTTTGAAGGCCAATTGCGGCCCTATCAAGAACGCGGCCTTGGCTGGCTGGCCTTCCTGCACCGCTTTGATCAAGGCGCCTGCCTGGCCGATGACATGGGCCTGGGCAAAACGATCCAGCTGCTGGCCTTCCTGCAGCACCTCAAGGCCGAGCAAGAACTCAAACGACCGGTGCTGCTGGTGGCGCCCACCTCAGTGCTGACCAACTGGAAGCGGGAAGCCGCCCAGTTCACCCCGGAGCTGCAGGTGCTGGAGCACTACGGCCCCAAACGCGCCAGCACCGATGCAGCCCTGAAAAAGGCACTCAAGAGCGTTGATCTGGTGCTCACCAGCTACGGGCTGCTGCAACGGGACAGTGAACTGCTGGGCAACTTCGATTGGCAGGGACTGGTGATCGATGAAGCCCAAGCGATCAAAAACCCCAGTTCGAAACAGAGCAAAGCGGCCCGCAGCTTGGCGCGGCCCAGCCGCCAGAGCCGCTTCCGCATCGCCCTGACCGGCACACCGGTGGAAAACCGGGTCAGTGAGCTGTGGGCCCTGATGGATTTCCTCAACCCGCGCGTGCTCGGTGAAGAGGACTTCTTCCGCCAGCGCTACCGCTTACCGATCGAGCGCTATGGCGACACCGCCTCGCTCAAAGACCTCAAAGCCCGCGTTGGCCCCTTCATCCTCAGGCGCCTGAAGACCGACAAATCGATCATTGCCGATCTGCCTGAAAAGCTCGAGCTCGCCGAATGGGTGGAGCTCAGCGGCGAGCAGGCCAAGCTCTACCGCAAGACGGTCGACGACACCTTGGAGGCGATCCAGCGGGCACCGCTCGGCCAACGCCACGGCCAAGTGCTCGGACTGCTCACCAAGCTCAAGCAGATCTGCAACCACCCCGCGCTGCTGCTGGGGGAAGAGGAGGTGGGACCTGATTTCGGCAGCCGTTCAGCCAAGTTGCAACGGCTCGAAGAGATCCTCGAAGAAGTGGTGGAAGCGGGGGATCGCGCCCTGCTGTTCACGCAATTCGCCAGCTGGGGCCATCTGCTCAAAACCCATTTGCAGCAGCGCTGGCGCCAGGAGGTGCCGTTCTTGCACGGGGGCAGCAGCAAGAACGAACGCCAAGCGATGGTGGATCGCTTCCAGCAGGATCCCCGCGGCCCGCAATTGTTCTTGCTGTCGCTGAAAGCCGGCGGTGTGGGCCTCAACCTCACCCGCGCCAGCCATGTCTTCCACATCGATCGCTGGTGGAATCCAGCGGTGGAGAACCAGGCCACCGACCGGGCTTACCGCATCGGCCAAACCCAGCGGGTGCTGGTGCACAAATTCATCACCACCGGCTCGCTGGAAGAAAAAATCGATCGCATGATTCAGGAGAAGGCCTCCCTGGCCGCTGACATCGTGGGCAGTGGTGAGGAATGGCTGGGTGGGCTGGAGCTCAGCCAATTGCGCGATCTCGTATCCCTGGAGGCCACGCCATGACCAACACCACCCTCGGCAAGGAAGGACTGGGGCAACAGCCCTGGTGGGTTGTCGAATGGATGGAGCTAATCAACTCCTACCGCTACAAAAAACGGCTTGAGCGCGCCTGGATCTACGCCCGCGAGGGCAACGTGCTCTCGATTCGTTTTGAAGGCCGGCGCGTGCAGGCCCGGGTGCAAGGCACCGAACCTGAGCCCTACAA
>JAAXIH010000232.1 GCA_012270465.1 Synechococcus sp.
GGGTGGAACCAGGCTCGATGGGTTGCCGTTTGCGCTGCGCCTCGAGTTCCCGCAGCCTCGCCATCAGGTGCTCGGGCACCGTGCCATCGGGGCTCACCTGCATCAATTGGCGAAACAGTTCCTCGGGGTCCTCTTCGGTCTCCACCCGGTGTTGCCGTTGCGGCTTGGCTTGTGGCTGGGGGGTCGGCGGCTCTAGGGGCTTGGGGAGTTGGCGCCCCAGTTCTTGGAGGCGCTCCAGGCTGCGTGGATCAAAGCTCATGGCGGCTCAAGGGCAGCCCAGGGTGTCGCGGGTGTTGCGGCCGGTCACCGAGTTGGTGCCATCGGCCACGGCACACAGGGTGTTGAGGGCATCACCGCGCAGCGGCACATCGCTGAAATCAGCACCATCGATCTTCACGCCACTGAAGCGGGTGTTGAAGGCAAAGGCGCCTTCCAGGCGTGCATCACTGAGATCAGTGCCGTTGAAAACCGCTGAGTCGAGCGTGGCTTCCCGCAGATCGCTGCCCGAGAGATTGGCGTCCTGAAGCTTGGCGCCGAACAGGCTGGCGGCACGCAGATCGGAACCGGATAAGTCGGCTTCGCGCAGGTTGGTGAGGTTGAAGGTCACACCCCTGAGGTCGCGGCTGGAGAAATCAGCACCAATCAGCACCTGCTTGGCGTAGTCCATGGCGGCATCAGCCGGCAGAACGGGCAGAAGCAGAAGCCAGAGCAGGGCCAGCAACCGTCGCAGCATCACGTTGAACCAAGGCGGCCGAGAGCCTAGAGCCGCCAACGGGGAATGCTGAGCGTTGCCGGTGTTGGTGGCCATGGCATGGGGTGCCGAAGCCGAGGCTCAGGTGGCTGCTGAGCTCTGCCGCCGCCAGTGGCGCTTGCTGGATTGCAACTGGCGCTGCCGTTGGGGCGAGTTGGACCTGGTGCTGGCTAAACCCCAGCGTCTGCTGCTTGTGGAAGTGAAGGCACGGCGCCGCTGGGGGCTCGAGCAGGGCGGTCTGCTGGCCTGTGGATTCCGCAAGCGTTGCCGGCTGGCTCGGGCCATGCGCTGTTGGCTGGCTGCCCATCCGATCTATGCCACCCACAGCATTGAGGCCTACCTGGCCCTGGTCAATGGCGAGGGGCAGGTGCGCTGGTTTCCTTTGGAGCATCTGGGCTGATGCACAGTTGGAGGCATGGCCTTCTCTGGACACCACGCGCGTAAACGCTTTGGCCAGCACTGGCTCAAAGACGAGAGCGTGTTGCAGCGGATCGTGGCGGCAGCGGCATTGCGCCCCGATGACCATGTCTTGGAAGTGGGACCTGGACGCGGTGCCCTGACGGCGCAGTTGCTCGCTAGCCCGGTGGCTTCGGTGCAGGCGGTGGAGTTGGACCGCGATCTGGTGGAGGGCTTGCAGCAACGCTTTGGTGCTGAGCCCCGATTCCAGCTGCAGAGCGGCGATGTCTTGGCACTGCCGCAGTTGGGGGATCGGGAGCGCCACCCCACCAAGGTGGTGGCCAACATTCCGTACAACATCACCGGGCCTCTGTTGGAGCGTTTGGTGGGTCGCTTGGACCGCCCGGTTGACCCTCCGTATCAGCGGCTGGTGTTGCTGGTTCAGCAGGAGGTGGCCCGCCGCATCAGCGCCCGGCCCGGGCAGAGCAGTTTCAGTGCTCTGAGCGTTCGCATGCAGCTGCTGGCCGACTGCAGCTCGGTGTGCCCCGTGCCGCCCCGTTGCTTTCAGCCGCCCCCAAAAGTGCAGTCTGAGGTGATCAGCATCGATCCAAAAACAGCGGATCAACGCCCGCCTCAGGCGGTGGCCAAACAGCTGGAACGCTTGCTGCGCCTGGCTTTTGGGGCAAGGCGCAAGATGGTGCGCAACACCCTGGCTAGCGCCGCTCCAGCCGCCGGCTTGGAGGAGTGGCTCGGGGAGGCCGGCATCACCCCGCAGCAGCGCCCCCAAGAAATTGCACCGCAGCAGTGGGTAGCGTTGGCCGCTGCTCTGCAACCGGCTCTGTGAGTTCGCTGTCCCTGCGTGCCCCGGCGAAGATCAACTTGCACCTGGAGGTGCTGGGCCTCAGGGACGACGGCTTTCACGAGTTGTCCATGGTCATGCAGACCCTGGACTTGGCCGACGACCTGACGGTGGAGTCCGCCCCTGCTGGGCAGGTGAGCTTGCGCTGCAGCGATCCCCAGTTGCCGGTGGATGGCAGCAATTTGATCGTTAAAGCGGCCGAGCTGCTGCGCCGCCATTGCGGCAGGCCGGAGCTCTCGGCGCAGCTGTCGCTGAGCAAATGCATCCCCATTGGCGCCGGCTTGGCGGGGGGATCCAGTGATGGCGCCACGGCGTTATTGCTGCTGAATCGCTATTGGGACCTGCAGCTGAGCGCTGCGGAGCTGCAGCCGTTGGCGGCCCAGCTGGGATCCGATGTGGCGTTTTGCCTGCAGGGCGGCACCCAGCTGTGTTTTGGCCGAGGCGAGCGGCTCGAACCGATCCAGCGGGTTGCTCAACCGGCTGTGCTGCTGATCAAAAATCCCAACGTCAGTGTCAGCACGCCTTGGGCCTATGGCCTCTGCAAAGAGCGGCTGGGTTCGAGCTATCTCAACTCAGAGGTTGACTTTGAAGGTCGGCGTCAGGCGCTGCGCCAATCACCGCTCGTGGGCTGGCTGCAGGGTGAGCAGCCGCAGCTGCCGCCGTTGCGCAATGACCTGCAGCAGGTGGTGGCACCTGAGAACGACAGCGTGCAAAAGGGTTTGGCCTTACTCGCTTCAGCCGGTGATCCCTTGCAAGTGGCGATGAGCGGTTCAGGCCCAAGCCTGTTTGCGCTCTACCGCGATCAGCCTGCCGCCGCCGCAGCCCAGAGCGCCCTGGCGCCGGCCTTGGCAGAGAATGGTTTTGAGCACTGGATTTGCCAGTTCACCGCGGAGCGTCATGGCTGAACCCACCAGCAAAGGCCCCTTGAGCTACCTCAGCGGCAGCCTCACCAGTGGTGCGTTCTGCGCGATCTCCGTGTGGATCACCCTGAAGCTGATCACCTACTACAGCCTGCACCCGCCTCAGTACAGCCAGCGGTTTGCCCAGTCGATTGCCACGGCGCTGAAAACCCTGATCATCGGCAGCGGTTGTGTGGCGGTGTTCAGCTTCGGCTTGATTGCGGCCGGTCTGCTGTTGCTGTTTTTCCAGGCTCTCTTCCAGAACGAGACCAAACCGGCTGCCTAGCCTGGGTTAACTGCTTATTCGCCATGACTCCCCACGATTTGGGGTTGCTGGCCTTACTGCTTTCCCCTGGCCTGCTGCTCTCGGTGCTGCTGCTAGCCACCTTTGCGGCCGGGGGCTAGGGCTCTTTTCCCCGCCTGGCGCTGATAAGTTGGCCCCTTGCCGGCCTTGGTCGGCACGCCGCCTGCGCCTGACCCTGTGGCTGAAACCCTTCTATTCAATGCCCTGCGTGAAGCCATCGATGAAGAGATGGCCCGCGATGCTCACGTTTGTGTGATGGGGGAGGACGTCGGCCATTACGGCGGCTCCTACAAGGTCACCAAGGATCTCTACGAGAAATACGGCGAGCTGCGCGTGCTCGATACCCCGATTGCTGAAAACAGCTTCACGGGCATGGCTGTTGGCGCCGCCATGACGGGTCTGCGCCCGATCGTGGAAGGCATGAACATGGGCTT
>JAAXIH010000202.1 GCA_012270465.1 Synechococcus sp.
GTTCCTGCTCAAATCAGCCAAGAACGCTGCATTTATCAATCGCGGTGGTCCAGGTGCTCAGATCCCGCAGCAGCTCATTGATCGGCTCGCTGCCGCTGAGAACCCCCGTTTGGAGGGCATTCGCATTGCAGCTGAGCAGGTGCAGACCTACAGCGCCATCGCCTCTGGGGTGCACCTGATGGCAGTGAAAGCTGAAGAGAGCTTGCCCCAGGTTCTGGAGCTAGCTGGCCTCCCCAAGGTTGTTGCCCAGGTCTGAACCCAAGAGCTCGGCCAAGGCTTTCTGCTCGGGTGATGGTTCCACCAGATCCAGCCGGCGCGCATCGGTGATCAGCCAGTCGAGGGAGGCTTCCTGCACATCGAGGTGATCGCCGGTTTTGTCGACGCAGTAGCGGCCAAACACCAACTTCTCTGACAGCGTCACTCCTGCGCCGATGCGGGAGTAGTCAAAGATGATCGAGTTATCGATCGTGGCGCCTGCGCAGATGTGGCAGCTCGGGCCAATCATGGCTGGGCCAACGATGGTGGCGCCGTCTTCGATTTTGGTCATCCCGCCCACGTAGACGGGGCCCTCCACATTGATCTTGTCCCAGTTGGCGGCCACATTCAGGCCGGTGTAGATGCCAGGACGCACTTGCTTGCCGGGAATGGAAACCTGGCGGATATCGCCCTGCAGCACTGAGCGAATCGCGTGCCAGTAGTCGGGCACTTTGCCGATATCCACCCACTCGAAATCCATCGGTAGGGCATAGAAGGGCAGCCCTTTTTCCACCAGCTTGGGGAAGAGTTGAGAGCCGATGTCGTAGGAGACGCCATCGGGGATGTGCTCAAAGATCTCCGGTTCAAACAGGTAGATACCGGTGTTGATCTCATCGCTGAGCGCCTCTTCCACTCCCGGCTTTTCTTGGAAGGCTTTGACCCGGCCATCGTCATCGGTCACCACCACGCCGTAGCTGCTGACCTTCTCTTTCGGCACCCGTTTGGTGATGATCGTTGCCAGCGCGCCGCTCTGGCGGTGCTTGCGAACGGCTTCGCTGAGGTTGAGGTCGATCAGCGCATCACCGCAGAGCACCACGAAGGTGTCATCAAAGAACTTCTGGAAGTTCTGGATTTTCTTGAGTCCACCAGCTGAGCCGAGGGCATCACCGATCAGCTCGCCATCTTCAATGCGGCCTTCAAAGCTGTAGGCGATCTCAACGCCAAAGCGCTGGCCGTCGCGGAAGTAGTTCTCAATCTCTTCGGCGAGGTGGGACACATTCACCATCACCTCGGTGAAGCCGTGCTGCCGCAGCAGCTCCAGCAGAAACTCCATCACTGGCTTCTGCAGGATGGGAATCATCGGTTTGGGAATGGTGTGGGTGATCGGCTGCACCCGGGTTCCCTTACCTGCCGCCAGGATCATGGCCTTCATGGCGGTTCCCTACTCAACTGGGGCAGCGTATCAAGGGTTTTTTAGGCCGCTTTCAATTCGCTAGCCGGCAGGGCAGCTGACCCAGGCGGAACCAAGTGCAGCACGCCTTGCCGCTGCTGATCCTCGTCGCTGGGCCGCACCCGCAGTTGCAGGGGGCCAAACAGATCACGCTCGTCCTGCTGCAGATCCACCCGCCCCTGACTGCAGAGAAACAGCAGCGCCCAGAACACCCCAACCCGGTCTTGATCGAGGTCTTCTGGAGCCACCGCTGCCCAGGCGGCAACGAGGCCATCGAACTGCTGCCACTCCCAGCCCACATCCCAGCTGCTCAGAAATTGGCTGAGGGCTGCGGTGGTTTCGGGCAGCTTTTCGCGGTGCGCCAATGAGGCCACTTGGGCAATGGCCTCGCGGTCGCTGTAGCGCTTGCGCCGCTGTTTGGGTTGGCGGCTGCCCTCCTGCTCGAGCCGCTCGCCAATGTCTTCGAGGTGGCGGATCAGCTCTCCAAGGGTGACGGGGCGCTGTAGTGGCGGTGGTGCCACGGTGCGGCGCTGCAGCAATTTCTCGGGCCTTGAGGGCAGGGCGCGCAAAGCTGGCCAGTCGCCATCCTCTCCAGCAAGCTGCTCAAGCAACAGATCGACGTCATCGTCATCGACTTCGGCGGCCTGGAAGGTGCTGGCTTCTAAATGCTCTGCTTTGAGCGACACCAACACCGAAGCCGCCAAAAAGGCTTCACTGCTTTCGGCCAGGTCTTGCTCGTAGCTGCCGCCAGCGGAGGCGATCAGCCGCGGCAGTTCCAGTTTTTGGCGAAGCTGATCGAGAAAACCGTCAACGACGGCGATCACATCCACATCCCAGGGCTCGATCTCGCCCCGCTCGGCCGCGTCTTGGAGTAGCCGGATGGCTAAACGTGTCCCACTGTCCCCGGCCTGGATCACAAGCGTTGCGGGCGTGCAGTGGGCTGAAGGTAACGGGCTTAACTCGCTTCAGCCACCCCTGAGCTGCTCTCGCCAGAAGCCGGCAGCAGGCTGAGTTGGGCATCCATGGCGGCGCGATAACGCTCCACGTCTTGCTGCAGTTCTTGGATTTGCACCTGTTGGGCCTGGTTCTGCTCGCCTGCGGTGATGTTGCGGGTGACCCCAGTCCAAACGGCAAACACCCAAGCGGCCGTGGCGCCCACCCCGCCAACAACAAGAAGCAGCACCGCCAGCGGCATGGTGGTGCTCATCCCAGGCAGAAAGCGCACGGTGGTGGCGGCGGTGTTCTCCAGGGTGAACATCACCATCGCCAGGCCGAACACGAAGATCAGCACAAAATTGATCTGGGGCATGGTTCTGACGAGAGCTGGCCGAACGAGGCGGAGATTAAATCGATCCGCCGGTGTTCAGCTCAGCTTCGGCGCAGAACGCAATGGCAAGTAAGGAGCCGTGAGGGCCTTCATCGATGTCTCATCGCGCGCTACCACCTGCTCAATCGTGGCCCGGTAGCTGTCGGTGACCAGCTTCGGGTAGAGGCCAATGCCAATGATTGGCACCAGCAGGCAGGAAATGATGTAGATCTCGCGGGGCTCGGCGTCCACCAAGTTGGCGTCGGAGAGCTCGGGTTTCTCTTCTCCAAAGAAGATCTCCCTGAGCATCGAGAGCAGATAGATCGGCGTGAGGATCACACCGATGGCTGCAGCGCCATCAATCACGATGCGGAAGGCCAGGCTGTAGGCGTCGTCGGTGGCGAAGCCCACGAACACCATCAGCTCCGAGACAAAGCCGCTCATGCCAGGGAGCGCCAGCGACGCCAGCGAGCAGGCGGTCCACATGGCAAACATCTTGCGCATGCGCTGGCCAACCCCGCCCATCTCATCGAGCTGCAGGGTGTGGGTGCGGTCGTAGGTGGCCCCCACCAGGAAAAACAGACTGGCGCCGATCAAGCCGTGGCTGATCATCTGCAACATGGCGCCACTGGCGGCCAAGGGCGAGAAGCTGCCGATGCCGATCAGCACAAAGCCCATGTGGCTGATGGAGCTGTAGGCGATCTTGCGTTTGAGGTTGCGCTGCGCAAACGAGGTGAGCGCCGCATAAATGATGTTCACCACCCCCAGCACCACCAGCAGTGGCGCGAACTGCACATGGGCGTCGGGGAACATCGACGCGTTGAAGCGGAACAAGGCGTAGCCGCCCATCTTCAGCA
>JAAXIH010000148.1 GCA_012270465.1 Synechococcus sp.
GTGCTCAATCGTTTGGTGATTTGGCATATGGACCCCGGTGGTCTGCCGCCGGGTCGCCTCTCTGGGCTGTTTGATTACGCCAATGTGGCCGCGGCCTGGTTGGCGTTCAGCTGGCCATTGCTCCTGGCGGTTGCCGTCAGCATCGGCCGGCAGTGGTGGGGCCGTTGGAGTTGGAAGCAGCCCACGGTGCTGCTCTTGCTGATCTCGCAGCTGGCGGCCCTTTATCTCACCGATTCACGCAATGCATGGGGTGCTGCTGTTGTGGCGGTGCCGCTGGTGTTGGGACCCGCCCGCTGGATTTGGCTGCTGCCGGTGCTGTTGCTGGTGCTGCTGCCGGTGCTGCTGGCGGTGTTGCCTGGGATCCCGGAGCTGCTGCAGTTGCCGGCGCGAGCCATCGTGCCGGAGGCGATTTGGGGCCGCCTGAGTGATCTGGCCTTTAGCGAACGGCCCTTGGCGTCCACCCGCCTGGGGCAATGGTCGGTGGCCGTCAGCCTGGTGGCTGATCGCCCTTGGCTGGGTTGGGGTGCGGCGGCCTTCAGCCTGGTGTATCCCGAGCGGGCGGGCGTTTGGCATGGCCATCCCCACAACCTGCCGTTGGAGTTGGCCATCAGCTTTGGCCTGCCGGCTGCGCTGATGCTCGTGGGCTTGGCGTTGTGGCTTCTCGTTCGCTCGCTGCAGCGCGGCATGTTTGGGCCCGATCCCTTTGAGCGGGGTTGGTGGACAGCGTTTGTGATCTTGGCGTTGCTGCATGCCACGGATCTGCCCCTGTATTCCGGCCAGATCAATGTGGTGGGCTGGATCTTGCTGGCGGGCCTGCGGGCAGCCGCCTGGCCTAGGCCGTAAGCGCTTCAGCCTGGTGCTTGGCCAGGGTTGTCTTGGGCAGGGGGCCATCGAGGTGCTCCCAGGGCAGCACCCGATCGCTGCTCCAGCAACCGTGAACCACGTCGTCCCAAGGCGGTAGCTCGCCTTTGAGCTCCTTGTAGGCCCGTTTCCAGCTGCCCTGGCTATCGCTCTTGCCGCGCACGGCAGCAATCACGGGGGCTAGGCGCCGGTCGCTGCGGGAGAGCAACGCTTGGATCACGCTCCAGCCATAGCTTTCGGGGCGTAGATCGATGCCCTTGGGTTTGAGCCGTTTGGCCAGCAGCTTCAGGCGCTTTTCGGCTTCAGGCCGCACCCCTTGCCATTGGAACGGGGTGTGGGCTTTGGGCACAAAGCTGCTCACCCCCAAGCTGAGCCGCAGGCCTGGGGTGGCTTTTTTCAGGGCCAGTAGCAGCGATGCTGTGGCCTCGATGTCGTCGTCGGTTTCGCTCGGTAGGCCGGCCATGCCATAGAGCTTGAGGGCGCTGAGCCCCCCTTCTTTGGCGTAGCGAGCAGCGGCGTGAATCTCGCTCTCGCTGAGCTTTTTGTTCACCACCTGGCGCAGCCGTTCGCTGCCGCTCTCAATCGCGATGGTGATCGATTTGCTGCCGCGGTTGGCCAAGCTGGCGGCCAATTGCGGCGTCACCGTGGCGGCGCGCACCGAGCTCACGCTGATGCGGGTGTCGTCGAATTGCGGCTGGTTCAGCCACTGCAGCAGCTCATTGAATTGCGGGTGCTGGGTCACCGATGCCCCCAGCAAGCCCAGGCGCCTGGTGGCGCCAAGACCTTTTTCCACAGCAGGAATCAGGCCGTCATCGAGGGAGGGGGTGCGAAACGGCAGGGTCAGGTAGCTCGCTAGGCAGAAGCGGCAGAGCTCCGGGCAGCTGCGCACCACTTCCACCATGTGAATCGACGGCCAGGCGGCCTCCGGTGTGATCACCGTGGAGTGGCTGAGGGTGTTGCCGCGCCAGGTCTGCTTGCTGATGCGCGCCGGCACAGCGCTATCGATCGGCTCAATCGCCTGCAGCTGGCCGCTGGCGTCGTAGCGCGGGGCATAGAGCCCGGGGACATAGATCCCCTCCACCTGGGCGAGTCGCCTGAGCTGCTGTTGCCGCGGTGCCCCGCGCACCTCTTGCAGGGCGTCGATGAAGGCGGGCAGCAGCAACTCGCCGTCGCCAAGCAGCACCACATCAAAGAAGGGGGCCAAGGGTTCAGGGTTGGCGGTCAGCACTGGCCCACCGCCAAACACGATCGGATCGTCATCCCCGCGCTCTGAGCTCCACAGCGGGATGCGCTGCTGCTCCAGCAGATCGAGTAGCACCGGGCCATCCAGCTCCCAGCTCAACGAGAGACCAAACAGATCGCAGTGGCGATGGGGTGGGTCCCCCTGATCGGTGAACAGGCGCCGCACATCTAGATCAGTGCGGCCGGCCAGGCTGGCCCAAACCACCTGGTAGCCCAGGCTGGTGATGCCCACCGAGTAGGTGCTGGGGAAGGCCAACACAGCGCGGAGGGCACCAGCCTCCGGTTGGGCTGGTTCAAACAGCAGCGTTTCCTGGTTCAGGCGCGGAGGGCTGTGGTTTTCCCATCATCCCTGCGATCGGTAGGCTGCTGCGCCCACGGTCTGGCTGCGGATGTTCATCGCCGATCGCCTGATCTATGTGGAGCTGCCCAAGACGGCCTGCACCCATATCGGCAAGCTTTTGGCCCTGGTGGTTCCCGGTGAGCAGCGGGGTAAGCACAACAAACCCAGCCAGGCCGAGTTCGATCGCCGGCCGGTGTTTCTCGGTTCCGTCCGCAATCCCTGGGCCTGGTACGTCTCGCTGTGGGCCTACGGCTGTCAGCAGGAGGGAATGCTCTGGGAAGCCCTCACCCATGGCCGCGGCAGCGTGCGGGGTTTGGGTTGGCGCGCGGCGCCGATCTATGCCGGCCGGCGTTGGTTGCACAGCCTGAGCCAGCGCCCCGCCGAGTGGCAGCGGCTCTACAGCGATGTTCAAGACGTGCAGGCGTTTCGCACTTGGCTGCGTTGGTTGCATGAGCCCGCTTACCGCTGGGATAGTGCCGAACGCTTTGCCTTGCATGCCTGCGCTGATCGGGTGGGTCTGCTCACCTACCGCTATCTCGATCTCTTCTGCCGCGGCAGTTTTCGCTCTATCGCTGATCTCGAGAGCCTGCGCGCCTTTGACGCCAGTGCCAATTACCTCGATCACGTGATCCGCACCGAGCACTTGGAGCAGGACCTGTTGATGGTGTTGGAGCGCTTGCAGATTGCTGTGAGCGATGAGCAGCGCAGCCAGATCTTGGCGGGCGGGCGCAGCAATCCATCCCGCGGCAAACGCAGCCGCTGGCAGGACTACTACGACCAGGCCAGCATCGAGCTGGTGGCTCAGCGGGACCGCTTCATCACCGAACGCTTCGGCTACACGCCGCCGAAGCTTTAGGCCTCCGCCAGCAGCTTCTCTTCTTCGGCTTGGCTCAACACCCGGCCTTCATCGGCGAAGCCCTGCACCTGATCGAAGTTCAAGTAGCGGTAGAGCTCAGCGCTGTTGGGATCAATCCGCTCAGCGGCAACCGCCAGATATTCCTCGCGGCTGGGGATGCGTCCCAGTTGGGCGCAAACCGCCGCCAATTCGGCGCTGCCCAGATAGACCTGGGCGCCATTGCCGAGTCGGTTGTTGAAGTTGCGGGTGCTGGTGGAGAACACGGTGGTGTTGTCTTCCAC
>JAAXIH010000052.1 GCA_012270465.1 Synechococcus sp.
TGAACGCATCGCCTGCTGGATCGGCCTGAGCTACTTCGCCAGCGGCACGGTGATTGGCCCCAGCTTGGAGAACTTCCACGACCTATGCGCCGTGCCGGTGTTGGTGTTCAGCCTGCTGCTGGGCATCCGGCGCAGCAATCGCTGGCTCTATGGAACGGCCGCCCTGTTGCTCCCCTTGGTGCGTGAAGACGTGGGCCTGCTGGCCTTCAGCTTGGGCCTCTGGATGGTGCTGCGCCAGCCTCGCTGGCGCTGGGCTGGGCTGGGACTTTGCCTCTATGCCACCGCGGCCGTTGTTCTGATCACCAACACGGTTCAACCCCTGTTTGGCACGGAGGTCTCCGATCGACTACTGAGCGCCAGGTTTGGCCATTTCTTGAGTGATCAAGGCGGCAAGGGCTCCACCCTTGATCTGCTGCGGGCCATGGCACTGCAGCCCCAACGGGTTGTGCAAGAACTGCTCACCCCTGTTGGGCCAACGCTGCAGCTGCTGGTTGCCCTTTGGCTGCCACTGGGGTTCCTGCCAATCCTTGGCCTCGATGCGTGGTTGCTGATGGCCGTGCCGCTGTTCTTGGCCCTAGCGGCTCAAGGGGTCACAGCTCTCTCGATCAATCTGCGCTTCATGCTGTATTTGGTGCCAGGGGTGTTTGCTGGATCGGTGATCTGGTGGCGCTCACGCCAGGCCCTCTTTGAGCAGCGCTGGGTGCGGCGGCTGTGGCAAAGCGGAGCGCTGGTGTCGCTGGTGTTTGCCTTAATCGGCAACCCCCACCACAGCCTGTCGATGCTGATTCCCGACAGCATCAAACCCTGGGTCTACGTGTCTCCATGGGAACAACTGCAGCGGGGCTACCAAAGCCGGGCTCTCACCCGCAGCATTCCCAAAGAGGCCAGCGTTTCAGCCGAAACGCAATTGATCCCCATGCTGGCTGAACGGCGTGTGCTGCTGCGCTATCCGTTCAACTACCGCTACACCGATGAGCAGGGTCAAGCCCACGACGCCGAGTGGATCGTGTTGCAGCCGCGCTTTAAAGCCACCTATGCCCCAGCCTTCCGGCGGCAAGCCAACACCCTGGCGCACGGCATGAATCTGACCCGCCACTTGCTTGAGAGCGGCAGCTATGAGATCGCCCGCTGCGGCCCGAGCGGCATCCTGCTCAAGCACCACAGCACCGAGGCAACCGTTGACCAGAGCGGGAATATTGAGCTTGCGCAATGCCTCAATCAAGAATTTGAACGCGCCCAGCAGGTGCTAAACCAGCGGCAGCGATGAACACCAGCAACAACCAACTGTGGGTGGTGGCCTGCTGTTTCAACGAGGAAGCCGGCATTACCCAGTTCATCGAAGCTGTGCTGGCGCAACCATCGGTTGATCGCCTCCTGCTGATCGACGATGGCTCACGCGATGACACCACCGGTGCCATCCGTCGGTGGATGGAGGCTCAGCCACTGGCGCCAGTCACGCTGGTGGAACTCACCCGCAATTTCGGCAAAGAGGCCGCCATGTTGGCGGGCCTGGATCAAGCCGTTGGACGCTGCGGCGCGGTGATCCAAATTGATTCCGATCTTCAGCATCCACCTGAGCTGATCGCTGAGATGGTGGAGCACTGGCGCGCTGGCGCCGAAATGGTGACGGCTGTTCGCGATGAGCGCGATCAAGAATCACGTCTCAAGATCTTGAGTGCGAGCGGCTTTTACAGGCTGTTCAACCGCATGGTCGACTCCATTGAGCTCACCGATGGCGCCGGCGACTACCGCTTGCTCAGCGCGCCGGTGGTGCAAGCCCTCACTGAACTGAGAGAGAACGACCGTTTCTCCAAAGGGCTGTACCCCTGGACTGGCTTCCGCAGCGTCAACATCCCCTACCTCAGGCCACCGCGCAGCAGCGGTACGTCGGCGTGGAATCCGCGCCGTCTCTGGCTCTATGCCCTCGATGGCATCTTCAGCTTTTCCGTCTTGCCCTTGAAGGTGTGGACCTTGCTGGGTTTGGTGATCTCGTTGCTGAGCCTGATCTACGCCTTCTACAGACTCACGATCACCTTGGTCTTCGGCATCGACGTTCCCGGTTGGACGACGCTGGTGGTGGCGATCTTGTTCCTCGGCGGGGTGCAACTGATCGGCATTGGCATCCTCGGCGAATACGTCGGGCGCATCTACATGGAAAGCAAACGTCGCCCGGCCTATTTCGTGCGCGACATCCACCCCGCTCCCGACGACAAGGCCTGAGCCTCACGCTGGCGCCAAGGCGAGCGATAGAAGGCTTGCGATTCGGCGAAGCGCTCAAGCTCCCGATCGCTCTGCAGTGGTTCAGAGGGATGCAACAAGACCAACGCCTGCTGATGCTCCTGGCCAAGCAAACAAGCGCGCAGGCTGCGAAGTGAGGCCTGCAGGGCGCACTCACCCATGCGCCCAGTGCACAGCACCCCAGCGAACCATTGGTTGGTGGCGATACCGCGTGCCGCTAAATCAGGGCGCTGCAGCTGACTGAGGCACTGCAGCAGTAGCCATTTCAACCAGCCAGCACGGAAGAACACGCTCCACCACTCCCCAAGCGGCAGCCCCACCGGCAAGGGTTCATGCACCGTGCGAACCCAAGCCAAAGGGTGCTGAGCACGAGTCGCCATCAGCTGGCGCCACACCACCGGCATCAGATGCACATGCTGATGGCCATCAATTTGCAAGGGGCGATCGGGCCACAGCGCACAAAAACGAGTGATCTGCGCCTCAATTTCCAGGCGCAACTGATGACGTTGCCGGCGCAACTGAGGCCAATCCCATGGGCGCGGCCAAAACGACAACAACAACAAGCGATGCACCTTGAGCTGGAGCTCACCTTGGGCATTCAGCAGATCGGGGATCTGCTCTTGCTCAGCAATCGGCAGCCCCTCGGTGAGCACCAAATGCAACACCAAATTCAGCTGGGGGCGCTGGGCCACTCCAGCCACAGCCCCCGCCAGATCACTGCCATTGAGCATCACGCTGGTGCCTTGCAACAGGCCGCGGTCCGCCAACGCCAAGATCGCGGCATTGACCGCTGTGCACAGGCCGAGGTCATCGGCATGGAACTGCAGGGCCGAGGCGGCCAGCCCATCACCGCGGCGTAGACGCTGGACCTGATGGGCCGCCAACCACCACACCAAAGCATTCACAGCCGTTGGCGTGAACACCAGCAGGGCAATGCCAACGGGATGGGTTGCCAGCGGCGGCAGCAGCTGAGGCAGCCCCAAACTCAAGCTGAGGTTGATCGCTAGCTGCAGCAGCAACCAGCGGCGCGGGAACAATTCGCCTGAGGTTTGCCGGCGAAACGTGAGCACGGCATGCAGCACATAACCCCACAGCAGGGCTGTGAGATACCCCGCCACATTGGCCAGGGGCAATGGCGCCCCCACGCGGGGCAGAAGCAGGAGCAGCAGCAGATGAATCGCCGCAGCACCGCCGCCCACTAGGGCGTAGCGAATCAGTGTCTGCAGCAAGACCAAGCCTCAGTTCAATCTGCGCTGGTCACAGTGCCATGAAGGACGCAGACTGGCAGCCCAAT
>JAAXIH010000171.1:0-1796 GCA_012270465.1 Synechococcus sp.
TGCCCACGCAAGCCTCGACTCAGGCTGCTGCGATCGAAGGCGGTTGGCACATTCGCGTTGTCAAGTGCCTTCCAGAGCAATCCCATCGCGAAAAGCACAAAAAGCAGCTACAGCCTTAAGCACAATTTCTCACTTGTGGTGATGCGAGGACAAACAAACGTGTCTGTCGCTGTTGCAACAACTCAAACCATTTTGTCAACAAAAATTAGTGCAGCAGCGCCTGAATTCATGCAGCCGAGCATTGCACTCTCTCTGAATCAGCACCTTGAACTTGAGCAAGGTCGCCGCAATTTGGATGGCATTGATGATCTTCAGCGCCTCAAGGCCATGGCCAAGGAGTTCCTCTTGAACTGGCAACTCGAACGGGCCGAGAGCAAGCGCATCATCCAGCAGGAACTGGGCCATCAGCCCCCATCGATCTGACAACCAAGCAAGGCCCCACCAACCGCGCCGACCGGAACTCCAATCCAACGGGCGCGACCACGGGTGGCCAAACCGCCAATGCATGCACCAATCAAGCCACCAGCAAAGGTGCCCTCCACGCAGCTGTTGGTGTCTGAGGGAGGAAGCTCAGGCGGCAGCTTGGGCTCCCCAGGCTCAAGCTCAGCCAAGGCCATCAGTGGAGTGAACAGCACAGCGGCCATTAGCAACCATCTGTTCATGACCCGCATCAGACCTAACCATGTGCTGATGCAATCGTCTCGCTAGCGAGGCAGAAAGCAAGCCATAAAAAAGGCGGGACTCCACCAGGACCCCCACCCTCTTTTTTTGGTGTTGTGCCAGATGAAACCAGCACTTTTGTCATAGCCGACATGGACGCTCAGAACAGTGCGGTGAATAACCTTTTCACAAAGAAAACCATGTTCTGCCCGCGCTGAACTGGGCCCACGAGAGGGTGTCTTCACTTTTGCTTTCAGCAGTGGATAATCTCGGGTCTGTCTGAGGCACGGGCTTTTGAGGCGCCATAGCTTTTGGACAAGTCCTTGGGCCATGGCTTTGTTGCACGCCGAGACCACCGCAACGGATCGAGCCACCTGGGTGATGCGGGCCAAGCGCGAAGCGGTGCGCCGCCATGGCGATCGCTGGGGAATTGCCCACGACCGCACCACGATCAAATTGCTCTTTCGCTGGGACATCCTCAGCCGCGAGGAACGCGACGCGGCCCTACGCGAGCTCAGCGAAGAACTGCACAGCAAATGCCAGGCCAACCCAGGCATGGGCAAGTTTCGTTTTTACTGAGCGTTCAGCGACAACACAATCAGAACAAGAACCACAGCGCCCATCACCAAGGCCACCTGCCAGGTTTCTGAATCGCCGTTCACTACTGAATCGCCAACCAGCCCCTTCGATAGCAACTGAGGGTGGGAATTTCCCTTCATTTGAAGGATGCGGACTCCAATGGCATAGGGCTACAGAGGCTGGGAAGGTCCAGGACTTGATCGATTGCACAGCACGGGAGCATCACAAACACCTGCTTTCAGCAGCGAACAACTGGCGCGCTGGGGACTCCTGCATCAAGCACGCCGTGAAGCTCTGATCGATCAACTTGTTGAAGACATCAACCGAGCCACATCGGAACAACTTCAGCCGCAACTTGAAGCGTGGTGCCGCCGTCATCGCATTGAATCCCCACAAGGACTTCGCAACTGGCAGCAAAAGCAAGGCCTAAGCCAACAGCAATGGCAGGAGCTGGTGATGCGGCGCTGGCGATGGCTGGGCTGGTGTGAGCTAACCTTCGAAGCCAAACTCAATAGCCATTACCTCGAGCGCAAAACCCAGCTCGCCAAGGTCCGCTA
>JAAXIH010000171.1:1806-3511 GCA_012270465.1 Synechococcus sp.
CATCAAAGAAGGAGAAGCCAGCTTTGAAGACATTGCCTCGGAGTATTCCGAGGGGCCTGAGCGCCAACAGGGCGGCCGCCTTGGGCCCGTGCCCCTGAGCCAGCCTCACCCCATGCTGGCCAAGTTGCTGCAAGTCAGCACAGCGGGCCAGCTCTGGCCCCCCAAGCAACTGGAGAGCTGGTGGATTGTGGTGCGCCTCGATGAACTGCACTGCACCGAGCTCAACCCTGCACTGAAACAACAGTTGCTGCTCGAGCTTGGAGATCGCCATCTCGAAGAACAGCTCGCAGCCCATGAACTGGTGGGCCAAGCCTGAGGGTGGAGATGTTGAGCCAAGGACCACAACCGGAACTCAAAGGCTGGGAGGCCCTCCCTGGGCTTCCGCCGGACCAGCTGCAACGTCTCAGCCTGCAACCCGGTCAACCACTGCATGACCGCAGCCACCTGCCGCCTGGTGTGCTGTTGATCCAACAAGGTCAGATGCGTTTGTTGGGTGTGGATCAACGCAAGGAGTCCTTCACCCTGCAGCGTTTTGGCAGCGGTGATCTGGTCGGAGCCGAACTGCTGTTGCGCGGTGTGCCGGGGTTAAGCCTCACTGCCGCCAGCGAAGTGGAGGGCTCTCTGCTGCCAGCCGAAGCATTTTTTCAACTGCTCGACCAGCAACCAGAGCTGCTGAACAGCTTCACCCAACTGCTGCCATGGGAGTTGTTTGCGGTCACAGCCAGCCGCAATGACCCCCGCCATCCCACGGCCCAAGAGCTGCTGCAGTGGTCCCAAAAAGCTTGTGAGCTCAGTGAAAACTCCGTTCATTTGCTCAGCAGCGGGCGCAGCCATGAGCTGCCCGTTAGCAGTGGTAGCTGGCTGATCAGCACCGACAACATCGCTGGAGAAACCCCAGGCACCGTTCTGCAAAGCCCATGCCGAGTCGAGGTAATCGGGCGACTGCCGGCGCGGCTGTTGCCACTGCCAAGTCATTGGCCCCCACAACGTCGAGTTGAGGCCAGCCCAAGTGCAGCCTTGGCCACCACCAGCGCACCAGCCACACCACAACTCCACCGCGAAGCTTTAGAGGATTGGTACGGCCGGCTGCACAACGACGGCAGCTTCCCGCAACACAACGGTCAAGGCGCAATTGGAGAGCCATTGGCCTGCTTGCGCATGTTGGCGCGCCACTTTGATCTGCCCTTACGGCGCGATGTCCTCAACCGAATCCTCAATGATCAGCTGCAACGCAGCGGTCAGGGAGTTCTGCCGCCCCAGGCCATTGCCGCCGTTTGCGATCTGTTGGGGCTGCGCACCACGCGCTTGCAACCCCCCAGCGCCGAGTTGCTGAGCCGCATCCCTTGCCCGGCACTGATCGCCGTTCAAGGCCATCCGTTGGTGATCTGGCAAGCCCGGCAGCAGCAACTGCTGGTGGGAGATCCCACCAGCGGGCAGCGCTGGATTGGCGCCAATGCCTTGGTTGAGCAGGCCGGCGATGAACCGTTGGCTGTGTTGTGCCTCGAGCGCAGCGCCAGCACCCCGAAAGCGCGCTTTGGCTTGGGCTGGTTTGTCCCAGCGATCCAAAAGCATCGCGGCGCCTTGCTGCAGGTGGTGATCACCAGCTTTTTTGTGCAGCTGCTGGGCCTGTTCAACCCTCTGCTGATCCAGCAGATCATCGATGCGGTGATCAGCCAGGGGAACTACTCCAGCCTCAATGTGCTGG
>JAAXIH010000172.1 GCA_012270465.1 Synechococcus sp.
CCAGCAACGCCGCCAAGAGCAAGGCAATCACCACAGGCCAAAAACGACCTTCCGCCGCTTGTTCTTTGGCGCGCCGCCGCTCATCTCGGCTTGGACGTGTTGGCGCAGGAGCAGCAGAGGCCTCCGCATCCGGCTCTGGCGTGAGCTGCGGCAGCAGCACAGCGGTGCGATCGGAGCGGCTCACAGGACCAGTGCTCTCAGGAACCGGCTGAGCGGCTAATGCCTCGGCCACCTCAGCCGCTGAATGGAAGCGCTGCTCAGGGCTTGTGCTTAGCAGCCGCTCGAGCACGTGGCGAAACGCAGCATCCAGCTCAATCCCTTCCGGCCAGCGCCAGGCCAGCGACACAGGATCCATCAAGGCTGCTGGCTCCTCGCCACTCAGCAGCACCAGGGCCACAACACCCAGGCTGTAGAGATCCATCCAGATCTCATAGGGCTCGTGCCTGGCCTGGGGTGGGGCGTAGCCGGCTGTGGCAGCTGTCAGCGGTTGGCCAGCAACGGCGGCTTGCAGGCCGAAATCAATCAGCACCGGCAGTCCATCGCTATCGCGGCGGACCAAATTGGCGGGGGTCAGATCGCCATGCACCAGGTTCTGGCCATGCAGGGCAGCCAAGGCAGGCAGCAACTGGCGCAGCAGCAGCAGCACCTCACCAGAACCAAAAACCAACTGCCGCTCTTGGCGGGCCTGCTGCAGGTCTTGGTAGGTGCGCCCACTGATCCACTCGCGCACCTGCCAGCAACCACCCTCGGCAGGCAACTGCTCGCCCAAGCGGGGAATTTGTGGATGCAGCACCGCCTTGAGCCGCTCCAAGCGCTGCTGCAGCGCAGCTAACTCCTCAGCCGAGAGCCCCCACCAAGCTCTGATGGCCACCGGCAACTCACCCACCAGGGTGTCGGCGCCGCGCCACAGGCGCATGCCATCGGCCTCGCTGAGCAACTCATCGAGGCGATAACGGCGATCGAGCAAGGCTCCGCTGGCGGCCTCAGCAGGGGTCGGCACGGCCACTGTTCTGGCTCTTAAGCGACGCTACCGAGTGGCTGCCGCTCTGGCTGGCGCAGCCCCCGGCTTTGCAACCACTCCTTGTTCCAAATGCGGGAGCGATAGCGATCGCCGCCATCACACAACACCGTGACGATGCGATGTCCAGGACCTAAGCGCCGGGCCAACTCCACCGCCGCGGCCACGTTGATGCCAACCGATCCACCCAAGAAGAGGCCTTCATGCCAAAGGAGGTCGTAGAGCACATCAATGGCGGTTTGATCATCGATGCGGATGGCCTCATCAACGGGAGCCCCCTCCAAATTGGCGGTGATGCGGCTGTTGCCAATGCCTTCGGTGACTGAGGAGCCTTCGCTGGCTAATTCACCGGTGCTGGCCCAGCTGTACAGAGCACTGCCATGGGGGTCGGCCAACACACAGCGCACAGCCTCTGATTGCTGCTTGAGATAAAGCGCCACGCCGGCGTAGGTGCCCCCAGTGCCTGTGGCCGCAACCCAGCCATCCAGCCGGCCTTCGCATTGCTGCCAAATTTCCGGGCCCGTGGTGTCGGCATGGGCCTGACGATTGGCGCGGTTATCAAATTGATTGGCCCAAACCGCACCCGGAATCTCCTCAGCGATGCGGCCGGAGAGTTTCACGTAGTTGTTGGGATCCCGGTAAGGAACTGCGGGAACCGTGCGCACTTCAGCTCCAAGACTCCGGAGCAGTTCAATCTTTTCGGCCGACTGCGTTTCTGGAATCACGATCACGCAGCGGTAGCCGCGGGCATTGCAGAGGTGCGCCAGACCAATTCCGGTATTACCGGCCGTGCCCTCAACCACGGTTCCGCCAGCTTTGAGGTCACCACTGGCTTCGGCAGCCAACAGAATTCCAAGGGCGGCGCGGTCTTTGACCGAACCGCCGGGGTTCATGAACTCAGCCTTGCCAAGGATTTCGCAGCCGGTGCGCTCGCTGAGATGCTCCAGGCGAATCAGCGGGGTGTTGCCCACCGCTCCAACAAATCCGCGCGTGATCCCCATCCTGCTGCCGACTGCGTTTGCGCAGGCTAGGGTCCCGCCACCGAGCAGCCTGCGCTGCGGATGATCCGACACTCCCCAGCTCCGGTGCTCGAGCGCTTGCGCTCAATCCGCGATCGCAGCATTGACCTGGTGGCACCACTGGAGCCAGAAGATCTGATGCTCCAGGGCATGGCCGATGCCAGCCCCCCCAAGTGGCACCTTGGGCACACCACCTGGTTTTTTGACACCTTCCTGCTGCAGCCCAACCGGCCCAACTGGCAGCCGATGCCGGAGTGCTGGGGTGTGTTGTTCAACTCCTATTACGAAGCGGCAGGGCCTCGCCATCCCAGGCCCCAGCGAGGTCTGCTCAGCCGGCCCAGCATCGCTGAGGTGATGCAGTGGCGTGAGCGGGTGGATCAGGAGCTGCAGAGCTGGCTGCTGGAAGGCATGGCTGATCAGCAAGCCCAGCTACTGGAGTTAGGCCTGCAACACGAGCAGCAACACCAAGAGCTGTTGTTGATGGATCTGCTGGATGGCTTCAGCCGCAATCCACTGGCTCCTAGTTACGACAACCATGCCCCAACACCGCCGGCTCAGGGGCGCAGCGGCCAGTGGTTGGAACTCGAGAGCGGCCTAATCAGCATTGGCATTGAGCCAGGCGACCCCGAATTCCACTTCGACAACGAAACCCCTCGCCAGAGGGTTTGGCTGGATGCCTGCGCGCTGGCTGATCGGTTGGTCACCAACGCGGAGTTCGAAGCCTTCATTGCCGATGGTGGCTACCGCCAGCCCCAGCTCTGGATGGCCGAGGGCTGGAGCTTGGTGCAAGAAAACGGCTGGTCTGCGCCCCGCTACTGGCGCGCTGATGGGATGGAATTCAGCCTGCGCGGCTTGCAACCGCGTGACGCCGAAGCCCCTGTGCGGCATCTGAGTTGGTTTGAAGCCGATGCCTATGCCCGCTGGGCTGGCGCGCGGCTCCCGACCGAGGCGGAATGGGAACAAGCGGCGAGACAATGGCCTGATGCGGCGGATTGGTTTGACAGCCTCTGGCAGTGGACTGCAAGCCCCTACACCCCCTATCGCGGTTTCAAGCCGGCGGCGGGAGCTGTTGGTGAATACAACGGCAAATTCATGAGCAGCCAAATGGTGCTGCGCGGCAGCTGTTTTCTGAGCCCCCCGGGCCACAGCCGGCTCAGCTACCGCAACTTCTTTGGGCCCCAGTGCCGCTGGCAAGCCGCTGGAATCCGGCTGGCGGTGGACCGCTGATGGGCCCGCACGCAACCGCTCAACACTTTGAGCTCATTGACCTGCATCCAGCCCCAACCGATGTGACCAAAGCGGTCATCGACGGGCTCAACCGCAGCCCAAAACAGCTGCCGGCCTGGCTGCTCTACGACCGCCAAGGCTCAGCCCTGTTTGATGCCATTTGCCAGCAACCGGAATACACCCTCACCCGGCTGGAGAAAGAGCTTCTAGGCACCCAAGCGCAAGCGATCGCTGAGGC
>JAAXIH010000216.1 GCA_012270465.1 Synechococcus sp.
CAACTGCTCACCAGCCTCAAGCCCTGAGAGCACGGGATAGCAACTGTTCTGCAAGGGGCCGAGGCTGACGGCCCGCTTCAGGGCAACGGATGTGTCGTCCTTGAGTTGCTTGAAATGCTGGCGCTGCTTGTCGTTGAGCTCCCGGGCTGGTCCGATCACGTACACAAAGCTCTGACCGGCGCTGCGAATCACCGCGTCGAACGGCACCGCCAGCTGCTGACTGCTGCCAAAGCCCACCAAGGTGCGCACGCGCATACCGCTGCGCAAGCGATTGCCAGGGTTGCTGAATTCCGCCTTGGCCAACAGTCCCTGGGTCGCCACCTTCACATCAGGATCGACAAACTTCAGTTCCCCTTTGGCCAACTCAATGCCATTGGTGGGATCGAGCAGCCACACCGGCAAACCAGGCTTGGTGCGCTCCGCCATCGTCACGGGGATGGTGATCTGTGTGTAGAGACGGTCGTTGCGCACGATCGCGGTGAACGGGTCGCGCTCTTTGACCACATCGCCGAGCTTCACGCTGAGGTCACTGACTTGCCCGCTGATCGGAGCCCGCACGGTTTTGTAGTCCAGCCGGGTGCGAGCCACGCCCAGGCCTGCTTCAGCGGCCTCCACCAAATCTTTGTTGGCCTCCAACTTGGCTTGGCTTGCGAGGTAACTGGCCTTGAATGAGTCGAGATCCAGCGCATTGGCCGCGCCCTCTTTGGCGAGATAGCTGTAGCGCTCAAAATTGCGCTTATCGCGCTCAAGATCGGCTTGCACGGCGGCAACATCAGCGCGGCGCCTGGAGAGTTCAGCCTGCGCCTGAATCAATTCCGCCTGGCGCTCCTGGCTGGAGAGCCGCAGCAGCACCTCCCCTTGCTCCACCTGCTGCCCCTCTTCAACCGGCAGCTCCACCACACGACCATCAGCCAAGGCCGCCAACTGCACCTGATTGACCGCCTCCAACGTGGCGACGTAATCGCCGAGCTCCCTGAACTGCTCAGGCTTGAGCACGGCCGTGGACACCTGCAAGGGCTTCGGGCCCTGACCGGCCAACCAGCTGCAGCCAGCCAAAGGGCACAAGGCCAGCACAATCAACCCGCGGGAGAGGCGCACAAAACCATCCACTGCCCCTTCAGCCTGCCAGCTCTTGCCTGGCGCAGCAGAGTGGCCCCATCCACTTGTGGTTCATGGACCTGTTCGGCCACCACGCCGATCAACAGCTGCAGCAACAGGCGCCGCTCGCTGAGCGACTGCGGCCGCGCAGCCTTGATGAGTTCATTGGCCAAGACGCCATCCTCGGCCCAGGCCGCTTGTTGCGGCGAGCCATCGCTGCTGATCGGCTCGGCAGCTTGATTCTGCATGGCCCGCCAGGCACGGGCAAAACCACCCTGGCGCGGATCATCGCCAACACCACCCGCTGCCACTTCAGCAGCCTCAACGCCGTGCTGGCAGGCATCAAGGACCTGCGCGCGGAAGTGGAGCAAGCCCAGGAACGGCTTGGCCGCCATGGTCTGCGCACCCTGCTGTTCATCGATGAAGTGCACCGCTTCAACACCAGCCAGCAAGACGCCCTGCTGCCCTGGGTGGAGAACGGCACCGTCACCTTGATCGGCGCCACCACCGAGAACCCCTTCTTTGAGGTGAACAAGGCCTTGGTCAGTCGCTCAAGGCTGTTTCGGCTGCAATCGCTCGATCAAACGGCCCTGCACCAGGTGCTCGATCGTGCCCTCAGCGATCGCACCCATGGCTACGGCGAACGCTCCATCCAGCTGCAGGCTGACGCCAGACAGCATCTCGTTGAGGTGGCTGGTGGTGATGCCCGCAGTTTGCTGAATGCGCTTGAGCTCGCCGTTGAAACCACAGGCGCCGATGCCTCAGGAGCGATTCAGATCACCTTGGCGGTCGCTGAGGAGTCGATCCAACAGCAGGCCGTTCTCTACGACAAGCAGGGCGATGCCCATTTCGACACCATCAGCGCCTTCATCAAATCGATTCGCGGCAGTGATCCCGATGCCGCCCTGTTTTGGCTGGCACGGATGGTGGAAGCCGGGGAAGATCCCCGCTTCATCTTCCGGCGCCTGCTGATTTCTGCCGGGGAAGACATCGGCCTGGCTGATCCCCAGGGGATCGTGGTGGTGGAAGCCTGCGCCGCCGCCTTTGATCGGATTGGCCTGCCGGAAGGGCTCTATCCGTTGGTGCAAGCCACCCTCTATCTCGCCGGTGCCAGCAAGAGCAATAGCGCCCTGGGATTTTTTGATGCGGTGAAGCAGCTGCGCCAAGAAAAAGCGCAGCAGGTCCCGAAGCACCTACGCGATGCCAACCGTGATGGCGCCGCCTTCGGCGATGGGGTTGGGTACCGCTACCCCCACGCCTATGCCGATCATTGGGTGGCGCAGCAATACCTCCCCAATGCCCTGCAAGGGCAGGTGTTTTATCAACCGGGAAGCCTGGGCTGGGAAGGGGAGCGCCGCCAGCAACTGCTAACCCACCGGGCCGCCCAGCTCGCCGCGGCCGTGGAATGGGAAAGCCAACAGGGGGAGCCACTCAGCAGTGGCCCAGACGACCCAGCGGTGGAACGCTGGCTGCAGCGCCAACTGGCCCTCGAAGAAGGGCGGCTGGTGAAGCTGCAGCAACGTTTCTGGAATTCAATTGCTGTGCAGCGGCACCACAACGTTCTGGTGATGGGCAGCCGCAGCTTGCTGTGGGCGTTGCCAGCGCTGAGCGGAACACCCGAAGGCGGCGTCACCCTGCAGCTGGACAGCAGCGCCGATATCGAGCGCATCAAGGCGCAGCTGCAAGTGCTGGATCCGTTGCAGCAACCGGCTCTGCTGGAAGCACCGGCCCATGCTGTTGAGGGCTTAGAAGGCCAGCGGTTTGAACTGCTGATTGGCCGCAACCTGCTGCAGGGGGCCAATCAACAGGCCCTTGAGGAGTGGGTCACGCAACTCGAGACGTTGCTCTCAAGTGGCGCCGAAATTCACCTGATGAGCAGCCAGCCCAACGCTGGACCTGCTGCATTAATGGATTCAAACCAGTCCGACTTGATTGAAGCCGAGCAGCGCTGGCTGGCAGAACGCCAACCACTCCAGCGACTGCAAACGCTCTTAAGTGCTGCTGACTGGAGCGTGACAACAGAGGAATGGACTGATCAGGTCAACCTTCAGATTGATTCAGCCCTGATCACACGCTGGTTCGCCAAGCAGGCCACCTACCGGCAGGCCATGCAGGGGCAACTTGGCGATCGAGCCATCACGGCTCTAAAAGCGAGCTATCAAAAGCGAATCGGCACCAAGCTGCGCCAAACAATCAGCCATCAGCACCTGGTGGCACGGCGCTAAGCCATGAAAAAACCCCCGCCGATGGCGGGGGTTTTGAGCAAAACCTTGCGGTTGATCAGCTGATCACCAGAGGCCGCGCACGGGGCGGGTGGCAATCTTGTCCTTGATCTGGTTGGCCTGCACGCAAGCGGGCAGGAACACATACCAGGACAGCAGGGAGGTGCACTG
>JAAXIH010000045.1 GCA_012270465.1 Synechococcus sp.
GCCCGTGGGTTGCAGCCGCAACGGTTGGGGCCTGGGGCTAGGGGGGGAGGCGATGGTCATGACAGGGTGGCGGGGGTGTTGGTTTCCACCCAGGTGGCGAAGCTTTCGGGCTCATCAACCACCACGTGGGAGCGCATGCCGCCGTGGTACGGACCACAGAGCTCAGCGCAAACGATCGGGTAATCGCCGGTTTGGTTGGCGGTGAAGGTCAACACGGTGGGTTGGCCCGGGATGATGTCCTGCTTGATGCGGAATTCCGGCACCCAGAAGGCGTGGATCACATCGTTCGCCTTCATCCGCAGCTCCACGGCTTGGCCGCTGGGCACATGCAGCTCGCCGCTGGTGATGTTCTGGTCGGGGTAGTGGAAGACAAAGGCGAACTGCAGCGCCGTGACCTCCACGGGCAACACCGCCTCGCTGCTGCTGGCCGGGGCAATGCCGCCCCAGATGCGCTCCTCATCTCCCGGCTGGCTTTGGCGCACCGAGGCCAACTCAGCGGCGTGGTGATCCATGCCGTGGGCGTTGAGGTCGGTCATGCCGCCCATCCGGTCGTAGATGTCGTAGCTGTAAATGCCTAAAAACAACACAACAACCGCAGGAATGGCGGTCCAAAACAACTCAAGCGAAAGATTTCCTTCCACTGGAGGACCGTCTTGATGATCACCTTCGTGGCGGCGAAAGCGAATCAGGCTGTAAACAACAACGCCAGTCATGCCGACTAGCAACATCGTGCCAATGGCTAACAACACCCGAAACAGTTCGTCGTAAACGGGTGCATTGGTGCTGGCACTGGCGGGTAGCCAATTGACATCATTGGCGACCCATTGGCCCAGGAGAACCAAGGCCATGCCTGCAATCAGGGTGAGGATTGCTGATGGAATGCGCATGGCGCACTCACTTAAAAGCTGACATCAAGCTATGGGATATCTCTGGGGCCTCAAGAGGAACAAAACGGAAGATTTCACGAGTTGATCTTGAAAACCTGACGCGTTGAACAACAACACAAGCTCTTAATTATTCGCGGTACTTTCCCAAAGATGTGATCGCTACGTTTCGGATATTCCTCTCGCCAGAGAATCATCGACATGGGCCTTGGCGTCCTGTCAATTCCGAACAGCCGTTCACCGTTCACGGCCCTGTCGCTCTGCCGGCAGTTGGTGGTGGCGCTGATCGCTTTGGTGGCGATCGGTGGTGCAACGCGGGTGATGGAGGCCGGTCTGGCTTGCCCGGATTGGCCCCTCTGCTACGGCAGCTTGCTGCCGGCCAAGCAGATGAGCCTTCAGGTGTTCCTGGAGTGGTTCCATCGCCTCGATGCCTTTTTTGTCGGCATTGGCCTGATCGTGTTGCTGGCCATGGCACTGATCGATCGCGATCAGCTGCCGCGATGGCTCCCTTGGGTGAGTGGTTTGGCGTTGCTGCTGGTGGCGGCTCAGGGAGCCCTTGGCGCCCTGACGGTCACCCAGCTGCTGCGCTTTGACATCGTCAGCGCCCATCTGGCAACAGCCCTGCTGTTGGTGGCTCTGTTGAGCGGCACCGCCCAGATGCTGCAGCCCCATGTGGCGGCCCCTCGGCCACCACTGGCCCAACCGCTCTGCGCTGGTGCTGGGGTTGTGCTTTACGGCCAATGCATTGCTGGCGCCTTGATGGCCACCCAGTGGGCGTCGGGCCGTTGTTTGCGTTTGGCCGAAGGCTGCGCCTGGCTCTCAGCCCATCGCGCCTTGGCGACCCCAGCAGCGGCCCTGGCCCTGCTCAGCGTGCTGTTGGTTTTGGCCCTGCCCAGCCCAGCGCCGGCCCGGCGCTTGTTGACCTTTGCCGGGGTGTTGGTGGCAGCCCAGGTGCTCCTTGGTGTTCTCACCTTGCGCCTGTCCCTGTCGGAACCCCTGGTCACCGTTGGCCACCAACTGGTGGCGGCGTTGTTGATCGCCACCTTCTCGGCGGCTGCCGTCGCGTTGCGGCCTGCTCCATCACCTGCTTTGCGTCATGGCTGAAGTGCCCATTGCTGTCCCTGCCTCGATCCGCGATGAGGTGGTTCCCAGTCGCAAGCGGGTCAAGCTGCCGCCCTGGCTGGAGATCGCCAAGCCGCGTTTGATTCCGCTGCTGCTGGCCACCACCCTTGGCGGCATGGCACTGAGTGAGAGCTGGCCGCTGCCCTTGCCCCGTCTGGCCTGCACCTTGGGCGGTGGTGCTCTGGCGGCTGCCGCCGCTGGTGTTCTCAATTGCCTTTGGGAAGAGCAGCTCGATGGCCAAATGCAGCGCACCAGTGGCCGCGCGTTGCCATCGGGCCGGCTTAGCGGCAGTCAGGCATTTTTGATTGCGGTGGCCCTGGCCTGCAGCGCCGCGCTGCTGCTGGTGGCTGGGGTGAACTGCCTGGCTGCTGGCCTGTCCCTGCTGGGCTTGTGCAGCTACGTGCTGCTCTACACGATCGTTCTCAAGCCCCGCACCACGCGCAACATCGTCATTGGTGGGGTGGCCGGTGCCATCCCGCCGTTGGTGGGAGCGGCCGCAGCCACCGGCCATGTGGGCCTCGGGGGCTGGTGGTTGTTTGGTCTGGTGATGCTGTGGACCCCCGCCCATTTCTGGGCTCTGGCCTTGCTGCTCACCGATGACTACCGCTCGGTTGGCATTCCGATGCTTCCGGTCGTCAAAGGCCCTGAGGTGACCGGCCGTGCCATCAACCGCTATGCCTACGCCACCGTTGCCGCCAGCCTGCTGGGGGTGTTGACCCTGCCCAGTGGCGGTCTGTTCTACGGATTGATGGTGCTTCCTTTTAACGGGCGCCTGCTGCAGATGGCCCAGCGCCTCGGCGAGCTGCCCGATGACAAGCAGCGGGCCAAGGGGCTGTTCCGTTGGTCGATCCTTTATCTCTTTGGCATCTGCCTGTTGCTGCTGCTGGCCCGCACGTCCATGGCGGCTGACTTCAGCACCCAGCTGATGAGCTTGCTGACCCTGCCGGCTGCATCTGCTTTTTAAGCTGGGCCGACGTTGACAGCCGCCGTGATTCAGCTCGATCAGCTCAGCAAGCGCTATGGGGACCTGCAGGCCCTCGATGGGGTGAGCCTGAACGTGCCTGCCGGCTGCCTGTATGGCTTGCTCGGCCCCAATGGTGCTGGCAAGACCACCTGCTTGCGGATTCTCTGCACCCTGCTGGCCCCCGATGCCGGCTCGGTGCAGATCGCTGGAATCGATGCCCTGGCCGATCCGCGTGCGGCCCGAGAGCAATTGGGCTACGTGGCCCAAGAGGTGGCGATCGACAAGATCCTCAGTGGCCGCGAGCTCTTGCAGCTGCAGGCCAGCCTCTATCACCTCGATTCGGCTACCAGTCGTCGCCGCATTGATGAGCTCACTGAGCTCCTCGGCATGGGCGAGTGGCTCGATCGCCGCTGCGGCACCTATTCCGGTGGCATGCGCCGGCGCCTGGATTTGGCTAGCGGGCTGCTGCATAGCCCTGCGGTGCTGGTGCTCGATGAGCCCACGGTGGGGCT
>JAAXIH010000046.1 GCA_012270465.1 Synechococcus sp.
GGGGCCAGCAGCGGCTTTGCCGAAACCGATCCACCGCTGTATTCCCAGGCTGTGGCCTGGCTCTATGGCTGGTTTGGCGTGCAGGAATGGCTGGCCCGCGGCCTCAGCCTGGTGTTCAGCCTGCTGGCGCTGTGGTTGGTGCGGCGCTTGGGCCAGCAATTGCTGGGCCGTGAGGCTGGCTGGTGGGGTGGGCTGCTGTTTGCAGTGCTGCCGCTGAGCGTGTTTTATGGCCGCTCCATTCAGCCGGAGAGTTTGCTGCTGGCCTGCAGTGCGTTGGCCCTCGAGCGTGGATTGGCTTGGCGCCACAGCGGGCGCTACCGGGATCTGGCCCTAGCCACCATCGGGCTCACGGGAGCGGTGTTGATCAAAGTGCTGCCAGCGTTTTGGCTGGGAGTCCCGCTGCTGTGGCTGGCTTGGCGGCGCTACGGGCCAGCGGTTTGGCGGCGGCTGGAGCTATGGCTGGTGGCTGCTGTGGCAGTTGGGCTCACAGGGGCTTGGTACTGGCATGCCCATCAACTCTTTCTGCAAACCGGCCTGAGCTTTGGCTTTTGGGGAGCAGGCGCCAACCGCTACAGCTGGGCTGAACTGATCGGGCTGAGCTATTGGGGCAACCTTCTATTGCGCACCAGCGTGCGCGGTTTGGCCGTGCTGGGCTTGCCCCTGCTGGTGATGGGCCTGCTCAAGCGCAATCACCACCCCGATGCCCGGATCTTGCCGATCGGCCTGGCGGCAGTGCTAGCCGCAGGCGCCCTGGCACCGGAATCCAGCAGCGTGCACGAGTACTACCAACTGCCGCTGCTTTTATTTGCCTGCCCGCTGATGGGGCTGGGCTGGGTGGAACTTTGGCAATGCTCAAAACGCCGGATCAAGCCATGGTTGGCCAGCGGCATGGCCCTGCTGATGGCCTGCTCCATCACCGTTTTAGGGATTGAGTACTGGGCCAAAGAACAGCCCAGCGGCAACCCCACCTGGGAGCTCGCCCAACGCATCCAGCAAGAAACCCCTGCCGAGGCGCGCATCATCAGCGTCACCGGCGGCGATCCAACCTTGCTCTATTTGGCCCATCGCAAGGGCTGGCTCAAAGGGCCGGGGGCCATCAACTCCGAATGGCTGGACCAGCGCGCAGCCGAAGGGGCCACCCACATCGCCGGGAGTTGGCAGGTGATTCAGAGCTACGCCCGTTTCCCTGACAACCCAGCCAAAGCGAGGCTGCGACAACTTTTAGGCCCAGAGGCCAGCTCAGGGCCTAATTATTTGATGCCCTTACCGCTGCAAAACGATGCCCCCGATTCACCGCAGTGAACCGGGGGCTCTCGCCGGGTCCGCTCTGGCACGGAACCGTTTTGATCAGGACTCGGATGCCTAAATCAGGCGGCCTTCTCCGCGATCAGCAGACCCTGAATGAAACAACTGTGGGACATGACACCTCCTGTGGAATAACGCTGACCGGTGAAGCTTTCGGCAGAAGCAGCGGCATGCCGAGCCTTTGCCACCTCACTGTCAACTGGACCTCCAAAGCCTAACCAGATTTGCTGCTTCCTTAAGGTCAGCCCGCTGCAGCAGGGCAATGGCCAACCAGTGGAACCGCACGGTATGGGGAACGGCCCTGCTTTTTGGCCTGCTGGGTCTGGCGCTGCAGTGGTGGCGCATGAGCAGCCTGACCAGCTCCATGGATCAGGGGATCCTGTTCCAGATTCTTTGGAACGGCCTGCACGGCCACCCCTTTGAAAGCACCTTGTCGTCCCAGCTCTCCACCAACGTGGTGCATGCCGGAGAGCTGCCGCGGCTCGGCTACCACCGCCTGGGCCAACACTTCACACCCATCCTGCTGTTGTGGATGCCCCTGATTGCCGCATTTGGCAAATGGGTGCTGCCGATGCTGCAAGTGGTGCTGATCACCGGCGCCGGACTGCTGCTTTACCAATTGGCCAAGGGTCTGGTGAACCGTCAGCTGGCCACGATGCTGACCCTGGCCTTTTACGGCGCCAATGCGGTGATTGGCCCGATGCTGGGCAATTTTGCTGATTTCAGCCAACTGCCGTTCGCCGTCTTTGCCCTGCTGCTAGGCCTGCAGCAACGGCGCAGCTGGTTGATTGCCATCGCCGCACTGGCCATCCCCCTCATTCGGGAAGACACCGGGGTGTTGCTGGTGGGCGTTGGGATCTGGCTTGCGGTGCGGGATCGCTCAAGGCGCTGGCTCGCCGCTCTGTTGATGCTGTGGGGCGGCGGCTACGTCTTGCTGGCCACCAACGTGTTCATGCCGCTGTTCAGCGAAGACAGCAGCAAGCGATTCATGATGGAGAACTACGGCAGCTTCGTTGAAGGCCAGGGCCAGGCCAGCAGCCTTGAGGTCTTAGGCCAAGTGCTGCAAAAGCCGCTGCTGCTGCTGCAAGAACTGATTGATCCACCAGGAAAAACCCTGCGGTATTTCGCCGGCATGGGGTTACCGCTGCTGTTCATTCCATTCATCGCCCTCGATAGCTGGCTGCTGATGGCTTTGCCCCTGATGGGAGTGCTGCTGGCCAGCAGCTTCAACGATCCGCTCAGCTTGAGCATCCGCTACACCTATTTGGTGGTGCCCGGGTTGTTTGCCGGAGCGGTCTACTGGTGGAGTCGCCACCAGGAGTTGTTTGAGCAGCGCCGCTTGCGGCGGGTGTGGGCCGGCTGCATCGTGCTGTCGCTCCTACTGGGCCTGAGCAGCAATCCCAACAACAGCCTCTCGCTGCTGATCCCCGACAGCATCAACCCCTGGAGTTACCGCTCACCCGCGGTGCAGTGGAACCACGCTCGCGCAGCGATGGCCGCCATCAACACGATCCCAGAGGGAGCCAGCGTGAGTGCCAGCACTCCACTGATTCCTCATTTGGCCGCACGGCCGGTGCTGATCCGCTTCCCGTATCACGTGGATTACACCGATCGTGCCGGGGTTGATCGTTCCGTTGATTGGATCGCGATTGATCTCGACTATCACAGCCGCGATGCCAGGCGGGTTGCCAAACACCGCCGCAGTTTGGAGAAGATCAAAGCGCGCCTAGACGCTCTTGAAGCGAACAACACACCGCAAGTGGTCAACGACGGGGTTGTGGCTTTAAACCGCGGCGCCAAGTCCAATCCAGAGGCAGCTCAGGCCTACCAACAACTGCGCCAACAGCTGCCTTAAGCAATCCCTAGAACCTGCCAGCCCAACCGAGTGTGAGTAGACCGTGAGCACTGGTCTGCAGGCAGGTGCTGCGACGCTCGTTTCTAAAACTCGGTGCCTTTGGCGCCGTGTTGGGGGCAGCCAGCCTGGAGCTCCTCAGCCAGGCCAAAGCCAAAGCCCAGCTGTCGTGGGAACGATTTATCAGCCAACCGGCGTTTCAGCGCCCCCGCAATGCCGGCACGGTTGTGCTGGAAATTGCCACAGCACCGATCACGGTTCTCGGGCGAACCGTTGAGCGCGGCTGCATCCGGCAGCTC
>JAAXIH010000127.1 GCA_012270465.1 Synechococcus sp.
GCTGACGGGCGATTTCCTTGTTCATCAGCCCTTCGGCCACCAGCTGCAGCACGCTGGCTTCCCGCGGCGTGAAGGAATGCTCCACGCTTTGCCCCGCGGCCCTGCCGCCACCGCCTTGCAGCATCGTGCGAATTTCGCCGATCTGTTTGGCCATTTGGCCCAGGTCGGTATCGGCGTAGCGGGCCGCCTCTTTGAGCAGGCGCTCCTGGCGCTGCACCACGTTGCGCACCCGCACCACCAGCTCGTCGGGGTCAAACGGTTTGGGGATGTAGTCGTCCACCCCGGCGCGGAAGCCGGCGATGCGATCGGCGGTCATGCCCTTGGCGGTGAGGAAGATCACCGGGGTTCCGCCGAGGCGTTCGTCTTCGCGCAGCAGCTTGAGCAGCCCAAAGCCATCCACCCGCGGCATCATCACGTCGCTCAGCACCACATCGGGCAGCTGGCTTTGGGCCTTCTCCCAGCCCTCTTCGCCATCGGCGGCGGTGCTGACGATGAAGCCTTCATCCTCGAAGTAGGCCTGCACCGCTGTGCGCAAGCCGGGCTCGTCGTCCACCAGCAACACCCGCGGCGGGGCATTCAGCAGTTCTTCGGCGTGGTCCTTCTCCTGAGAGCCATCCATGGGCAGAGATCTCACGCTGCGCCTGGACTTTATCGAGGGCGTCCAGGCAAGACATGCTGACGTTCAATCAGCAGTCCGCTGAAACCCAGGTCTTGGGCGATGGCCTGCAGGGTGTTGGGGTCTTTTCCGGTTTGCTCGGGCACGCAGGCAGCCCACCAGATCAGATGGGATTCCTCGTTGTGGGGCCCAACGGCTCCGCCGGGGTTGAGTTCCAGCATCAGCATCTGGTCGCCACGGCCGGTGATCCGCATCGGCGCGGTGGTGTCGCAGCGGATGGTCTCGTTGGCGACCTTGACGTCATTGGCGCGCTCTCGCCAAATCTTGATGCGCTTGCCCTCGGGGATGTCCTCGGCATCGCGAATGGCGTAGATGCCCACCACCTCTTCGCCGTAGGGAACGGTGCGCTGGCTGAGGATCTTCAGCCCCGGGGGGCGGTAGTTGGCTGGGTTTTGTTGCCTGGTCTCAAACACAAAGCCCTGAGCTAGGCCCGCACTCGGGCTCAACAGGCCGATTACCGCCGCCAGTAGCCAGAAGGGGCGAACCATCACGGAATTCAGCCGGTGTCCCGCCAGCATGGGATGGATTGCGTTGGGTGAGGAGCCTCCGTGGCCGCTGCGCCGATCTACCTCGACCATCAGGCCACCACGCCCTGTGATCCGGCGGTGGTGCAGGCGATGGCGCCCTGGTGGAGCGATGCCTTTGCCAATCCCTCCAGCCGCAGCCATCGCCCCGGCCTGGAGGCGGCAGCCCAGCTAAACCTCGCTCGAGAACGCTTGGCGCGCTGCTTGGCGGTGCCTACCGAGGCCGTGGTGTTCACCAGCGGGGCCACCGAAGCCAACAACTTGGCCATCAAGGGCCTCTGTGAGGCGCGACTGGCTCGGGGTCGCCACATCGTCACGGTGGCCACCGAGCACCGCGCGGTGCTCGACCCCTGCCGCTATCTGCAAAGCCTGGGCTTTGAGCTCACGGTGCTGCCGGTGCAGCCCAATGGCTTGCTCGATCTGGAGGTTCTGGCGGCAGCCCTGCGGCCCGACACGGTGCTGGTGAGCGTGATGGCCGCCAACAACGAGATCGGCGTGTTGCAGCCAATCGCTGAGATCGCTGCGCTGTGCCGGCCGCAGGGGATCGCGCTGCATGTCGATGGCGCCCAGCTGGTGGGCCATCAACGCCTTGAGCCCCTGGCCCTGGGCATTGATCTGCTCAGCCTCAGCGGCCACAAGTTCTATGGCCCCAAGGGCGTTGGCGCCCTGCTGGTGGCACCGGGTGTGGAGCTCAAGCCCCAGCTCCATGGCGGCGGCCAGGAGGGGGGGCTGCGCAGCGGCAGTGTTCCGCTGCCGTTGGCCGTGGGACTGGCCGAAGCCCTGGAGCGGGCCCTCGCCGATGCCCCCCAGCGCGCCCAGCGGCTTGCTGCCTTGCGCGATCGCCTCTGGCAGGGGCTGCAGTCCCTGGGGGGAGTGACGCTCAATGGCTGCTTGGATCAGCGCTTGGCCCACAACCTCAATGTCAGCGTTGACGGGGTGGATGGCGCGCGGCTGCACAGCGCATTGCGGCGCCGGTTGGCCGTTAGTGGCGGCTCAGCCTGCAGTAGCTCCAGCGGTGAGCCCTCCCATGTGTTGCTCGCCTTGGGCCGCAGCCGGCAGCAGGCCGCAGCCTCAGTGCGGTTTGGTTTGGGGCGTGCCAACACAGCCGATCAGATGGATCAGGCCCTGGCTTGGTTCAGCGAGCAGGTTCAGGCGCTGCGCTGAGCCGCTCGGCGACGCGCAATTTGGCGGAGCGGGCCCTGGGGTTGGCCTCGGCTTCCTGCTCTGAGGCGATCAAGGGTTTGCGGCTGATCACCCGCAGACGTTCGTCAGCTTTGAAGCGGTTCTTGACCAGCCGATCCTCGAGCGAGTGAAAGCTGATTACAGCGATCCGGCCGCCGGGCTCAAGCCAGTTGGGAGCGTCGTTGAGCAGGGTTTCCAGCACCCCCAACTCATCGTTCACGGCAATCCGCAAGGCCTGGAAGCTGCGGGTGGCGGCATGGATGCGCCCATGGCGTTGTTTGGGCGGATAGCAGCCGGCAATCGCATAGGCCAGAGCTGCGGTGCCCCGCTCGCCGTCATTCCAGGGGCCTTCGGCCTTGAGCCGGCGTGCAATCCGCCGGGAAAGCCGTTCCTCGCCGTAGTGGAAGAGCAGATCGGCCAGGTCGTTTTCCTCCAGGCGGTCGATCAGCGCTGCAGCGGGTTCTCCGCCGCCTTCGGTGTTCATGCGCATGTCCAGCGGTCCGTCGGCGCGGAAGCTGAAGCCGCGCTCGGGCACATCGAGCTGATGGCTGCTGACGCCCAGATCAGCCAGCACCGCCAACACCGGCTGGGCTGGGGTGTAGGCCGCGAAGTTGCTGGCCACCAACTGCACGCGCTCACCAAAACGCTCCAGCTGCTGGCTGGCTGCTGCGCGGGCAGCGGGGTCTTGATCCAGCCCAATCAGCTGCCAGCCCGGGTGGGCATCGAGCAGCAGGCTGCTGTGGCCTCCACCGCCCACGGTGGCATCGAGCAGCACGCCTTTTTCGGGCAATTCGGCCAGGGCTTCCAGCACCTGTTGCGGCAGCACCGGCTGGTGATGAAAGGAACTGCTCAAGTCCGCAAGGGGATGGCACAGGGTCCTTCCTAGGATCAGCGCAGCTTCGGCCCCCGGCCCCCATGACGCAGCTGGAAACGCGCACCGAGCCGATGGTGCTCAATTTCGGGCCCCATCACCCTTCGATGCACGGGGTGTTGCGTCTGGTGGTGACCCTGGATGGGGAAGACGTGGTGGATTGCGAACCGGTGATCGGTTACCTCCA
>JAAXIH010000067.1 GCA_012270465.1 Synechococcus sp.
CGGAGTTGGTGCAGCTGCTCAACCGTTGGCCCGGTTCAGCCATGGATTTGGAACCGCAGCCCCTGCAGCAAGCCATTGAGCAGTGGTCGCAGCAGTTGCAGCATTCCCTCAATGACGGCGTCTATCGCTGTGGCTTTGCCCGCAGCCAAACGGCCTACAACCATGCTGAGGCCGCACTGTTTGCTGCGCTCGAAGCGTTGGAAGAGAGCCTGTCGCATCAAGGGCCATGGCTCTGCGGCGAAGAACTCACCCTGGCCGATGTGCGCTTGTTTCCCACGCTGATCCGCTGGGAGCAGGTGTATGCCCCGCTGTTTGGCTGCAGCCGCCAGCCGCTGTGGAGTTTCCCGGCTGTTTGGCAGTGGCGGGCCCGTTTTCTGGCCTTGCCGGGGGTGCTGGACACCTGTGATCCGCTGGCATGGCGCACGGACTATTTCGGAGCTCTGTTCCCGCTGCGCCCCTCCGCTCTGGTGCCGGCTGGGCCGATGGATGGCGCTGCCTTGCAGCAATTGGTGAGCCGGCCAATCCCCACCACAATGGAGAGATGAGCGTCCCCCCGGTTGTTTACGACGGCGTCTATGGGCCCTACACGGTGACGGGGGAGCATCGCCGTGAGGTGTTGGCCTACCGGCTGAGTTTGTTGTTGGTCGCGCTAGCCCAGATGGCCTTGCTGCTGCAGTGGCGCTGGTTGGGGCCGAGCTGGTGCTGGCCGTGGTTGTTGTTGATGGCAGCTGGCCTGGGCGGTGCGCTGCGCTGGGTGCATATCTATTTAGTGCCGTTGCACCGGGCCTTGCAGCTGTTTTGGCTGCTGGGCTGTGCTGGTTTTGGGCTATTGGCCTACCGCGCTGGTGTCGCCTCGATGCTGCCGCAGTTGGTGGATCAGCCAGCCTGGATTTGGTTGGTTGGCCCTTTCTTCGCGGCCTTGGCGGGCTTGGGCTTCAAGGAGTTTTTCTGCTTTCAGCGCCCCGAAGCAATCGGTCTCACGCTGCTGCTGCCGCTGCGGCTGCTGGGCTGGTGGTTGGGGCTGGGGTCACCAGCGGTGGCGTCCGGGCTCCTGGCTGGCCAGGCCCTGCTGCTGGTGGTTTTAGCCCTGCGCAAATTCCCGATGCCCGAGGAGGCCGACCTGGGGGATTTGAGTGTGTTTGCCAAGCTGGCCGGTGAGCTGAGCTGAGAGGCGCTTACAAAGAAACCCCCAGCGAGGCCGGGGGCTTCTTCGGAGCCTCCACGTAGCGAGGGGGCTCATGGCCGACGGGGGCTTCGTCGCCGGGTCCTTTGTCTTTTTAGTCATCCTGTTTCGGCTTGGATTCGCTTGATGACCGATTCCTCACATCTCGCCATAGAGCCTGATCAGCCCATGGATTGGGCTGATCTCGAAACCCTGGCGCCGCCCGCCAGCGATCGGGTGGAGGGGCCCACGAATGCCCAGGCCAGGTTGCGTTTGTTTGGCCGCAGCGAAGAGGAGGTGCGGGTCGTGCTTTACCGCGACCATCACGCCTGGTGCCCCTACTGCCAGAAGGTGTGGTTGTGGCTCGAAGAGCAGCAGGTGCCGTATCGCATCGAGAAAGTCACGATGTTTTGCTACGGCGAGAAGGAAGCCTGGTTCAAACGGCTGGTGCCATCAGGGATGTTGCCCGCCTTGGCCATCGATGGACAGCTGATCACCGAAAGCGATCGCATCCTTTTGGTGTTGGAAGCGGCGTTTGGCCCCCTGGGGTTGCCCCTCGAGCATCCCCGCCTGTTGGAGCTGCGCCAGCTGGAGCGTGATCTCTTTCGGGCGTGGTGCACCTGGCTTTGTTATCCCGGCGATGAAGCCCAAGGCCAGCAGCTGTTTGAAGCCCAAATGCAGCGGGTGAGCCAGGCCCTCGAGCGCCATGACGGCCCCTGGTTCCTCGAGAGCTTCAGCAGCGCTGATCTGATCTTCGTTCCCTACGTGGAACGGATGAACAGCAGCCTTCTTTATTACAAGGGCTATGAGTTGCGGCGCCATTGGCCCGCCTTGGATCGCTGGTTTCAGGGCCTTGATGGCCGCAGCACCTACCGCGGCACCCGCAGCGATCACCACACCCATGCCCACGACCTGCCGCCGCAGATGGGCGGCTGTTATTCGAATCGCAGCGAGCCAGCGGCCCAGTGGTCAAAACGAATCGATCAAGGCCCTTGGCAGGGGCTCTCCGATGCCAGCGAATCAGACCAGGTTGGTGCTGCGGCAGAAGCTTTGGGCCGCGTGCTGCGGCATCGGGCTGTGCTGCTGCAGCAACACAAAGGCTTGGATGAGTTCAGCTTGCGCTGCGCTTTAACCCGGTTGATGCAAGGGACGGCCTGTCAGCCAACCGCTGGAGCCGAACGCGGTCTGCGCAGTTTGCGGGATCGCATCAGCGTTCCCCGCGATATGGGGGTTCATGCGGCTCGCTTATTGCGGCAGGCCTTGGAGGACACCGCTTCGCTGCGCGGTCCAGCCCAAGGCCCACCGATTCCCGTGCGGCATCGCCGCGATCAAGATCCGGCCCCGTTCCTCAAATGTCGTTGAGCAGCACCCGTGGATGGGTGGGATCCAGCGACGAGAGCATCCGCAGGCTGGCGCTGCGATAGCTGGATTCACGGCGGGCCGGTTTCTGACGGGCTTGCTCGTAGCGATCGCAGCCGTCGGTGGGAGGAACGATCGGGGTGGACTGATGGGCCATCCAGAGGAAGGACTCTCCTCTCGTTATGACGCCGGGGTCTTGGAGCTGATGTGCCCAGCGCTACTGGATGGCCCAGGTTTTGGGTTCTGGGGCTTGCAGAGTAAAGTCGCCCGGCATCCGGGTGGCTTCGCCGCCTGAAGTCACCACATCCGAGGTACCCCATGGCGCTTGTTCCGCTTCGTCTGCTGCTCGACCATGCCGCCGAAAACGGTTACGGCATCCCGGCTTTCAACGTGAACAACCTGGAGCAAGTCCAGTCGATCATGGAGGCGGCTTACGAGACCGATAGCCCCGTGATCCTGCAGGCGTCCCGCGGTGCTCGCTCCTACGCCGGTGAAAACTTCCTGCGTCACCTGATCCTGGCGGCCGTCGAGACCTATCCCGACATCCCCGTGGTGATGCACCAAGACCACGGCAACAGCCCTTCCACCTGCTACGGCGCTGCTGCCAACGGTTTCACCTCCGTGATGATGGACGGCTCCCTGGAAGCCGACGCCAAGACCCCCGCTTCTTACGACTACAACGTTGCTGTCACCAAAGAGGTGGTGGACGTGGCCCATGCCATCGGCGTGAGCGTTGAGGGTGAGCTGGGCTGCCTCGGTTCTTTGGAAACCGGCAAAGGCGAAGCCGAAGACGGCCACGGTTTCGAAGGTGAGCTTTCCAAGGACCAGCTGCTGACCGACCCCGCTGAGGCTGCTGACTTCGTCTCCAAGACCAACGTTGACGCTCTGGCGATTGCCATCGGCACCAGCCACGGCGC
>JAAXIH010000070.1 GCA_012270465.1 Synechococcus sp.
GCACCAGCACCACTGGCCGATTGGTAGGTGCTCACCACCACGCGCCGGAGCGGGCGCATCGCTGCCAAGGGGGCCAAAGCCAGCGTCAGCAGGATCGTGGTGCAGTTCGGATTGGCAATGATCCCTTGATGGGTCAGGGCGGCTTGAGGGTTCACCTCAGGCACCACCAACGGCACCGCCGGATCCATGCGGAAGGCACTGGAGTTATCGATCACCACAGCGCCCTGCTCCACCGCCACCGGGGCCCACTGCCGTGACACCGAACCACCAGCAGAAGCCAACACCAGATCAACGCCGGCGAGGGCTTCGGCGCTCACAGGCTCCACGGTCAAGCTTTGACCTTTGAACTCCACCGTTTGGCCAGCCGAGCGGGGCGAGGCCAGCAAGCGCAACTGCTTCAGCGGGAAGGAACGCTCCTCAAGCAGGGTCAGTAGTTCCTGTCCAACAGCCCCGGTGGCACCAAGAATGGCGACGGTGGGAGGAGTCGCTGCTGAGGCGAAGGTCAAGCGGAACTAACGGGGTAACAACAGGTCTTGGCAACAAGCGAGCGGATCTACAGCTCTTTGCTTTCGCCAGAGGAACAATACGCAATGGCACCAAACCTGGCCATCGGACCATCACTTTCTAGGATCGCTGGCTTGGTTTGCTGCGCCCTACCCGATGACCACCGCTCTCAAGGTCAAGACCTCCAGCCTTCCCGGCAGCCGTCTGGCCCTGGAGGTGGGTGTTCCCGCCGGCCGCTGCAAGGCCTCCTACGAGGCAGCTGTGGACAAGCTCAGCCGCAGCGTGCGCCTGCCTGGCTTCCGTAAGGGCCGCGTTCCCAAACCGGTGCTGCTGCAGCAAATCGGCCCCCTTCGCGTCAAGGCGTCCGCCTTGGAAGACCTGGTCGACAGCGTGCTGCGTGATGCGGTCGAACAGGAAAAAGTTGAGGTGCTGGGCCAACCCTCCCTGAGCGGCAACTTTGAGGAGCTGCTGGAGAAATTCGATCCCGCCAAGGAATTGGTGGTCACCCTGGAAATGGATGTGGCCCCCACGCCAACGCTGAAGAGCACCAAAGGGCTCAGCGCTGAAGCGGAATCGGTGGCCTATGACCCAGCCCGGGTGGATGAACTGCTGGATCAATCCCGCCGCCAGCTGGCCACCTTGGTTCCAGTGAGCGACCGGGCTGCCGCCATGGGTGATGTGGCTGTTGTGAGCTTCAGCGGTGTGTTCAGCGATGACAAGAGCGCCATCGAAGGCGGCAGCGCCAACGGCCTCGATGTGGAACTCGAAGAGGGCCGCATGATCAGCGGCTTCGTCGAGGGCGTTGTGGGCATGAAGCCCGGCGACAAAAAAGATGTGGACTGCCAGTTCCCCGATGACTACCCCCAAGAGACCTGCCGCGGGCGCAAGGCGCTGTTCTCGATCAGCCTCGATGAGCTCAAAGGCCGTGAACTGCCAGCGCTCGACGACGCCTTCGCTCAACAGGCCAGCGACAAAAAGACCCTGAGCGAACTGCGCGAAGACCTAGAAAACCGCCTCAAGCAAGACGCCGAGCAGCGTCAGAAGAACAACCGCCACGAAGCACTGCTGAAGGCTCTAGTGGATCAGCTGGAGGTGGAACTGCCCGAAAGCCTGATCAAAGAAGAGATCAACAGCCTGCTGCAGGAAACCGCTGCCCAGATGGCTCAGCAGGGCATGGACGTGAAAAAGCTGTTCACACCTGAAACGGTGCAGAACTTGGCCCAAGCCTCACGCGGTGAAGCCACCGAGCGCCTGCAACGCAGCCTGGCCCTCAAGGCCCTGGCCAAAGCGGAAGGCATCAGCGTTGCTGACAAGGATCTCGAAGCCAAGATCAAAGAGGTGAGCGCTGGTTTCAGCGACACCAACAAGATTGATCCTCAACGGCTGCGCGATGCCGTCGCTGAAGACCTGCTGCGCGAAACGCTGCTGAATTGGCTGGAGGAGAACGCCAAGCTGACCATGGTGGAGCCTGCCGCTGAAGGCAAACCGGCAAAGGCCAGCAAGGCCAAAACCAGCAAAGCCAAAGCCGAGAAGGAACCCGCTGCTGAAGGCAAAGCCAAGGCCAAGCCCGCCGCCAAAACCAGCAAAGCCAAGACCAAAGCAGCCGAGTAGTTGATAACCCCCATAGATTGAGCCGACTCAGCCGACGGTCCGTGATCGAAGCGATCAGTCACCACCCCATCCACAGCTACTGGCAGAACACGCTGGTACCAACGGTGGTGGAGCAATCGGGCCGCGGCGAGCGCGCCTTCGACATCTACTCACGCCTGCTGCGGGAGCGGATCATCTTTTTGGGCACCGGCATCGATGACGCCATCGCTGATGCGGTGGTGGCCCAGCTGCTGTACCTCGAAGCCGAAGACCCCGAGAAGGACATCCAGATCTATGTGAACTCCCCCGGGGGTTCGGTCACTGCTGGCTTGGCCATCTACGACACCATGCAGCAGGTGGCTCCTGATGTGGTGACCATCTGCTACGGCCTGGCCGCCAGCATGGGGGCTTTTCTGCTCTCCGGCGGCACCAAAGGCAAGCGCTTGGCCCTGCCCAGCGCGCGGATCATGATTCACCAGCCCCTGGGTGGAGCCCAAGGGCAAGCCGTTGATATCGAGATTCAGGCGAAAGAAATCCTTTACCTGAAGGAAACTCTCAATGGTCTGATGGCCTCCCACACGGGCCAAGATCTGGCCAAAATCGCTGAAGACACTGACAGGGACTACTTTCTCTCTCCGGATGAAGCAGTGGCCTACGGACTGATCGATCGCGTCGTGCGCGACTGACAATTCCGAAGCAAACCTCTAGTTAGGGGTGACGCGGGGCCATTTGGACCCGATCCTGTGACAGTGGCTCCCTGCGGCGGCAATGGCGAAATTTGACGCCCACCTCAAGTGCTCGTTCTGCGGTAAATCGCAGGAACAGGTCCGCAAGCTGATTGCTGGTCCTGGCGTTTACATCTGCGACGAGTGCATCGACCTCTGCAACGAGATCCTCGATGAGGAACTCGTGGAAGGTCAGGCTGGCGCGCGTCAAGGCCAAGGCGATCCCAGTCGCAAGCAGGCGGCTCCACGCAAGCCTTCCAAGCCAGCACCAACCCTCGCCACGATTCCAAAGCCTCAGGAAATCAAGGCCCACCTCGATGAGCAGGTGGTGGGGCAGAACGATGCCAAGAAGGTTTTATCCGTTGCGGTCTACAACCACTACAAGCGCCTGGCTTGGCAGGGCGATGGCAGCACCGAGCCGGAATCCAGTGCCACCCGCCTGCACAAATCCAACATCCTGCTGATCGGCCCCACCGGTTGCGGCAAGACCCTCCTGGCCCAGACCTTGGCCGAAATGATGGAGGTGCCCTTCGCGGTTGCCGATGCCACGACCCTCACCGAAGCCGGGTATGTGGGCGAAGACGTGGAGAACATCCTGCTGCGCTTGCTGCAAAAGGC
>JAAXIH010000201.1 GCA_012270465.1 Synechococcus sp.
CGCATCCTCTCGGGCTACGTCACCAGCCCGCTGCTGCGCCTCGCCAGCCTCTGGCAAAACTTCCAGGAAACAGCGCTCTCCTTGGAGCGCCTCGCCGACATCGTCGATCACCGCGAAGAGATCGAAATTGCGGGCGAAAACTTGCCGCCGATCCCGCCTCTGCAGGGAGCCATTCACTACGAAGGCGTCAACTTTCGCTTTGGCAGCAGTGGGCCACTGCAACTGCTGAATGTGAATTTCGAGATCCCAGCGGGCAGCTTTGTGGGGATTGTTGGCAGCAGCGGCTCAGGCAAGAGCACCATGCTCAAGCTGCTGACCAGGCTGTTTGATCCCCTTGAGGGCACCATCCGCATTGATGGATACGACATCAGCAAAGTTGACCTCTACTCCTTGCGCAGCCAAGTGGGTGTGGTGCCCCAAGACAGCCTGCTGTTTGATGGCACCGTGCAGGCCAACATCGCCCACCAGGCCCGATGCCAGCTTTGAGGAGATCACTGGCGCAGCGCAAGTGGCCTGCGCCCATGACTTCATCCAAGCGCTGCCCGGTGGGTACTCCAACTCGGTGGGGGAGAGGGGCTCGGCGCTCTCCGGGGGCCAGCGGCAACGGATGGCCATTGCGCGCATGGTATTGAAGCGGCCGCGCTTGCTGGTGCTCGATGAAGCCACCAGCGCCTTGGATGTCGACACCGAACAACAGGTCACACGCAACCTGGCGGAGGTGTATCGCGGCAGCACCGTGCTGTTCATCACCCATCGCCTCGGCAGCCTGCGCCATGCCGACCGCATCTTGGTGATGCATCAAGGCAGCCTCGTGGAGCAAGGCACCCACAGCGAACTCATGGACTTGGGTGGCCGCTACGCCACCTTGTATCGCCAGCAGGAGGCAGGGCAGTCATGAATCTCTCCAAGCCCGACCCCAATGACGGCCAACTGGTGCCGCTGGCCCATCAAGAGGTGCGCTACCGCGCTGCACCCACCTGGACCCGAGCGCTGCAATGGGCGATCGTCGGCTGCATTGGCTTTGGCTTCATCTATGCCGTGGTGGCACGCATTGATGAAGTGGTGATCGCCCGCGGTGAACTCAAGGGGCTTGGCGCAGAACGGCCCATCAAGGCCCCCGTCTCTGGGGTGGTCAGCGGCATCCCCATCACCGAGGGGGAACTCGTGCAACCAGGCCAGGTGTTGGTGCAGTTCGATCCAGAGGTCAATGCCGAGCGGTTGCGCTCACTAAGCCGCCAAAAAGAACTCGCGCGCCAGCGGTTGGCGGAAGAAACCCAAGCCTTCCAAGCACGCACCGACAGCCTGCACTCCAAGCTCGCCCGCTTGAAGCTCACCCTGGCCACTGAGCAATCCATCGTGAATCGCATGGAGGGGTTGATGGCACAGGGAGCCATTGCCGAGGTGCAATACCTGCAGCAGAAAAATCGTTTGCAGGAGCTGCAATCGGAGATCGCACAAACCGGAGCCACCCTGCGGGAGGTGGAGGCGGAATCAATCAAGAGCAAGCAACAAATCCAGCGCGAACTGGCCGACCTGGAGCGTCAGCTGGTGGAAACCAACAAATCCAAGGAGTACGAATCGCTGCGCGCGCCCGTGAAGGGCTACGTCTTTGATTTGATCCCATCCAGTCCGGGCTATGCCGCCAGCAGCGGCGAAACCCTGCTCAAGATCGTTCCCGACGGAACGCTGGAGGCGAAGGTGTTCGTCAGCAATGCCGATGTGGGATTCCTGCGCCCCAAGATGCCGGCCCAAATCCGGGTTGATGCCTACCCCTTCACCCAATACGGCGACATTCCCGGTGTGCTCAAACGCGTTGGCAAGCAGTCCTTAGAGCCCGACCAACAGAACCCTGAGCCACGATTTCCTGCATTGGTGGTTCTGGATCGGCAATATGTCGAAAAGCGCGGCAAACGCTTTCCGGTCTCCGCCGGACAAAGCGTGTCGGTCAACTTCATCGTGCGCGACAAGCCTGTGATCAGCCTGCTGACCGACTCGGTGGAGAAAGCCTTCGATGCTTTGCGCGGCATCAAAACCGATCAACCCTGAGCCATGAAGCGTGTTCTGCTTGCTGCCCTGCTGAGCCTGGCTTGCGGCCATGCCGCTTGGGCCGCGCCAGCCAACCTGCAGCTCAAACGGACTGGCAGCACCTATGCCAATGGCGATCCGATCTGGCAGCTGCAGCTGATCGAAGCAGGCCGCGTGATCCAAAGCTGGAAGGCCGTTGCCAGTGCCAAAGCGCATCAAAACCTCGACCGGCGCTGGTCGCCGGGCAATGGCTCACCGCTTCCGAAAGGCAACTACCGGCTGGGGCAGCCCGAACCGTGGGGACAAGATCTCTGGATGCAACTCGATCCGCTCTTTCCCACCAGCCGCTCAGCCCTTGGCATCCACAACTGCTACCCAGGCGTGGGATGCATCTGCATTCCCGACCGCCAACAACTGGAAGATCTCGCGAATGCTGTGCGTCGCTACAACGTTGATCAGCTCAAGGTTGTGAACTAAGCGCAGCGGCGGTGGCATCGGTGCAGGATTCAGCGCTGCCGTTGTTGCAGCAGTGGTGTCAGGAACGGGCGGCCCATGGTCAGCGCCTGCTGGGGCTTTGCGCCCCACCTGGCAGCGGCAAAAGCTGGCTGAGCAGGCAAGTTGGCGATGCTGTGGTCGCCATCTCCATTGATGATCTCTACTGGCCGCAGCCCAAGCTGCAGCAACACCAACGGGGCCTGCCTGGCAGCCACGATTTGCCTCGCTTGGCGCAGGTGATGGATGAGTTCCGCCAGCACGGCCAAACCTTGGTGCCGCGCTTCGACAAAACCCTGGCGGGCGGCGCCGGAGATCGGGTGGATGATCAACCCCATCAAGGGGAGCAGCTGCTCTTGGAGGGATGGTGCGGGGGGGCCCGGGGGCTCCCATCGCTAGCTGGCTATGAACCGATCTGGCAGCGCCTCGATGCCTTGCTGGTGATCATTCCCCCCAGCCACAACCACGTCTTGCGCTGGCGGTTGCAAGCCGAAGCGCGCCAACGCCGCCGCGGTGGGGGCGCCTTGCACCCCAAAGCCGTGAGCCGCATGGTGCAGAGCTTCTACGCCACCTTGCCGCCGCAGCAGTGCTTTGAACCGCTGCTGCACGATCCCAAAATCCCCACCTGGTCGTTGCAACTCGACCACCGCCGGCGGCCGCTGGGATCCATCCAACCCTGCACAGCCAGCGCTTAGTTCAGAGTCCTAAGCGGGTTGGATTATTCGTCGTCAAAGCCTTGGTAGGGCTCAAACTCACTCCAACCAGGGCTGGCCTCGCTATCGAGGTCGTAGCGGGCGTCGATGTCGTCAGTGAGGGTGTTGCCCGTGGGCACGGTGTTGCAGGTGATGCTGCCATCAGGCCCGGAGGTGCAGCCGGTGAAAT
>JAAXIH010000146.1 GCA_012270465.1 Synechococcus sp.
AGATCATCGAGTGGCTTTTCCACTGCAGCCGCTCCTCGATGTTCAGCTCCTTGAACAGCTGAAGCATGTTCGGGTAAGCCCCGAAAAAGATGTGCAGGCCGGTCTCATACCAATCACCGTCTTCGTCTTGCCAGGCCGCCACCTTGCCGCCCAACACGTTGCGGGCTTCCACCACAACCGGCGTGTGGCCAGCATCACTGAGGTATTTGGCACAGGAGAGCCCAGCAAGGCCGGCTCCAGCAATTGCCACCCGCATCGTCGCGCCCGTCGCACATTGAGGGCTCACCATAGAGTTGAGCCCATGCCCGCTGACTGGTCGAGGTGTCTGATACCCCGCTGAAGTGCACCACCCGCCACGTGCGGATTTTCACCGCCACGGTGGAAGACAACGGAGAGCTCAAGGCCTCTGACGACAAACTCACCCTCGATCTCGACCCTGATAACGAGTTCGAGTGGGATCAGCCGGTGCTGGCCAAGGTGCAGCAGCGATTCGCTGAGCTCGTTGATGCCGCAGCCGGAACCGAGCTGAGCGACTACAACCTGCGCCGCATCGGCACCGACCTAGAAGGCTTCATCCGCCAACTGCTCCAGGCCGGGGAGCTGCGCTACAACCTCGGCGCCCGGGTGCTGAATTACTCCATGGGCCTGCCCCGCACCCCTGAGACCCTCTGATGGCCCCCCGCCGTCCCCCATCCCGCTACGACGACGATCGCTACGACGAACGCGATCGCTATGAACGCCGGCCGCCCCAACGCGGTGGCGGTGGCGGCAACAAAGGTGGTGGCGGTGCCGGGCTCACCTTCAACACCGCCACGATCGCTGTGCTGGCCGGCATCTTGATCATCGGCATTGGCATCGGCACCTCCCTCACCAGCAACACATCGGGCTCCCAGGGCAACATCGCCAGCAGTGAGCAGCTCGATCTGGCCGTTCCTGACCCCGAGTTCTGCAAGCAGTGGGGTGCCAGTGCCTTTGTGATGGACGTGGAGATGTACACGACCATGAACCCCTCCACCAGCTTTGTGACCCAGCCCAAGCTCCAGCCGGGCTGCGTGATCCGCCGGGAAAACTGGGCCGTGCTGCAAAAAGCCGGTGCGGTGACCACCGATCAGATGCGCGATTGCAAGCAGCGGATGAACACCTTTGCCTACATCGGCTCCATCCGCGATAAGCCCATCGTGCGCTGCGTCTATCAAACAGATGCAGCTCAGAACAAATTCCAGAACCCCGGCATCGCTGGTGCCGCTGATGACACCGTGGGCATTACCCCAGAAGCGGATCAGTTCTGAGCCTTAAGCCGCATCAGGGGCCTGAGCTGATTCAGGTGATGGCTGAGCGCGCCGTAGTGGGCTATCGGGGCTGGCAAACACCGGCAGGATTTCGCGGCGGAACGCTGCCGATGCCCGTGAGCAATAGCGGGCCGGGTGGGTGATCAGGCGCAGTTGCCGGCGCACACTCAAATCCGCCATCACGGCCCGGTGCAAGGTGCCACTGGCCAACTCCCGCTCAATCGACACCACCGGCAGGAAGGCAGCACCAAGGCCGCTCTGCACGGCGTTCTTGATGGCCTCCAGGGAGTTGAGCTCCATTTCGATGCGCAGCCGCTGCACATCCAGGCCACCACGCGAGAGCAACTGGTCCACCACCTTGCGGGTGGTGGATTGGGCATCGAGGCAGATAAAGGAGAGCCGGTAGAGGTCGTCTTTCTGCAGTTCCTGCAGGCGGGCCATGGGGTGTTTCACCGGCAGCACCAAAGCCAGTTCCTCACTGGCGTAGGGCACCACCTGCAGCTGCTCCATCAGCTCAGGCGGCAGCTCACCGCCAATGATCGCCAGATCGATCTGGCCATTGGCCACACTCCAGCCGGTGCGGCGGGTGCTGTGCACCTGCAGCTGCACCGACACATCCGGGTATTTCTGGCGGAACAGGCCAATCATCCGCGGCATCAAATAGGTGCCCGTGGTCTGGCTCGCACCCACGATCAGCGAGCCGCCTTTGAGGTTGTGCAGATCATCCAGGGCCCGGCAGGCCTCCTGGCACTGGCTCAAGATCCGCTCGGAATAGCTGAGCAGCAGGTGACCGGCTTCGGTCAGCTGCGCCTTGCGGCCACCGCGATCAAACAAGGAGACATCCAGCTGCTTCTCCAGGTTCTGGATCTGCAAGCTCACCGCAGGCTGGGTGACATACAAGCTGTCAGCCGCCTTCTTAAAGCTGCCCTCGCTGGCGATCGCCCGCAGGATGCGCAGCTGATCAAGGGTGAAAGGAAGGTCCGCCATGCTGCGGCCCGGCTCCCGGCGGCATCAAACTCTAAGGCTGCTATTCGTCCCTGATGCAGATGCACCACAGCAGCGTCGTGATGCTGATCCTGCTGATCGGCTTTGCCGTGCTGCACAGCGGTGGCGCCTCACTGCGGGCTTGGGGAGCCGAAAAAATTGGCGAGCGGGCCTGGAGATTGCTTTTCGCCGCGGTGAGCATCCCCGCCGCCGTGGTGGTGATCGCCTACTTCCTGGAGCACCGCTACGACGGGCTGCGGCTCTGGAACCTGCAGGATCAGCCCTGGATCATTCCGCTGGTGTGGGCTGGAACAGCCATCAGCTTTCTGTTCCTCTACCCGGCCACCTACAACCTGCTGGAGATCCCGGCGGTGCTGAAGCCGCAGGTGCGGATGTATGCCACCGGCATCATTCGCGTCACCCGTCACCCCCAGGCGGTGGGTCAAATCCTCTGGTGCGCCACCCATCTGCTCTGGATCGGCAGCAGCTTCATGGTGGTGACCTGCGTTGGGCTGATCGGCCATCACCTGTTCGCGGTCTGGAACGGCGACCGGCGGCTGCACAACCGTTTTGGCGAGGCCTTTGATGAGCTCAAGGCCAACACCTCACTGATTCCTTTTGCAGCAGTGCTTGATGGCCGCCAGCCGCTGCCCTGGCGTGAATTTGTGCGCCCAGCCCAGCTGGGCATTGCCATTGCCGTTGGCGTTTTTTGGTGGGCCCACCAATGGATTGGGGTGGCCGCCACCAGCTTTGCTCGAACAGGTTTTGCACACTGGCTTGATGGCGCTTACGGGCTGATGGCTTAACGCTGCCTACACTCCGGAAATCGAACTGTTTTCCATGCCTTCAGCGGCTGAGGTTGCCTGGCTGATCCCGTTGCTCCCCCTGCTTGGGGCATCCCTGGTGGGCTTGGGCCTGATCAGCTTCAACCGCACGCTGAACCGGCTGCGAACGCCCGTTGCTGCTCTGCTGATTAGCTGCGTGGGCGGCTCAGCCGCCCTGAGCTACGGAGTGCTGCTGGAGCAACTCAATGGGGCGGCGCCCTATGAGCAGCTGTTCACCTGGGCCAGCGCGGGCACGTTCAACCTGCAGATGGGCTTCTGCGTCGACCCGCT
>JAAXIH010000024.1 GCA_012270465.1 Synechococcus sp.
CCGCCGATCTCACTCCAGGCCTTGAGACGCTCACCAATGCTGGTGATCGGGGTGAGGGATTCCACCTCCAGATCGATGTCGATCTTGCGGCGGCTGAGGTTGTCAACGATCAGAACGTCATGGCCCTGATCGGCCAAATTCACGGCGCAGGGCCAGCCGCAAAAGCCGTCACCACCAAGGACCAGGACCTTCACGACTGTCTCCTGACGAACGGAGCCGAGCTCCCATCGGGGCAAGCTACTACAGGCTTCCGGAGCTTCAGCTGATGCGGACGGCCACCGCCATCATTGCCAGCACAACTGCCCCACCCATGCCGATCATCATCAGGCGCTTGGCATTGGAGCCGGCAGTAGCGGGCTCTGCGTAGGTCATCCGCGGTTCTGAGGCGAAGAGATTCAGCCGTCCGCCGTCTTCCTCGGTGATTGCCATTGGGTTCAAGCCAACTAATCCAGACCCTATGGAGCAGTAGGCATTTCAGCTCACGGTCTTAAAAAGGCTTTATGTGATCCGCCCCTGTTGCGGTGAGCTGGCACTGGCTTGAGCCCGTTTGGGCATGGCCCCACTGAGGTGACTCAGGCGGCCGGCTTCAGCAGCCAAGGCCATGGCACGCGCTGTGGTGGGGGGATGGCCGCTGAGGGCAATGGCGCTGTTGATCAGCAGGGCATCGGCACCGATTTCCATGGCCAGGGCGGCATCACTGGGAACGCCAATGCCGGCATCCACCACCACTGGAACGCTGGCCTCCTCAATGATCAGCTTGATGTTGGCCAGATTGGCCAGTCCTTGGCCGCTGCCGATGGGAGAGGCCAGGGGCATCACCGTGGCGCAACCCACGGCTTCCAGCCGGCGCGCCAACAGAGGATCTGCATTGATGTAAGGCAGCACGGTGAATCCTTCAGCCACCAGCTGCTCGGCGGCTTCGAGGGTTCCGATCGGATCGGGCAGCAGATAGGAGCCTTCGGGGATCACCTCCAATTTCACGAAGGTGTTGTCGCTTTGGCCGGCCAAGGCCGCCAGTTCTCGGCCCAGGCGTGCCACGCGCACGGCGTCTTCAGCGGTGGTGCAGCCGGCGGTATTGGGCAGCATCCAAATCTTGCTCCAGTCGATGGCTTCCATGAGGCCGCCATGGCCTGGAGCGCCGCTTTGCACCCGGCGCACAGCCACCGTGACGATCTCGCAGCCGCTGGCCTCAATGCTCTGCTGCAACGAGGGAATGTCGGGGTATTTGCCGGTGCCGGTCATCAGCCGGCTGTTGAACTGCCGGTTGCCGATCTGCAGCGGTGTGTCTTCGGTGGTGGTGGCCATGAATTGATCGTGCGGCGTGGCGCCGGCTTTGCGCAAGCCTCTGGCTGCACCGAACGGCTGACGAGCTGGCGTTCTGGCTGCTCGCAAATGTGGTCAAGCTCCCTACGTTGAGAGCAGATTGTTCTGCTTGGGTCGTGCCGCTGCCATTTCTGCCGTTGCTGGCGATGACTGAGCCGGCATTTTTGGACTTTGATCTACCTCCGGCTGCGGAAGTCAGTCCCCTTGATGTGGAGCCAATCGAGCCTCTTGAGGCTGATCGCATCGAGGTTCAAACCTTTGATCCCATTAAGCGGGCTCGCCAATTGGCTGATGAGTTGCCCCGTTATTGGCAGGGCACGCTGCGCGTGGCTGGATCCAGTGAGCGGATGCCAGCTGATCTCGAGCTCGATCGCCTGGTGCCTCTAGAGGCGATGGTGGACGTGTTTGGTCAACTGACCATTGCCGGTCAGACCGTGCCGGTACAGGGCAACCTCAATGCCGCCACGGAGCAGTTGAATTTGCTCTTGCTCGGTGATGACCTGCCGGCTGATCTGGAGCCTGGTGGCAATTTCCTTGGGCTGCAGATGTTCAACATCAGCATGTGGGTTGGCCCCCGCTTGACTAGCCGCGCTGCCTTGCTGCGTTTGGCACCAGTTGCCCAATATCAGGAGCCGCCAGTGCGCGGCCTCTGGTGATTGTTAGCCGTTGGGGCGCAGCAGCTTGAGACGTTTGGTGGCTGTGCGGTTACCAGGCTCTAATTCCAAAGAGCGCTGATAGAGCTCCACGGCTTCGTCGCCCTTCTGCTGTTTTTCCAGTGAGTAGGCGAGGTTATTGAGCGCCACCGGGTAATCCCCGCGGGCCTTCAGCGCCAGCCGGTAGTGGCGAACAGCCTCCTTGTGGTTCTGCTGCGCTGCCAACGCAAAGCCAAGGGCGTTTTGAATCAACGCCCGTGCCTCAGCTGGTTCGTTGGCGGAGAGCTTGGCGGCGCGTTTGAGGCTGCTGGCTGCTTGGGCGAACAAGCGCTTGTCGAGCTGAACCGAGCCCAACTCGTAGAGGCTGGCGGCATCGGCGTTGGTGTCTTGGCAGCGCCTTTCCAGGCTGGCCAATTGGCCCTCTTGCTTCCTGACGCGCAAGACCTGACGGCCCACCACCACAGCGACCACGCCGAGCAAAACGATCAGGCCTAGCAGGTAGGCCTGGGGCAGGGCGAAGTCCATTAGCGCTGGTTCAGGACTTGGCGGCAGTCACCACGGTTTCAAAGCCGGAGGGATCCAGCACGGCCAACTGAGCCAGCATCTTGCGGTTGATGCGCACATCAGCCTTCTTGAGGCCACCGATCAAACGGCTGTAGCTGATGCCGTTCATGCGGGCTGCGGCATTAATGCGTGCAATCCAGAGGCGACGGAAATCGCGCTTGCGGCGACGACGATCGCGGTAGGCGTTGCACAACGCCTTCATCACCCGCTGGTTGGCGGTGCGGAAGAGGGTGCCATTGCTTCCCTGGAAACCGCGCGCGAGGCGGAGGATCTTGTTGCGGCGGTTGCGGGCGACGTTGCCCCTCTTAACGCGGGCCATGGTTCAAACGGATGGGGATTTAAAAGCGGAAAGGGCTGCTGCTCAGCCGGAGTAGGGGAGCATGTGGCTCACCCGGTCGTGGTCGCGCTCATCAACCACGGCCATGGTGCCCAGGTAGCGCTTGCGCTTAGGGCTCTTATGGTCGAGCAAGTGATTGCGGAACGCGCGCCGACGCATGAACTTGCCGCTGCCCGTGACACGGAAACGCTTGGCTGCGGCCCGGCGGGTCTTGAGCTTTGGCATGTCGGACGCCCTGCGCACAAACAATCAAGTTACGGGGCGAACCCGCCTTTCGCCAAGTTTTTCGTTCATCCCGTGGATTGGCCTGACGCTTCCGCTGCTGCTGGTGGCGGGGTGTCGTTCGGCTCCTAAGGCCACTGCAGAGCCCCCCAAGCCGGTGGTTCCGCTGCATTGGCCCACTCAACCAGCGCCCCCCCTGCAAGGGGAGAACCCTGAGCTCTGGGTCAGCTTGGCGCCCCATCTGCCGCAACTCCGTGGTGGTGTTCCCACCGAGT
>JAAXIH010000027.1:0-2881 GCA_012270465.1 Synechococcus sp.
GGGTTCTGCTCGAGGTGGCGGTAGATGGCGATGTAGCGCCAGTAGCCAATCTTTTCGGAGAGATAGGTGGCGTAGAAGATGAACTTCGGCTTGAAGAACGTGTAGGCCTTGTTGGCGGTCAGGAAGCCGAGATCGAGCTGAACGCCAAAGTCACCCATGGCTTTGTTGAGGAAGCCGGCGTGACGGGCTTCATCCCGAGCCATGTGAGCAAAGCACTCGGCCAGCAGAGGGTTTTTCTGCTTGATACGGCGGCTGAGCTCCTTGTAGAGCAGGAAGCCAGAGAACTCAGAGGTGCAGCTCTGCTCGAGGAATTCCACGAACACGCGACGTGTTTCTGGATCGAGCTTGTCGGCCGCACCATCAAACGCCTCATTGCGGACGAAGTGGTGGCGGTTGTAGTCCTTGCGGAACTCCTCGCAAATCGCTTCGAGCTCCTCCTGATTGGGCCGCAAATCCATGGCGGCCATCGCTTCAAAATCAGTCGTGTAGAAGCGCGGCGTCAGGATCGTGTCCTTCACCGGATCCTTGATGGCTGGCTCGCCACCAGAGCGAGGAGCTTCGGCGATCGCGGTTGGGGGAACCATCCTGTCGTCTTGTGCTGACTAGCCAATCACTGTAAGGGCCCTAATGCTCAATTGGGCCCTAACCATTTCTGTCCGTTGAGTCTTTGCACCGTTCGGCTCACCAACAAAGCCAGGGTGATGCGCTTCTCATCAATCAAAAACGACTCCAACAGGCTGGGTGAAGCGCCCGCCTCAGCGACCGCGAAGGTCTTAGGTGCCTGGATGTCATCTTTGGTGAAGCACAACCAGAAACGGCGATCACCGGGAAGCTCGCCGCGAATCTGCCAGCAGGTTTCACCCACCACTGGCATCGCTGCCTGCTCTAACTCGAGCGCTGGAGCCGGGCCGCCATAGCTCTCAATCTCCTTCGCCAAAGCTGGAATCAGCAGCTGAGGCACAAACTCGGCAAAGGGTTTGTCCTCAGGCTTCGGCGGCTTGGCCTTGGCCGGTGGCGCCTTTGCCGCTTTGGGCTGTTCTGTGGGCTTGTCTGGGGTGGCCGCCGAGTCGCTCAAGCGCTGCTGTCAGAGCTGCCCAGCAGGCTACTCACCAGTCATCGTCAGCAGCATCATTCCAATCATCAACACTGCTGGATGAGGCTGGAGCACTGGCCGAGCGCTGCACAACCCGAAAGGGCACCGCCACGGTTGGGGGGGCCTCATGGGGTGAGCGCTCCGGTGGGGCCTGGGTCGCTGGTTCTGGCGCCTCAAATGGCTGCTGGGCCTCACTGGAATCCAGCGGTTCCTCTGGTGTATCCGCGGTCCTTCGGGTGCGCCGCCGGCGCGGTTCATCCCAGGGTTCCGGCTGGCGAGGTGAAGCTCCCGGGGCACTCAAACCAGCCAGGGCAGCGGCGGCGGCGCCGCCGCCAGCGGCGATCAACACCCAGGTTCCCAAGGGAAGCGGCGGACTGGTCCAAATCAGCAGGCGCAAGCGCGCCGGCACGCGCAGATTCAACAGCGCAACCGCCAGGGCAGCCGCGAGGGGAAGCAGCAGCGGCACCAGCAGCCAGCGCTTCATGACAGTTTTTGAGCTCCTTCCACCGCACCTTGCCAACGGCGCAGCGGCGCCAGGTCGTAACCGAACAGATCCAAGGTGCGTTGCACCATGAAATCGACCATGTCGTCGAGGCTCTGCGGCTGGCCATACCAGGCTGGCACTGGCGGGGCGATGCGAGCGCCCGCTTCCGCCAGCTGGGTGAGGTTGCGCAAATGAATCAAGTTCCAAGGCATCTCCCTTGGGGCGATCACCAGGGGGCGCGCCTCTTTGAGTTGCACATCGGCAGCGCGCTCGATCAGATCGGTGGCCACCCCTGTGGCGATGCGGCCCACCGTGCCCATGGAGGCCGGCAGGATCAACATCCCCCGCAAGCGATAGCTGCCACTGGCCGGAGGAGCGGCCTGATCATTCCAGCGGTGGCAGCGCAGGCTGCCGGCCGCGGTGCCGCACTGCTCGCGCAACACCCTCTCCTGCTCAGCTGGATTCACAGGCAGCACCAGCCCCAACTCAGCGCGCCAAACCTCAAAGGCCCCGCGGCTGATCACCAGCTCCACGGCTTGGTCGGCCTCGAGCAACAGCTGCAGGGTCCGCAGGGCCAGCACTTGGGCTGAAGCGCCGCAAACGGCTAAAAGCAGCGGCGCTGCCTCGTCAGCTCGCGTCGGTGTCATCCCCTTCCTCAGCGGCATCAGGAACCACAAGGTCGATCTGGTGGCGCAACACGTCGACCTTTTGCACCTCAACCTCCACAGCATCGCCGAGCTTGTAGGTGCGGCGGTTCTTGCGGCCCACCAAACGGTGCTGACGCGAGCGGTACTCGTACCAGTCGTCTTTGAGGGAACTCACATGCACCAGCCCCTCCACCTGGGTGGGCGGGATCTCCACAAAGAAGCCGTAGCTCTGGATGCCACTGATCACCCCAGGCAAGGTTTGCCCCACAAGCTCTTGCGCCGAACGGGCCTGAACCAACGCCAAGGCATCACGCTCCACCTCATCGGCCGAACGAGCCCGGCCATTAAGGCGACTCACCAGACCGGAACCCATGGGGTCCTGGAATTGCGCCATCACGCTGGGACTGAACAGGGGCCACTCCACCTGTCCGTGGCAGCTATCGGAGCTGAGATCCAGGCGGGTTTTATGGCGCACGCTGGGGCGATCCTTGCCCTCACTCAGCAGAGCCACCAACAGCAGCTGGTTCCAGATGGCGCTGTAGTGCAACGACGGGCAGCACCAGGGCGCATAGGCCGTGTCCTCGGCAGCTAACGCATTGGCCCCAGGTTCGGCGCTCAGCTGCACCGGTGTGGTCACCTCGCGCAATTGCTGCTGCA
>JAAXIH010000027.1:2981-16812 GCA_012270465.1 Synechococcus sp.
TCCGCCGACCAGGCCGGCAACCATCCCTGCCAGCGCTGATCGGGCAGACCTGGGGCCAGCTCGGCCAGGGGCTCTAAGGGCGGCACCGGCAGATCCAATTCGAGGCCACCACCCGCTAGGCGTTGCTGACGCAGCAGCTCCACCAAGGACTGGAGCTGCTCGAGCAAGGGCAGATGCTCCTTGAGGCTCTTGAGAGCGGCCGGCGTGGTGCGGGCCTTGGGCTTACGGGCCAATAGGGCGGCCAAGCCTTTGCGATCGAGAACCCCATCCACCTGCACCTGCGAGCGGCAGAAGCGGAAGTGCTGCACGCTGCCGTCGGCGCCGAGGTCCAAGGCCACCGACAGGGCGTCTTGGCTTTTACCTGCCGCCAAGACCGCGGCCTTGTGGAGGGTGCCCGGCAGCAGCGAAATCCAGCTGCTGCCAAGGCTGAGTGCCTCGCCCTGCTGACGCAACCAACGCTCCAGGGGTGATTCCAAGGCCAACCGTTCCGCCACGCTCGGGGTGTGCACCCACAACCTTTGAGCGCCGCCCTCTAACGCCTCCAGTGACACCGCGGGCAGCAGCGGCGCATCTTTGGCACTCCAGCCCTGCAACAGCACGGTGGGCAGCGCGGTGAGGTCTTCACGACCTGATTCAGCCGGAACTTTGAGGCTGGCCCGGCCGCTAAAGCCGCTGGTGTTGATGCGATGGCGCGCCAACAGCAGCTCACGATCATCCGCTTCTGATCCCTGAACCTTCAGCGAGCGGGAGACATGGCCTTGGGCCGGGAACTGGCCGATCGGGAAGCGGTCGAGGCTGACCTCCACCACGGCGGTGTCACTGGTTTCGGCATGGGGAGCATCCGTTTCCGGAAGCTGAATAGCTGCATGCAGCCGATCGTCGAGGGGAACAGCCACCAGCTGTTCGGCCTGGCGCTCCACCTGGGCCAAAACCGTGGTGTTGGCGCGCTCAAGGATGCACTGAACCACCCCCTCTGGAGAGCGCCGCCTGCCCCCTTCACGGGTGACTTTGACCAGAACCCGATCGCCATTCCAGGCATGGTTGAGCTGGTGATCCCGCAGGTAGACGTCCTCGCCTCCGTCTTCGCGCAAGGCAAAGCAAAAGCCTTTGCTGGAGGAGCGCACCCGGGCCTCAAAGATGGCGTCGTTGGAGGCGCGGCTGATTCCTTCCTCAGCACTGGCAATGACGCCCACCTTGGCCAGCGCTTGTAGTGCCAACTCCAGCTGGGCCTTCTCAACCGCTGTCTTGAGGGCCAGCTTCTTCTCCAAATTCGTCAGCGGCAGCACCGCGTCCCCCCGCAGCTGATCCAGCAGATCGGAGACGGAAAATTTCATGCGTGAGCCATCACAGGCTGGGGTGTAGAGCGTCAGCCTGACAACTCAGTTTAGTTCGGGGTCGAGCCCTCATTGGCCGACGCCGCCCAGAGCAAGCGAGCGCCAATCACGAGGAATCCCACCGCAGCCAGCAGCTGCAACAACTCGGCGGGCACCACTTGCGCCAGCGAGCCCCCGGCTAAGGCGCCAATCAAGCTGGCCAACACCAGAGCCGAGGCACTGGCTGCAAACACCACCACCGGGGCATTGCTGGTGCCACTGATCGCAACGGTGGCCAGCTGGGTCTTGTCACCGAGTTCCGCCAGGAACACAGCCAAAAAGGTGGAGCCCACCAAAGCGAGATCAGCGCTGGAGAAGGGGGTTGGCATCGCTTAGCTCGGCAGCAACTGAACAAGGGCGCGGCCACCAATGGCCGCGCCCAAAATCAACATCAACCCCCCGGCTAACCGCTCCAACTGCCGCGGCGGAACATGCCGGGACAGCCATTGCCCCAACAGCACACCCACCAGTGATGTGCTCACCAGAGCCAAAGCGGCGCCAACAAACACCAACAGGGGACGGCCGGATTGAGCCGATAACAGCAGCGTGGCCAGTTGGGTCTTATCGCCCAGCTCGGCCAGAAACACGGTGGTGAAGGTGGAGGCAAACAACACCCACCGCCCCGTGGGCTGGGGATCACTGGCCGGAAGGCGAGCCTCCATCACCGGTGTTGTTTCGGATGGCCCGCTCAAATCGGCGCATTTCAAGGCTGCGCCCACCGTATTCGACACGGATTTGCTGGCGGCAGCAGTCGATGGCGAACGCGTCTTGGTCCTGGGCAGCCACGCCAAAGCGCTGAGCCAGTTGGTCCACCCGGCAAAAGTTGGGCCGATCGCTGTAGATCCGGCAGCTGCGGGAACCGGTGTCGTAATGAATGCACCAGCCATCGGGCCCCACCATCTCCAGGTACTGGGCCTTCTCCTGGGCGCTGAGAGCCTCCAACGCTTCGCCCCGCTGGTCGGGATCAAGTCGGCAGCAGGCACCGCAGCTGCTGACGCATTGCCAGCTGTGACAGGCCGTCACAGCCTGAAGGCCATCGAGGGGCAGTTCGGCAGTAAAGCCCGTAGAGTCACTGGGATTGCATCACTGCCGCTCGCCATGGGCATCGATTTCTCCCTGATTGCCAACTTCGCAGCCCTGGCTCTGATCGCCCTGGCTGGTCCGGCTGTGGTCTTCATCCTTTTCTACCGCCGCGGCGCCCTCTGAGGCCCTAGCCCTCAGGCCTTCGGCAATTCAGGCTCTTCCGGCAGATCGTCCTTACCGAGAAAGATCTCGGTGAGGGCGTGATAAATCGGCTTGGGCTGCAACCAGCGGCTGATGTAGGCCGCCATTGCACTGGTCACAAGCAATCCGGGAACGCAATCCAGAGCACCAGTCAGCTTCAAAGTGAACAGCGCCGCGAAGATCGGCAGTTGCGTGGCTCCAGCCAAGCCTCCGGCCATGCCACAAATCATTCCAATCAAGCCGGTGTGACCGCTAAACCAAGGCATCACAACGGCTCCAGTCACACCACCAAAGGCCAGGGCTGGGTCGATCAATCCCCCTGGAATGCCTGAGCCCAGCACCAGAATCGGGCCAAAGACCCGCTCGGCAATCACAGCGAGGCCAGACCACAGCGGCACCTCGCCGGCGTTGTTGATGATGTCGTGCAGAACAGCTGAGCCCTCCCCCAACACGCGGGGGTTACCCAAGGCCATCAGCAGCATCCCGGCGCCAAGAAACAGGCCCATGGGCAATGGGTAACGAACCGCCAGGGGCGCCACCTTGCGGGTGAAGGTGAGCAGCAGCGCACTGAACAGCGCACCAATCAAGCCGCAAGCCACCCCAACTGGCAGGGCCAACAGCATCTGCATGGGGCCTTCCACCAGCATGGGCAGCTCGCCATAGGCAAACGTGGGCTGCCCGCCATAGGCCGCTACCAAGGAAGCCAACAGGGCAACAGGCAGCGACGACCACACCAGGGGAAGGTTGAAGCGTTTGAGCAGGTCTTCGGCTGAAAACAGAATCGCCACTAATGGCGTGTTGAAACCGGCCGCCAAACCAGCGCCACCGGCGGCAGCCAGCAAAACAGGCATTCCGATCTCCCGCATGGGGCCCTTGAGGCTGCGGCGCATTAGCCAAACAGCACTGGCACCAACAAAGACAACCGGACCCTCCCGGCCGATGGGCAGCAGGCAACCAGCGGCGATGGACCAGAGCACTAACCGAGAGAGCAGCGGTCTTAAACCCAGCAGCTTGGGAGCGAGCTCAGGGTCTTCGATGCAGGCATCCGCCTGGGGAATGCCTGAACCAGCTCCAGGCCTGAGCCAGCGCTGCTGCAGCTTCAAGACCAGCGGCATCGCCACCAGGGGCAGCAACACAAACCAACCCAGCCCTTCACCAAGGGCAAACACATCGGTGAGAACGTGATCGCTGATGCTGTCGATCTCGTTGAGGGGGATGCAAATCACCCCAATCACCAAGCCCAGCAGCATCAACGGCAGCAACAAGGGCAACCAATTGCGCGGTGCTGAGGCCACAGACATCAGGCAACAAAGCCGAGAGCAAGAGCAGCATGCTGCACCAGCTCTGCGGTGTCGGGGTGTGATTGGACCGGGTCGGGATTGTCCCCAGGGCTTTGGGGCCACTGGCAACGCAGTTCCCGCCCCTCTGGATTGCGAATCACCAAGGCATCGCCCTGACGCTCGCACTGGTAGCAGCGCTGCCGGCGCCAGAGGGTGACCCGTTCCTCCAAGGCGGGCCGCAAGGCCTCCAATTCCAGTTGCAGCCTGGGCTGGCCCTGCCAGTGGTCCTCTTTGAGGCGAAAGGCCAGATCCAACGTTGAGCTGCTGGGCTCAGGGCCACTCCAACGCCAAGCGATGGCGGTGAGCGAACCGCTAGGGACAGCAAGCTCCAGCAGCAGATGGCCGCCGCGAAGCAGTCGCTGCCGTTTGACCTGGCAGTGGCGCGCCCAGAACAGCGGGCTGGGGTTGGCGGCGCCAAACGGTTCCAAGCGGCGCAGCTGCTGCAGAAAATCACGGTCGATTTGATCCAGTGGCAGCAGCGCTTCTGGGCGCACCACCAGGGCATGGTCACGGCCCGCAAGCCAATCGTTGGCCAATCCATTGAGCCGCTCATGCAGAGCCGCTACCTCGGTGGCCTGCACGGTGAATCCACCGGCGGCGGGGTGACCACCAAAGCGCTCCAATAAATCCGAGCAGGCCGACAGGGCGGCATCAACGGCAAACCCCTCAGGTGCCCGCACCGACGAGCGCAAGCGACCATTGCCTTCGCCTGCCAGCAACGCAACCGGCAGGCCCCAGCGCTCCACCAAGCGTGCGGCCACGATGCCAATCACGCCGTGATGCCAGTGGTTTTGCGCCAATAACAAAAAGGCAGGGCGCTGGTCACCATCGGCTTCCACCAGCGCATTGGCCTCCGCTTCGATGCCATCACAGAGCTCACGCCGCTGCCGGTTCAGTTGTTCACAGCGCTCCGCCAGCTCCAGGGCACGGTCGGCATCACTGGTGGTGAGCAGCTCCACGGCGAGCTGGGGATCGGCCAAGCGACCAACGGCATTGAGGCGAGGGGCCAAGCGAAAACCCACCCCTTGGCTATCGATGGGGCGATCCTCCAAACCGGAGAGTTCCGCCAAGGCCCGCAACCCCGGCAAGGCCGAACGGTGCAGCTGCGGCAGCCCCTCCTGCAGCCAGCGGCGATTGACGCCAGTGAGCGGCGCCATATCAGCAATGGTGCCAATGCAGAACAAATCGAGGGCTGTTCGCAGCGCCTGGGGATTGCGCAGCCGCTCCGCCACCGCAGCCGCCAAGACGTAGGCCAACCCCACACCGGCCAAACCGCGATAGGGGGAACTGGGCGGTGTGAGGGCGGGATGCAGCAGAGCCAGCAGCGGTGGACGCTGGGGCGGAATGGTGTGGTGATCGGTGACGATCACCTCCAAGCCCAAAGCTTCAGCGCGCTCCAGGGCTTCGCGGGCGCTGATGCCGTTGTCGACGGTGACCAGCAGCTTGACGCCCTGCTCCGCCAGCCGCTCCACCATGGCGGCATTGAGGCCATAACCCTCGCTTTGGCGGCTGGGAATGGCCGCCTGGGGTTTGGCCCCCAACCGACTCAACACCCCCACCAGCAGGGCGGTGCTGGTCATGCCATCAGCGTCGTAATCGCCGCACACCGCTAAGGCCTGACCTTCTCGGCAGGCCAGCAGCAAGCGCTGCACCGCACACTCCAGATCGGGGAAGTGGGCCTTGGCCTCAGGGGCTGGATCTGGCTGCAGCAGGCTTTGCAGCTCCTCTTGGCTTTGAACCCCACGGCGCTGCAGCACCGCCACCAGAGCCGGTGGCAGCGCGAGCGATTCGGTTAATGGCAGTGGCGGCAAAGGGGCCGGCAGCTGCCAATGGGGAGCGGAAGAGGTGCCGATGGGAGCCGCCTAGGGTTCGCGCAATTCCACTGCATGATGCCCCGCCTGCAAGCCCTGCTCTGGGACGTGGATGGCACCTTGGCTGATACCGAGCAGCAGGGTCATCGGCCAGCCTTCAATGCCGCCTTCGCTGCCGCTGGGCTGCCTTGGCATTGGGACAGCAGCACCTACCAGCGCCTGCTGCACACCAGCGGTGGTCGCGAGCGGATTCTGACTTGGATGGATGAGCTGGGGCAGCGCGATGAAGACCTCGCCGCCGAGCTGCACCGCAGCAAACAGCAGCACTACAGGGATCGATTGAGCCGCGGCGCCGTTCCCCTGCGCCCTGGCGTTCTGGCCTTGGCTTTGAACGCGGCAGCAGCCGGGCTGCAGCAATGGATCGTGACCACCAGTGGGCGCGCCGCCGTGGCCGCTCTGCTGCAAAGCACACCAGAGCTGGAGGCCTGTTTTGCTGGCTGGGTTTGCGGCGAGGACGTGACGCGAAAGAAGCCAGATCCAGAGGCCTACGCCATGGCTCTGGAGCACCTCAAACTGCCGGCCTCTGAGGTCTTGGCCATTGAGGATTCACCCCAGGGCCTAGCAGCAGCCAGGGGCGCTGGGCTCGAGGTTGTGATCACCACAGACAACTGGAGCGGCGGCGCTGCAGCCCTTGCCGAAGCCGCTTTGGTGGTGGAGCATCTCGGCCAGGGGCCCGTGACGCTCCAGCAGCTCAGCGCCCTGTTGCCATGACTCAACCGCCGCTGCAAAACACCCGGTTCAACCAGCTGCAAACCAGCATTGGAGAGCGGCTGCTGGGGTGGGTCACCACCCGTTGGCGTGACAAAAGCGTGGCCCTGATCGCCCTATTCGCGGGCGGCTACACAGCGGCCAACGTCACGACGCTTTATCTCAGCCTGCTGAAGGTGCAGAGCCTGGGTGCGCTGGGACTGCTGTTGTTTTTTGAAGCCCTGATCCGGCTGCGCCAGCGCTACGCCGGCCAGCAGCCCGGATTGGTGTGGATTGCGATCGACAACTTCCGGATCGGGTTTCTCTACCTGATCGTTCTCGAAGCGTTCAAGATCGGCAGCTGACTCAGGATTCGGCCTCGCCGTCCTCTTCAGGCATCGGGTAAACGAAACCTTGGGCACGGCCACTCAGAACGGCTTTACCAGCTGAGAGCGCCTTGCGAGCGGCCACGCGGGCTTTGGCTTTCCAGTGGGCATGACGCTGGTCGCGCTTCCCTTTGGAGGTTTTCTTCTTGGGAACGGCCATCGCTGCTCAAATGCCGGCAAACAGAAATTGTCTGTTCTCGAGAGTCCCTTCGTCAATCGCTAAGCTCCGGGCAACGAACCAACGCAGTGGCGAGAGGGGATTTGAGCGCCTCACCGAGTTACAGCCAACTGCTGGAAGCCATGCGCGCCGGGCAGGTGGAGCAGATCGTGCTGCTGCCCAAGCAGGATTTGGTGCGGGTTCAGTTCAAAGACGGCAAAGAAGCCAAGGTCAATATTTTCCCGAACGATCAGGAGGTGCTGCGCACCGCTGAGGCCCACAACGTGCCCCTCGACGTGCGCAACAGCCAGGGGGAAGCCGCCATGACCGGCCTGCTGGTCAACGGCTTGTTGGCCGTGATGGTGCTGGGGCTACTGGTGCTGCTCTTCCGCCGCTCGGCCAACGTTGCCCAAAAAGCTTTGGGCTTTGGCCGCAGCCAAGCCCGGGTGCAACCGGAAGGAGCGGTGGCCGTGCGCTTCGACGATGTCGCCGGCATCGACGAGGCCAAAACCGAACTGCAAGAGGTGGTCACCTTCCTCAAAGAGCCTGAGCGCTTCACCGCTCTTGGCGCCCGCATCCCCCGCGGGGTGCTCTTGGTGGGCCCGCCTGGAACAGGCAAAACACTTTTAGCCAGGGCCATTGCCGGTGAAGCCGAGGTGCCGTTTTTCACCCTCTCGGCCTCTGAATTTGTGGAGATGTTCGTGGGGGTGGGTGCCAGCCGCGTTCGCGATCTCTTCCGTCAGGCCAAAGCCAAGGCGCCCTGCATCATTTTTATCGATGAAATTGATGCCGTTGGCCGCCAGCGCGGGGCTGGCATCGGTGGTGGCAACGACGAGCGCGAGCAAACGCTGAACCAGCTGCTCACGGAGATGGACGGGTTCGAGGAGAACTCCGGAATCATCATGTTGGCGGCCACCAACCGGGCCGATGTGCTGGATACGGCCCTGCTGCGTCCGGGGCGCTTTGACCGTCAGATCCTGGTGGAGCTACCGGATCGCCGTGGCCGTGAAGCCATCCTTGGCGTCCATGCCCGCAGCCGTCCCTTGAGCGATGAGGTGTCGATGGAACTCTGGGCGCGGCGGACGCCAGGGTTTTCAGGAGCAGATCTCGCCAACTTGATCAATGAGGCGGCGATCCTCACAGCCCGTCGTGAGCGCACATTCATCGACGAGCAAGCCATGCACGACGCGCTCGAGCGGGTGACCCTCGGCATGGGGGCCAGGCCTCTGCAAGACAGCGCCAAAAAGCGCTTGATCGCGTATCACGAGGTAGGCCACGCCCTGATCACCACCCTGCTACCAGCGGCCGATGCCCTCGACAAGCTGACAATCCTGCCCAGGGCCGGCGGCATTGGCGGATTTGCCCGCACCACCCCCGACGAAGAGATTCTCGATAGTGGCCTGATCAGCCGCGCCTATCTGCAAGCCAGGCTGGTGGTGGCCATGGGCGGTCGGGCGGCCGAGCTGGTGGTGTTCGGCCCCTCAGAAGTCACCCAAGGCGCCAGCAGCGACCTGCAAATGGTGACCCGGATCTCCCGGGAAATGGTGACTCGCTACGGCTTCTCTGTTCTGGGGCCAGTGGCCTACGAAAGCGATGGAGGCGAGGTGTTCCTGGGCCGCGATTGGACGCGCCCTGAGCACGACTACTCCGCTAGCACCGGGCAAGCCATTGATCAGCAGGTGCAACAACTGGCCCGCCAAGCCCTCGAGCACGCGGTGCAGCTGCTGGAACCCCGCCGCCAGCTCATGGATGAGCTGGTGACAACGCTGATTGAGATGGAATCACTCAGCGGCGATGAATTCCGGGAGCGGGTGGAGCGCTTTGAAGCCGCTCAGATCAAACCGGCTGTAGTGGCTGGCTGATCAGCCCCCAGCTACCGCTGGAACAATGCTGACCTCATCCCCATCAGCCAGGGCTGTGGCTTGGTTGTCGAGGAAGCGAATGTCTTCGCTGTTGACGTAGACGTTGAGGAAGCGGCGCAGCTTGCCGTTCTCATCACACAGGCGATTGCCCAGACCGGGGAAGGTGCCATCGAGGGCCTTGATCAGCTCATCGACGCTGGTGGCCTCCAGGCTGACGGTGGCTTGATCAGCGGTGAACTTCTGCAGAGGGGTGGGAATCAGAACCTGAACGGTCATGGCAACAACAAACAATCAGTCGAGAGAAGGGCGCAACTCAAACGCCAACGGTGTCCCAGGTGGCGCGCTGCAATGACTGGGCGCGCTCCCAGGCGGCATTGAAATCAGCCAGTTGCGGATCGATGGTGAGCGGCTCACCAACGGCAGAGGCCACCGCTTCGGTGGTCTTCAGACCATTACCGGTGATGTAGGCAACGGTGGTTTCGGAGGGGTCGATCTTGCCCTGCTCCACCAGCTTCTTGAGCACCGCGATGGTGGTGCCGCCGGCGGTTTCAGTGAAAACACCCTCGGTTTCAGCCAACAGCTGAATGCCCTCGATGATCTCTTCATCGTTCACGGCCGCGATCGAGCCGCCGGTGCGGCTGGCGATATCGAGGGCATAGGGACCATCAGCCGGGTTACCGATGGCAATCGACTTGGCGATGGTGTTGGGCTTCACCGGAGTGATGAAGTCGCGGCCTTCGGCAAAAGCCTGGGCAATCGGCGAGCAGCCCTCAGCCTGGGCACCGCTAAAGCGCACGGGCTTCTCCTCCACCAGGCCCACCTTCATGAATTCATCGAAGCCCTTACGGATCTTGGTGAACAGGGATCCAGAGGCGAGCGGCGCCACGATGTGGTCTGGCAGGCGCCAACCCAACTGCTCCACCACCTCGTAGCCCAGGGTCTTGGAGCCCTCGGAGTAATAGGGGCGCAGGTTGATGTTGACGAAGCCCCAGCCGTAGGTGTTCGCCACCTCTGAGCAGAGCCGGTTGACCTGGTCGTAGTTACCGCGAACCGCCATCAATGTGGGGTTGTAGACCAGCGTGCCGAGGATTTTTCCGGCTTCCAAATCAGCTGGAATAAACACGCAGCACTCCATGCCCGCGTGGGCAGCAATGGCGGCGGTGGAGTTGGCGAGGTTGCCGGTGCTGGCGCAGCTGACCGTGGAGAAGCCCAGTTCCCGGGCGCGGGTCAAGGCCACGCTCACCACCCTGTCTTTGAAGGAGAGGGTGGGCATGTTCACCCCGTCGTTCTTGATGTAGAGCTCCTTGAGGCCCAGGCGGCGAGCCAAACGGTTGGCGCGCAGCAGAGGGGTGAAGCCAGTGCCGACATCAATCGGATCACCCTCGATGGGCAGGAAATCGCGATAACGCCAGATCGAAGCGGGGCCGGCCTCGATGGAAGCGCGGCTGACGCGGGCGCGAATGGCGTCGTAGTCGTAAACGACTTCAAGAGGTCCAAAGCAGACGTCTTCACAGACGTGACGAGCTTCGGGCGCATAGGCATGGCCACATTCTTTGCAGCGCAGGCCAGCAAAGGTCTGCGATGTCAGGGTTGCGGTCACACCGATGCAGCGGTTGATCGGAACCGTAGCAGCGCCAAGCGCGGCACCCAACTAATCCCGACTCCCACAATCGGGATTAGTTGATCATGTCAGATCGCGCGTGCTGCCTAGCCTCTGGCCATGAAGCGTTTGAGCCGCCCCGCTGTGCTGCTGGCCATCGCCGCCACGGCGATGGCGTTGGTGCTGCTGCCGCGTTTGTGGATTGAGCTGCAGTGGTTTCAACAATTTGAGCTCGGCCCTGTGGTGCTGAAGCGCTGGGGCCTGCAATTTCTGGCCCTGGCGCTGGTGCTGGGGATCGGCATCCCGGTGCAACTCAATCAGTTGCAACGCTGCTGGAAGCTGCGCCGGCGCGATCCGGCCTACCGGGGCGAAAGCATTTTTATGCCCCTCAAAGGCTGGGGCCTGCTGCTGGTGTTGCTGCTGGTGCTGGGCCTACTAAGCACCGCCACCTCCTATCTCTTTGTTCAGGCTCTGGGGCTGCTGCAAGAACCCTTCAGCGGCATTGTGTTGAGCAGCTTCCCGGTGCTGGGGTCATTGCCGCTGCCGCTGGTGATCGGCATCGCCGCGGTGTTGCTGGTGTTTTTGCTGCGCTGGCCACTCACCACCTTGAGGGTCAGCCTCAGCCTGGCAATCCTGGCTTCAGCCACCGCCCTGGCCCGGGCTTGGAGCTTTTGGTTGCCGGCGATTTTGGCGTCGCCGTTTGGTGAAGCCGATCCCGTCACCGGGATCGACCTCAGCTTCACGGTGCTGCGCCTACCGGCCTTCCAGCTGGTGCTCAGCGTGCTGATGGCCCAAGGCTTGGTGGGCTTAAGCGCTTGTTTTTGGTTGTGCCTCAGTCAAGGCAACACCTTGAGCGACTGGCGCTTTGCCGGTTTCAACCGTCAACAGCAAGCGGTGCTGCGGCCGCAACTGGCTGTGTTGGCCCTGGTGGCAGCGCTGATGGCCTCCCTGGCCCCGTTTGAGCTCATGGTGCAAAGCCATGGGGTGGTGGCAGGCGCCGGCTGGGTTGATCTGCACTTGCGGCTACCGCTGCGGCTGCTACTCAGCCTGGTGCTGCTGACGATGCTGTTGAGCTTGCTGGTGCCACTGCCAAAGCGGCGGCGCATCCTCTTGCCCGTGTCGATCACGGCACTGCTACTTCCCATCGCCGAATTCATCGGCGCGCCGCTGGTGCAGAAATTGGTCGTGCAGCCGCGGGAGCTGCAGATGGAGCGCCCCTATCTCAAACGCATGATCCAAGGCACGCGGCAAGCCTTTGATCTCAACAGGATGCGGGTGCGCACGCTCAATCCCAAACAACAACTCACCGCCGCTGATCTGCAGCAATCGCCTGGGACCGTCGAAAACATCCGCCTGTGGGACACCCAGCCCTTGCTGGAAGCCAATGCTCAGCTGCAGCAATTGCGCTTGGTCTACGACTTCTGGTCAGCGGCGGTGGATCGCTACCAACTCAGCGACGACCTCAGCCGGGGCCGCCAACAGGTGATGGTGGCGGCACGGGAAATCGATGTCACAGCACTGCCGCCAAGCTCCCGCACCTGGCTGAACCAACACCTGGTGTTCACCCATGGGTTTGGCTTCACCGTTTCACCGGTCAACAGCTGGGGCCCCGACGGACTCCCGGAGTACTTCGTCAAAGACCTCGGGCGCAGCAGCGTGGTGCAGGGGTTGCCCAACCTGGATGTCACCACTGCCCAAGCCGTTGCCGCCTTTCCGATTGGCAAACCTGAGCTCTATTACGGCGCCTCGCCCTCGCTCTATGCCGTGGCACCCAGCAAGGTGCGCGAATTCAACTACCCCGATGGCGAAGAGAACATCTATTCCCACTACAGCGGTGACGGCGGCCTCCCCATTGGCCATCCGCTGCAGCGGCTCTTGGCTGCGGCCTATTTGAGAGAACCACGGCTGCTGTTTGGCGGTTCCCTACGGCACGACAGCCGCCTGCTGCTGCGGCGCCAGGTGCAACAGCGGCTCGATGCGATTGCCCCATTCCTCACCTTTGAAAGCCAGCCCTACCTGGTCACTGCCAGGGTTCCAGCCGTGGATGGCTACCGCTCTGAGCAGCATCAGTACTGGTTGCTCGATGGCTTCACCAGCAGCCGCTCGTACCCCTACAGCGCCGCTAACCCCAGCGGCATCCGCTACTTCCGCAATCCGGTGAAGGTGGTGGTGGATGCCCTCAATGGCCGGGTCTGGATCTATGTGATGGATCCCCATGACCCGGTGCTGCGCACATGGCGCAATGCCTTCCCGGAGATGTTCCGCTCGTTGGAATCGATGCCGCTGGCGCTGCGCGATCACCTGCTGGTTCCGAAAACCCAGTTCCAAGTTCAGGCCGAACGCTTGCTGCGCTTTCACGTCACCGATGTGCGCAGCTTCTACAACGGCGACGACGTTTGGGCCATTCCCAAAGAGATCTATGGCTCCAAGCAGGTGGAGGTGAGGCCGTACCACGTCACCATGCAATTGCCGGGCAAAGACACCCCGGAGTTCGTGTTGTTGCTGCCGTTCACACCGCTGCAGCGCCCGAACATGGTGAGCTGGCTGGCGGCCCGCAACACCGTTGCCGATTACGGGCAGCTGCGGCTGTGGCGTTTCCCGCAGCAACGGCTGCTACTGGGCCCCCAACAGATCTCAGCCTTGATCGAACAGGAGCCCGAAATCAGCCGGCAATTCGGCCTCTGGAACCGCGAGGGCTCACGCGTCCTGCAAGGCAACCTGCTGGTGATTCCCATGGGCGAAGGATTGCTCTATGTGGAACCGATTTATTTGCAGGCCCGCAACGGCGGCATTCCCACCTTGGTGAAGGTGATCGTTACCGATGGTCGCCGCTTTGTGATGGAAGACGACCTACCCACCGCCCTGGGGAAACTGATCGCCTCCTAGCCACAAAAAAAGGGGCCCCGCAGGGCCCCTTCGATGTGATCAACTCCTGAAGCTGAATCAGGCAGCAACAGCCACCTTGCTGTCGAGGGCGCCTTTGGCGTACAGACCGGCGTAGTAGTTGATGTCGCGCTGCTTGATCTTGCTGGCGTTACCGGCGGCCCAGAACTGCTGGTAGCGGTCCAGGCAGACCTGCTTCATGTACTTCCGCGCAGGCTTGTTGAAGTGGCGGGGGTCGAAGTTGGCAGGATCGGCCATGGCCGCTTCACGCACAGCAGCGGTGAAGGCGAGACGGTTGTCGGTGTCGATGTTCACCTTGCGCACACCGTTGCGGATGCCTTCCTGGATCTCCTCGACGGGAACGCCGTAGGTCTCGGGGATCTGACCGCCGTACTTGTTGATCATCTCCAGCCATTCCTGGGGAACGGAGGAGGAGCCATGCATCACC
>JAAXIH010000058.1 GCA_012270465.1 Synechococcus sp.
AACAACCCTTGCGCGAGTGGCTTGATGCTTCCCCGGCTTGCAGCTGGATCAGCGAGCAGCTGACCTACACAAGCCTTCACGGCCAGAGGCTGCTCGTGATCCACGGCGATCAGCTCGACTGCCAGGCAATGAGCTTCAACCGCCGCCAAGAACGTGCCATTCGTCTTTTGCATCGCCTCGAGCAGCAGCATCTGCGCTGGAAACTCAACCTGCCTAGCCCCAGCGCCTTGGCCCTGCGCACCCGGGGCGGACGTCGCCTGATCAGCCGTTTTCACAACGCCCAGCTCGAGGCAGCGCGCCAGGCCGGGGTGGATGGCATCATCTGCGGCCACAGCCATGGGGCCGCCCTGGAGGAGCGTGAGGGGTTGCTGCTGATCAACACCGGCTGCTGGACCCATCCCCCTGGCACCGCCGTGGTGGAGACCGCCTGCGGAAGCTGGCAGCTGCTGGATGGCAGCGGCGGCTGCCGCCAATGGCAACCCAAAGCCAGCGACTCACCAGCCAACGTCTCAAAAATCAGCGTCGATCAGCCATAAACGACACATCGGTGGAGCCGTTTTGTGATGTGATGAACTGAGTACTTATGCGTCACGTGACGGTTGAAATCTGAAGCGCCTTGATTAAGGTCAATGTTTCCGACATTGTCCTGAATCGGAAGAAACCAGGGAGCAGGTCGAGATAAGCCCGCGCCAGAGGATATTTTCCGGCCAGCTGACACAGGCATCAGCCAACGCCTCAGAGCAGGTCAAACGGCTGAACCAGTGCCAACACTTGGGCTAATTGAACCCGAAACACGAGCTTGAGCAGGGCTGGCGCAGCAAGCACAAGCCAAAAACTGGCGATCAAGCAAAGAGCGTAAACCCTTGATGCAACAAGGCTTTGCGGTGATGGGTTGAACGGAGGGGGTGGGATTCGAACCCACGGAAGCTCTCACTTCGCCGGTTTTCAAGACCGGAGCCATCAACCACTCGACCACCCCTCCAAGCCAACACCTACGCGAGGTGTGGTGATCGGATTTTGCCATAAGCAGAAGGCCGAAACCCCGAGGCCAGCCACTAAGTCTCAAGCGAGACTCGCGAGACAGAAAGACACGGTGGAAGTGGTCGCTCCCGCCGCGTCATGGCTGTTCTCAATACCGATTTCCTGGCTCTTCGCACCCGGCATCTGGCTGAAATGATTCAGACCTTGCCGGACTCCGCTTGCCCAGAGCATCAATGCAATCGCTGCAATGAACTTCTGCAGCAACTGGCCAGCGCGCTCGACACGCTGACCTTGATCGGGCAAAGCGGGACTTAGCCCTTCTTGGCCAGCGGCAGCAGGCACTTGTCAGAGTCACAACCAGCCGGACCGGCTTCCACCAGCTCGCCTTGGTCGTAACGCTGCAACGCCTCAAAGAAGTCGCTGGTGCTGCGGCGTTTGATCACCTCAGCTTGCAGGTCCTCGTAGTCAGCCTGATTGATGGGCTCAAACGGCAAACGAGGGAAGGTGGCATTGGCATCGAAACGAGCCAGCAGAGCGGCAGAGATGTAGCCCTTGCCTTCGCCGATGGAAGCGTGGATGGCCTCAGCCAGAGGCGCAATCTCGTTCTCACGGAATTCGATCGTGGCTGAGGTGTTGTGGGCCGTGTAGTGCTGCTGCACCTGCATGTAGAAGTCGAACTGAGCCATCGCAGAGAAGTTGTTGATCTCCACCTGATCAGCGCCAGGAAGATTGGCCCAGCTCACTTCGGTGGGGATCTCCACCAGCCATTCGGTGCAACGGGGATCGAACGGATCATCGAGAAGGCGACCCTGCTCATCCTTATCCGACTGGGACGGCACGATCGAGTAGCCGTAGTCCATACAAGCCAAGGCCACGGGATCGTTCTTGCGGAACGTGATGCGGCGGATGAAGCGCTGGGCTTTGGGGGGATGCCAGCCAGGAGCGGCACCGGTCAGCAGGCTCTTGGTGCCAGCCGGTTGAACCGTGGTGCAGCGATTGGGGCGGCGCAGCCCATGGCGATCGCAGTAATCCCAGACCGCCTCATTCACGGTGGTCTTCCAGCGGCTCAGATAGGCAGCTTCTTGCTCTTTGAAGGCCAAGCCCTCAGCGGTTTCAGGGCGACCAGCGGCCCACCACTCCAGCCAAGGGGTACCAAAGGCATGCACGAAGAAATCGAACAGGCCGGTGAAGCTCACACCAACGATGGGATCCCAAGCGCGGCTCTGGCGGTAACGCTCGACTTCGAAACGGTGGTTCAGCAGGCAAGCCACTGAGAGGCCCGCTGCGCGGAAGGCATCGCTCTGACCTTCGAGATCATCGGGATCGAGGCGATTGAGGTGAACCTCAGCAAGGTTGCAGTGGAAATCGGCACCGAGGATTTCGCCGCAGGGGTTGAGGCCATAGCGGCCCAAACGATGCTCCAGCTCAGCCTCAGTGATCTCCGGGTGGTTGAGCTGCAGCCAGCGGCCGGCTTCCTGGCGGCCCTGCTCGCAATAAATCTCCTGGAACTCATGGCGCAGCTCAGCGGTGGTGAGCAGATCGGCATTGGAGCGAGCGATCGCCTCGGGCGCGAACTGGATCGCACCCTCACCGGAATGGAACTGCTTGGTGACCGCCTCTTGCACCACCTCAAGGCTGGGGCGGGTGTGGAAGACGCGGGTGTGGTTGGCCATGCGCAGGGCGTCCCGCTCGGGATCAATGCGCCAATTGCCGTCGCTGTCCTGCTGCCAAAGGTTCTCCTTCGCGCCAGCAGCAGCGGTGTCGGCAGAAGCGAACTGACGCATGCCAGCGCTGCGGCGGATGTTGCCGGCAACGATCGTCACAGCGGCCTCGTCAATCAGCAGGCAGCACTCAACGGAGGTGAGCTGACGGCCGCGTGCCTTGTTGAGGATTTGGGCCACCCGGCCATAGAGATCCTTGAGCTTGACCGGGTTGGCCATGCCGCCGAAGCCCTTGAGGGTTTCGCCAACCGGGCGCACATCGGAGAGATCGACCTCGATTTCAACAGGGCCGCTAAACCGCTCATCGCTGCTGAGATCCAGCAACAGCTGATAGCTGTCCACCCAACCGCGGCGGGTGTCGCCCACCTTGATCTGAACCTTATGGCCTTCGATGCTGTGGGTGGTGACCTCTTGGCGCTCAGCAGCCGGGGTGACGCCGATATCGCTGACACCTAAGACGCGCAGCTCGTTGCGCACCACCGGCAGCCGCTCCACCAGATGGGGCTCAATGATGGCGCCGGTGCCGCAGCCCATCATCGCCAGGTCCATCATCAGACCGAAGGCTTCCCAATCCACCAAGTTGGTGGAGGTGCAGTTGTAGGCGCCCGAAAAATTCTCTTGC
>JAAXIH010000082.1 GCA_012270465.1 Synechococcus sp.
CTTGATGCCCAGCTGCTCACCCTTGCTGAGCCTCAGGCGCCTGGTGAACTGCCGATCCAGCGCTCGGCACTGGATGTGCAAGCCGAGCAGCGCGAGGCCATGGGCCAACAGCGAGCCGCGATTGAGCTCTTGCGGCAAGAGGGCCAGAGCGCTCAGCTCACGGCCCAGCGGCGCCAGCGGGCGGCACGGCTCTTGGCGGCTGAAGGCGATGCGGAGCAAGCCGCAGAGATTGCTGGAGCGGCTGTTGATGTGGCGGCCTCGGCTTCTGCTTGGGGGCTCAGTGGCGCGCTTTTGGATGATCAGCGCCGCTATCAACTGGCTGCTGCAGATCTGCAGGGCGCTGAACAAACCAATGCCCGGCGCCTTCGCCTGAGCCGCCGCCTGGCCGACGGCATGGGAGAGCGCGCTGCGGTGCTCGCTGCGATCGCCGATCAAACCGCTGATCCAGCCTTGGCTCAACAGCTGCTCGATCGCCGTGACCCGCTGGAGCGCCGCAGTGGGGCCTTGCTTGATGCCCTGCTCAGCCTCGATGCGACGGAGCAGGTCGGCCCTGATGACCAACTGGTTCGACTGGATTTAGCGGTGCAGGTGGCCCAACGCTTGGGCCACAAAGAACGGTTGATGGATCTATTGCTCCTGCAGGAGCGCCAAACCAGGGTGCAGGGCAAGCCCTGGCTCAGGGAGCGGGTGACGACCTTGGCTGTGCAGCAGGCCGCAGGCAATCCCGCCCGCACCTTGGAGGCGTTGTACCGGCGGCAGCGCGCCTTGCTGGAAGACTCCGTGCTGCCGCAGGGGCAAAGGCAGATCTGGGATCCCCAACAGGAGCAGGAGCGTCTGCAGGTTTTGCAGCGCCAGGAGCAACTGGTGGCAGAGCAAGACCGGCAGCTGGGCTTTGCGCCGTTCCCTGTCACCTATCGCTTGCCCGAGCTCTTTGAAGATCTGGCGCGATTAGCGCAAGCCGAGCCGGCTGCATCTGGAGATCTGTTGACCTTGCCTCCGGCTGTGTTCGGTGTGTTGCCGAGGCAATTGCCGCCTGCTGAGGCCGCATCGATGGCTTCTCAGCTGAGGCAAGCCCAGCAAACGATGGGTCTCAGTGATGGGGTGATCGCCGAGGGCACCCAGCTATTCAGTCGCCATGTGCAGCGACTGGCTCGGCGTGAATGGTTGCAGAAGGCGCTGAACGCAGATTTGGCTGCAGGGGTCTTGCATCCTCAGGCTGTTCAACGCCGTGCGGAATGGCTCGGGTTGGAGCAGCAGTTGGATTCACGCTCGGAGTCGCTGCGGGAGTTGGCGCGATTTGGGCGCTCAGAGGCTGGCCTCCGAGCACTGGCTGCAATGCATCAACAGGAAGACCTGCTGTGGGTAGGGTCCCGCCAGCAGGAGTTGCAGCGTCTGCCTGGCCAGATTTTGGTCGCTGAGGCCAAGCTTCAGCCTGACGCTGACTGGAGTTTTCAGCCCCCTGCCGTCAGCACGCCACCCGAGCGAGCAGCCATCGCCTTGAGCGAGCAATGGGAGCTGTTCATCAGCAATCCTTCCGCTGAATCCGCTGCTGCACTGCAGCAACAAGCTGCCGCTGCCAGCCAGGACGCAGTTGAGCTGGAGGCCCTGCGTTTTCGCCTGGCCACATTGCTGGGCGAGGGGGCTGTTGATTCCCTTTTGGTGGAACAACTGCGCGGGCTTGAGCTGCGTTTACGGTCGCCTCAGTCGCGCGGTGGCCATCTCGGGCCATCTTCTTCAAGCCGATGACGGCGTTGCAGATTCAGGACTTGCTCCATGAGGGCAAGGCCAAAAAGGTCTTTAGAACCGATCGCCCGGGGGTTGTGGCGGTCCAATACAAGGACGATGCCACGGCTTTTAATGCGCAAAAAAAAGCGCAGTTGGCCGGCAAAGGTCTGCTGAATTGGGAAATTTCGGCCCGTTTGTTTGAAGCCCTCGAGGGCCATGGCATCACCAGCCACTACCTGGGCTGCTTGGAGCCGGGGTGGATGGTGGTCCAGCAGGTGGACATCGTTCCGGTGGAGGTGGTGCTGCGCAATCGCGCCGCCGGCTCCCTGTGCCGCCAGCTGCCGATTGCGCCTGAGACAGCCCTCGAGCCTGCTTTGCTTGACCTCTATTACAAGGACGATGCACTGGGTGATCCGCTGCTCACCGAGGCCCGCCTTGCGTTGCTGCAGCTGCTCTCAGCTGATGAGCGCCTTGAGTTGGAGCGGCTGGCCCGGGCGGTGAACGTAGCGCTGCAAAAGCTAATGGGGCCGCTGCAGCTGGAGCTGGTGGATTTCAAGTTGGAGTTTGGCCGCAGCGCCGATGGCGGTTTGGTGTTGGCTGATGAGATCAGCCCAGACACCTGCCGGCTTTGGGATGTCGGTGTGGCTGCTGCCCAGACCCGCATCTTGGATAAGGACCGTTTTCGGAAGGATCTTGGTGGTGTTGTCGAGGCCTATGGGGAGGTCCTTAAACGGGTCCAAGGCCTCGGGCATCCGCCACGCCAATACCGGTAGGTTCGGCCGGCTTGCGGCATTGCCGCTGAACGCTGCCGCTCACCATGGCCCAGGGCTCGACCCGTACCTCTCGCACCCAGCTGCTTGGAGGCCTGTTGGCCACCGGTGTTGTGGCACCACTGGTTGTTGTTGGCGCCACTGGCTTGCAGGCGCAAGCCCAAGAAGCAGCTCCCGCACCCTCCTCTGAGCAGGTGGATCGTCCGGGCACCACCCCGGCTGAACCCGCGGCCGAGCCGCAGGTGCTGGTGAGCGAAGTACTGGTTGAAGGCCTCGAAGGCCACCCCGATCGTGACCGCCTTGAGCGCGCGGTTTACGACTCCCTCACGGTGCGGCCTGGGGCGACCACCAGTCGCAGCGCGATCAAGGCCGATCTCGATGCGATCTATGCCACCGGCTGGTTTAGCGATGTGCGAGTGCAGCCCAGTGATGGCCCCTTGGGGGTGCGCCTGGTGGTCACGGTGTCTCCCAACCCGGTTCTGACCAAGGTTGTTCTCAACAACCCAGACGCTCTGCTGCCTGCCTCGGAAATTAGCGAGGTGTTTGCCACCGATTACGGGCGCACCTTGAACCTCAAGACGCTGGAGCGCCGCGTTAAGGAGCTGCAGAAGTGGTATGCCAGTGAGGGCTATTCCTTGGCCCGGATTACAGGCCCCACCCGCGTTAGCCCGGAAGGCGTTGTTGAGCTTTCCGTGCGTGAGGGTGTGGTCGAAGGCATCAAGGTTCAATTCCTTAACGCCAACGGTGATGCCACCAATGAAAAAGGTGAGCCCATCAAAGGCAAAACCAAGCCTTGGGTGGT
>JAAXIH010000145.1 GCA_012270465.1 Synechococcus sp.
TCAGGAATGCCGCCGGGGTAGCGCAGGCGGCGGTGCACGGTGGCTGCGGGGTCGAGCACGTTGCCATCGAGCTCGATGGCAAAGGGATCAGCATCCACCAAACGGCGCGTGCCGCCGAGCCCGACAAGGGTTTCAGGCCGAGGCGTTCCACTAAAAACAAACGTCTCGCCAAAGGTGGCATCAGTCATCTGCCCGCCCCAGGCCGTTACGGCCCAAGGCCCTGGCAAGCGAGAACGCAGCGGAGGGATCTCAGGTGGGCAGGCCATGGGTTCAGCTGCCGGTAGTGGCGCGACCGAGGCTGGAGGCACGAGCGTTCCTGGCTTCGGGGGATTCGCCCGCAACTGCAGCCGCTGCTGCTGCTCAGCTGCATTGCCTTGCGGGGTTCCGCTCAGCGGCGCATCCAGATTCAGATCCGTTGGGCTGGTGGCCAGATCAATGACGCCGTAGACGTCTTGGATTTCACCTTCACCCTGCAAAAGGTTGTAGCGAAGCAGGCTGGCTTGGAGGTATTGATTACCGCGCTGGAAGCGCACAGCGCCCCTGGCCCAAATCACGCGGTTGGCCGGGCTGTACTCGAGCCGATCAGCTTGTAAGCGTCCGCCGGCCAGACGCAACGTCACATCGCCTGTGGCCACAAAGCGCTGCAGGCCGGATTCAAACCATTGGCGGTTGGCTTGCAACTCCAAATCCCATGGAGGCAGCAAGTCCTCGGAGATCACAGCCTCTGGCTCAGGCTGCTCTACAGAGTTTTCGAGCGGAGCCGGTTCATCGGCGAATGGATCGGTGATATCGACCCCAGCCTCTAACGGCGGTTCGTCAACACCAAGCGGGAAAACAGCTTCCTGAGCCGCAACCGCCAAGGGCTGGAGCAACACCGCAAGTGCTGCCGCCAAGACTGGAGACGTGGAGCTGGAGCTCAAGCCTGGCGGTGATCAGGAGCGGCGATACTGCCACGCCCAATCGGTCAAATCATTCCTCGAGGTCCTTTCTGCTAGGCGTCCTGCTGGGGTCACTGGCCAGGAAGCCGAACATGAAAATCCCGATGAAGAAAAAGACGACCGAATAAACGGAAATCTTGAGAGCGAGCATGGTCGAGCCGAGGGTCGGGGGTTGGCGCCGCACCCGTAGCGGCGCGACCATCCTATGGGGCACCAAGACGTTGCGGGATGAATGCGGGCCTAGATCGACTGCTTCAGGGGTGGATTGAAACGTTTTCCGCCCGCCAGCAGCACGATCTGCTGCCGCAGCTGAAGCGCCCCGATGGCTCGCCAGCCCTGCACCACAGCTGGGGGCAACGTCACCGGCCCGACTGGGATGCCCGCGGATTGGTGATCTGGCCCAGGGGCGGCCAACGCCTGCGCCTGAGCCATTCGCTGCACTGGCCGCAGGCTTGGGGCGAGCGCAGCAGCGGCGAAACCATCCGCCTGGCCTTGCGCTGGTGGGCCGAAGCCGCCGAGTGCCGCATCAACGGAAACGTCGTCCACCAAGGCGATCTCTTCGACACCGCCTGCCGCTGGCCACTGCCTGAAGGGTTTGGCCCTGGAGAGGTGCTGGAACTGGAACTGCTACTGCAAAGCCCGCGCCACGACGATGGCGCCCTGTTGCTGGCGCAGCTGGAACGCGAGCCGGACAACACCAGCGACCCGGATGGCCTTCTGCTCGCCAGCCAACTGAAGCTGCTGCAGCAGGACCTGCCCACAGGCGACAACGAACTGCATGGCCTGCTGCAAGGAGATCCCAACGACAGGACTGCGGTCGCCAAGCTGCGTCACTGGCTGAGGCAGCGCCAGCGGCCGGCTGGGCTCACGCTGCTGAGCCATGCCCATCTCGATCTGGCCTGGCTATGGCCGGTGGCGGACACCTGGCAAGCCGCCGAGCGCACGTTCCGCTCGGTCTTGGGCTTGATGCAGCGGCACCCCGAGCTGCATTTCGGCCATTCCACCCCGGCGCTTTACGCCTGGTTGCAGCAACACCGCCCAGCGCTGTTTGCCGAGATCCAGCAAGTGATGCAGCAGGGGCGCTGGGAGCCGCTAAACGGGCCCTGGGTGGAAAGCGATTGCACCTTGGTGGCCAGCGCCTCGCTGCTGCGGCAATTCCAAGAAGGGCAGGCCTACAGCCAGCAGCAGCTGCCGGGCTGGGAGCACGCCCTGGCCTGGCTACCAGACAGCTTTGGTTTCAGCAGCGGGGTGCCGGCCATCTGCCGGGCCAGCGGCGTGCGCTGGTTCTGCACCCACAAACTGTTTTGGAACAGCACCAACCCCTTCCCCCACCGCGTCTTTCGCTGGCGGCACTCCAGTGGGGAGGACGTGTTGGCGCTGATGAGCGCCCCGATTGGCACCGGTGGTGATCCCTTGGCCATGGCGGCCTACAGCCAGCAATGGCAGCAATCCACGGGGATCCCCCAGGGCCTATGGCTGCCTGGCGTTGGTGATCACGGCGGCGGACCCAGCCAAGAAATGCTGGAGCAACTGCAGCTGTGGCAAGAGCAGCCGCTCAGCGCACCAACTGAATTTGGAACGGTGCGCAGCTATCTCAACGAGCTCGAAGAGCACCAGGGGCAGCTGCCGCTGTGGCGCGATGAGCTCTATTTGGAGCTGCATCGTGGTTGCGCCACCAGCCGGCCAGACCAAAAGCGCCACAACCGCACCCTGGAGCGATTGCTGCTGGAGGCCGATCTGGCGCAAGCCCTCAGCGGCCAAGAGCCCAGCGGCCAAGAGCAATGGCGCACGCTGCTGTTCCAGCAGTTTCACGACATCCTTCCTGGCACCTCGGTTCCCGAGGTGTTTGAGCAAGCCGAGCCGCAGTGGCGCCACGCGCGCAGGCTCAGCCGCCAGCGGCGCGATCAGGCCCTGGCAGCCTTGCTCCCGCTGGAGTCCAAACACCAAGCGCAGTGGTGGGTGGCCAACCTGCTGCCGGCCGCCCATGGATCAGCCGTGGTGCGCCTGCCCAGCCCGCCAACCGATCAAACCTGGTGTGATCACGCAGGGGCTGTGGCGATCCAACCCGCCCGCTCAGGTGGCTGCTGGGTGCAGATTCGAGAGTTTGCCGGCGCCGGTGCCCAACGCCTGGTGCTGGGCTCAAGCGCGGGGTCAGCACAGGCAGCCCATGGCGGGGTGAGCCTCGATCGCGATGAAGCGGGCCAGCTTTGGCTGTCCAACCATCACCTCCAAGTGAGGCTCGGACCCAACGGTGTGGAGCAGCTTCAACAACGCCGCGGCGATGGGTGGGGAGAGCCATTGCTGGCCGAACCGATGGCCCTACGGCGTTACGGCGACCGCGGCGAGTTCTGGGATGCCTGGGACATCGCCAGTGACTACAACAGCCATGCCTTGCCAATGCGCTGGGAGCCCGAGGAGGAGCTGCTGGAGTCAGGGCCACTGTGCACGCAGCTGCGCTGGCGGGGCCACTGCGGCCAGAGCCCGCTGCAACTCTCGGTGCGCCTGCAAGCCGATAGCCCCTGGCTTGAGCTGATCATCACGGCGCAATGGCGCCAGCTGCATGAACTGCTGCGCTGTGAATGGGCGCTGAACCAACCGGGACACTTTTGGTGCGCGGATACACCAGGCGGCGTGCAAGAGCGCAGCAGCGCCCCTCGAACCACAAGGGAGCAGGCCCGCTGGGAAGCCACCGCCATCAGCTGGCTGTGGGGCGGCACCAACCAAGCGGGATTAGCGGTGCTGCTCGATGGCCCGCAAGGGGTCAGCGGCAACAGCCAAGGCCTAGGGGTGTCGTTATTAAGAGGGCCCACCTGGCCCGATCCCAGCGCCGATCAGGGCTGGCATCGCTTGCGCTTGGCTCTGATGCCAACCACAGGCGGCTGGCATCGCGCTGCCGTGGCCGCCCAAGCGCGCCGCTTCCGCCAACCGCTCTGGCGCCATCCAGCGGCCCCGGGTCCAGCGGAGGCGAGGTCTTGGCTGGCTTGGCCAGACCCGCATCAGCAGTGGCTGGGATTTGATCCCACCAGTGATGGGGACTTGCAGTGGCAAACCCAAAACTTGAGCCCCTGCCGCAGCCAGTGGCCAGCGGCCTCGGGCCCTTGGCAAATCAAACGCTGGCCCTGGGCAATGGCTCAGTCGTCGTGATCGTCAAACGGATCATCCAATTGGCGCGATGGCGGCCCAAAGGCGGTGTAGATGCCAAAACCGGTTAATCCGAGCAGAGCCGTGAGCACCGCAATCGACACAGAAAGGGCTGGCGAGGTGCTTTCCATCAAGACTCCCAACAGGGGCCGCCATCACAGCGGTCAGGGCCATTAGAGTAACGGCCCAATTCTTCGCAGGAGAGATTGCACCCCATGGCCCAACGCACCCGCCTGGGAGACCTGCTGCGTCCACTGAATTCTGAGTACGGCAAGGTCGTGCCTGGCTGGGGAACCACCCCCGTGATGGGCATCTTCATGGCCCTGTTCCTGGTCTTTCTGCTGGTGATCCTGCAGCTCTACAACCGTTCGCTGCTGCTGGACGGCATCACCGTGAACTGGAACGGCCTCGGCTAAAGCCAATGAACGTTTTTGGGGTTGGTCTTCCAGAGATGGCGGTGATTGCCGTCATCGCACTGCTGGTGTTCGGCCCCAAAAAGTTGCCTGAATTGGGCCGCAGCCTTGGCAAAACCCTGAAGGGTTTTCAGGCTGCCTCCTCTGAATTTGAGCAGGAGTTCCGCAAGGCCGTTGATTCGGTGGAGCTCCCCGCAGGTCAAACTGACGCCACCTCCAGCCAGGACGCCACCACGCCTGCCGATGACGCCACTGATGCTGCTGGTCGGCCTGGGTAATCCCGGATCCAAATACGACGGCACGCGCCACAACGTGGGCTTTATGGCGCTCGATCGCCTGGCCGCAGCAGCGGGCGGGAGCTTTCGCGCCAACGCCAAATTGCATGGCGATCTCGCTGATATCGGCCAAGGTGATCGCCGCCTGCGGCTGCTCAAGCCTCAGACCTTTATGAACGACAGCGGCCGGGCGATCCGGGCCAGCCTCGATTGGTTTGGCTGGACCCCCGAGCAACTGCTGGTGATCGTTGATGACATGGACCTGCCCCTCGGCCGGCTGCGGCTGAGGCTCAGCGGTGGCGCAGGGGGGCACAACGGCCTGCGCAGCACGATTGCCCACCTGGGCGGCGAAGCCTTTGCAAGGCTGCGGATTGGCATTGGCGCTCCAGGCACCAACAGCGAAGAGCGCAAGCAGCGCACGGTTGGCCACGTGCTCGGCAACTTCCAAAGCGGGGAACATCCTTTGCTGGATCAGGTGCTGCAGGAGGTGGAGCACGGCATCGGCCTGATCCAACGCCAAGGCTTTGAGCGCGCTGGCAACCGGATCAACAGCTTTCGGCCCGACGCCGCCTGACCATGGCCCGTCTGCCCAGCACCACCGCCCACCTCCGGGTTCTGCAGCAGAGCTTCAGCGAGCAGATGGTGGAAGGCGAAGTGGCTGCCGGGGGGTTTCGCTGGGAATTTCGCTGGCACTTCGACCGCGGCGAACTGGTGGTGGAGCCATCGCTCGGGCGAGCGCTGATCCAAGACGCCCTGCTGCGGTTTTTGGTCAAAAGCGATTACACGCTGGAAGCCGGCGGTGATTACTGCTTCACGGTGCGGGCAGCCTTTTAAAGCGCGCCCCCAAGTGGGCCTCAAGCAACACCAAGGCCGCCAAATCATCCACAGGCCTGGGCGGCAACCGCAGGCCGCGCGGCAGCAGCCGCTGCCAGCCCCGGGCCGGCAATAACTGCCAGTAGCGCTCACGCGCTGCCAAGGTGCTGCCCGCCTCCGGCTGCAACACCACCGCAACGGCCGGCTCCAGCTCAGCTAAGGCCTGGTGCCATGGCCCGCTGGCGGTGCCATCACCCAGCACCACGCCTTGCAAGGGGGCTTGGTGTTGCCAGTGCTGCAACCAATCCCAGGCCTCCCTGGGGGAACAGATCAGCAGATCAACCAGCTCAGTTCCGCTGGCATCGGTGCGCACCAGCCCGCACTTCTGGCGCCCTGGATCCAGCGCCGCCCAAGCGCCGCTCATGAAGGGGCTAAGCCCTTGGCGCGCACCGTCACAGCAATGGGATCCAAGCTGTCGCTATCGCGCGCAGCCACCACCTCCAAACGCACCGGTTGGTTGCCTTCGCGCTCCACCAACTGGGCGGCCAAAGCATTGAGGGCGTCTTGATCCACCTGCAGCCGTGGGTTCAAAGCGCCACGGCGCTGGCTTTCATTGCGGGCCGCTGCCAACAGCAAATTGAGCCGCGAAAACACCTGCTTTTGAGCGCGCTGCTCAGAGTCCAAGCTGAGGCTGGCCAGCACTTGGCCGGCTTCCAGCACCTGCTTGCTGCGGCGCACATCGGCAAACGCCAGCACCTGCTTCTCACCGCGCAGCACATTGCCGGCCGAGTGAATGCTGATCACCCAGGGGCCGCCGCTGCGCAACGCCTTCTCCACCTTGATCACCTCACTGCGGGGGATCAACAGCAGTTGCTGCTCAGGCTTTTCCCCAGGCAGAACCCGCTGATAGGCCTGCACATTGGCCTGGCGCAAGACATCTTCGGTGGCTTGGCGCGCCAAATCGGGATTGGGGATCGCCACCTTGGCCATGGTGAGCGGCTGGCCGGTGCTGAGCACCACATCACCGCTGCGCAGATCCAACACATTGCGCTCGAGCTGACGCAATTCCTGCTGGCTGCGGCGGGTGCGTTGCTGCAACTGACGCAGCTCCTCATCGCGGGCCGCCACGTCTTGACCCAGGCGGTCGCGCTCAGCCTCTAACTCCTGGCGCTGCTTTTTCAAAGGCGCCAGCTGTTGCTGGGCCGCAGCTCGCTCGGCTCGGGCCTGGGCCAGTTCGGCTTGATTTTGATCCAGCTGCTTCAGGCTCAGCTGCAGCGACTGGCGCGATGAGCGCAAGCGGGTTTCCAGCTCATCGAGCTGAAAAAGGCCCACGCGCAGACGCTCACTGACGGCAACCATCAAGCCGAGGGTGAGGGCACTAATCAGGCTGCCGGTCAGCACCGTGATCACCACAGCCGTTCGCCGTGGCCGCATCTGAAACAAGCTCAGCCGCGCTTTGCCAATGCGGCTGCCAAGGCGGTCACCAAGAGTCGACAGCACTCCTCCGAGCACCAGAACGGCCAGGATCAGCAGCCAGCCGCTCACGGAATCAGAAGAACAGAAGGGTCAGTATCGCTGAGGCCTGAGGCACAAGGTTGAACGGGCGGTCAGCTGAACCGTTTGGCCAAGGCGATGGGATCAAAGACGGTGATGCGCTTGCGCTCAATCTCCAGCAATCCAGCGGAACGCAAATCACCCAGCAAGCGGGTGATCGTGACTCGGGTGGAGCCAATCGCTTCAGCGATCGCCTGGTGCGAGAGCTTCAGGTCAATGGTGATGCCCTGACTGGAGGGCACGCCAAAGTCGCGGCAGAGCACCAGCAGGAAGCTCACCAAACGCGACGACATATCGCGGTGGGTGAGCGTTTCAATCATGGTTTCGGTCTGCAGGATGCGGGAGGAGAGACCCTGCAGCAGCAGCAGACCAACCCGCGCGTCCTGCTCAATGGCCCGGCGCACGGAACTGGCCGGAGCGCTGAGCATCTCAACGCGCGTGAAGGCAACCGAGTGATAAAAGCGATCAGACTTTTGGCCGGTTAACAGAGACAGCACGCCAAAAATGCTGTTCTCCCGCAGCAAGGCCACGGTGATCTCTTCACCGGATTCGTAAACCCGAGACAGGCGCACGGCTCCGCGGCGCAGCAAGTACATGCGCTCGGCGGGATCACCTGGGAAAAAGATTGTCTTGCCGCGTTCAACCGACTCCGCAGCACTGCCAGCGAGCGAGCGCATCACCTCTTGCAAGGTGGGCTGGGGGTTGGGCGCTGGCGAAACGCTGACCATGAAGCGCGTACCGGTTCAAGGAAGGTAAAGAGCCGGCTTGACAGCGCTTGTAGCAATGAACACCTTCCGAGCCAGGCGGGATCAGCAGTAGTACAGACATTCACACCACTGGTAGTGCCAGTCACTTGTTTTGCGATTTTTCGCCGCTACATTCAGGAGCACCCCGCTTTCGACGGCCCATGCTCAGCCGCGTTGCTGAACGCCACCACAGGCCGTCCACAGCACCGTTGCGGCTGCTGGTTCGCGAGCCCGAAGGCCTGCTGCAGGTGCACACCGCCAGCTTTCGCGGCAGTTTTGCCAGCGTGTTCAGCGAAGCTCTGCGCTCTGCGGGCCTCGGCAGCCGTGTGCTGATCTGCCAATTCCTGCGCGGCGGTGTTGATCAAGGTCCCCACCAACCCGTGCAGATGTGTGGGCGTCTGACCTGGCTGCGCCCTGCGGTGACGAGCTGCCTGCAGGCCGAGCACAGCAACGACGACAAGCAAGCTGTGCAAGAGCTGTGGCAAGAAACCCAGCGCCAAATCCTGGAAGAAGCGCCCGATCTCGTGGTGCTCGATGAACTCGGGCTGGCCTTGGACTACGGCTTACTGGATGCCAATGCTGTGATCAGCACCCTGCAGACCCGCCCGGGACGAATGGATGTGATCCTGACCGGACCTGCCGTGCCCGAGCCTGTGATGGCGATGGCCGATCAAGTCACCGAACTGCGCCGCGACCGATGCTGAAGAACGATCGCTGGATCAACGAACAGGCCGCCCATGGGCTGCTGGAACCGTTCCAGCCCACCTTGGTGCGCCATCTCGATCCTGAAAACCGCAGCGGCGCGGTGCTCAGCTTTGGCTGTTCGTCCTATGGCTACGACCTGCGCCTATCGCCCCAGGAATTTCTGATCTTCCGCCATGTGCCGGGCACGGTGATGAACCCCAAGCGGTTCAACCCCGCCAACCTCGAGCCCGCTCCGATGCAGAGCGACGAGGACGGCAGTTACTTCATCCTCCCGGCCCATTCCTACGGGCTCGGTGTGGCCCTGGAAAAGATGAAGGTGCCCGAGAACATCACCGTGATCTGCCTGGGCAAGAGCACCTATGCCCGGCTCGGGATCATCGTGAACACCACCCCGGCAGAAGCCGGCTGGGAAGGGCACCTCACCTTGGAGTTCAGCAATAGCTCAGGTGCCGATTGCCGCATCTATGCCAATGAGGGCATCTGCCAGCTGCTGTTCTTTGAAGGCGATCCCTGCGACACCACCTACAAAGACCGCTCCGGCAAATACCAGCACCAACCCGAGCGCGTCACCCTGGCCCGGATCTAAGCCTCAGGGCGCCAAGCGCGCTTTGTGAAGACGGCTCTTCTCGTACCAAGCCGCGATTTCAGGGGCCCACTGCACCATGTGGGGCCACATCAGATCGCACATCTGGCGGATCTCTTCTTGGGCGTCGAGCTTGGCGCGCAGATCCATGAAATGCAGGAAGGCCCTGAGGGTGAAGCTCACCACAAAGTGCTGGCGGTAATCGAACGGCAAGATGCCGCGGGCATGCTCTTCGGCAAAGCCGGCCTCCAGCATTTCGGCATACCGCTCGGCTGAACGGCGGCAGTGCTCGAGGTCCTTGCCCCGCTCCTCCTCGGTGTACTGGTACTTCTTGCCCTGGCGATCGCTGTAGCTGCCCACCGGGCGCAGATAGAACACATCCTCCAAATCCAGCTCACCTTTGGCGGCACGGCAGATGCGATCGCCGGTGTAGCGCATGGACTGCACATCAAAGCTGACACCAACCCGGTGGGTGCGGGCCTGCTGCATCACCGAATGGGGAAACCAGCCCACGTTCAAAACGATCTGCGCATGCTCCAGCGGTCCGTAGTGACCACGCTCACCGGAGAGCAGGCGCTTGACGCAAACCTCACCAGCCTTGGCTTCATCAGGCCACTGGGCTTGATCCGCCACCACATAGCCCTCGGAGTAGTCCTGGTGCATCGCCGCATAAATGCAGCGCTGAGGATTCGGAGTGGCAGCGATTAAATCAACCCGAAAGCGGTCCATGCCATGGCACGTGCTGGCAGGGACCCTAAGCGCGATCGGTCGCTTGCACCTGATCAAGGGCCCGCAGCAGTCGCCGGTTCCGGCGCCGGTCCAGCAGGGCCAGGCGCCACCAGCTCTCATCTAGGCCGGTAAAGCTGCGGCAATCGCGCACCAAGATGCGGTGTTGCTGCTCCAGTTGCTGACGCCAGCTTTCCAATTGGTGGCCGCGCTGCACCAACAGGAAATTGCAACTGCTGGGGCTCACCTGCCAACCACGCCGAGCCAATTGGTCCGCCAGCCAGGGCCGTTCCTTGGCAACCCAGGCCTGCACCTTCTGGCTCCAGCCGGCATCAGCCATCAATCGCTCGCCAGCGGCTGCAGCCAAACCATTGACGGGCCAAGGATCTCGCCACTGGCTCCAGCGCTCGAGACGCTGCGGCTCAGCAATGGCGTAGCCCAAACGCAGCCCAGCGATTCCAAACAGCTTGGTGAGGCTGCGAATCACCACCAGGCGTGGATGCCGGCAGGCAAGCGCCACCAGCGACTGCTGCTCGCCATCAGGAACCAGCGGCAAAAAGGCCTCATCAACGATCAACAGCGGCACGCGCTCCAACAGCGCCAATAGCGACTCCTGACTCCAGAGCTGGCCGGTTGGGTTGTGGGGATTGGTGAGCCACAACGGCCCCTGCAAGTGGGCCAACTGCGATTGAAAGGCCGCGGGCAACGCCTGCGGCCCCGCCTGTTGATGGGGGAGCTGCAGGTGCTCGTGCTGCCAGTGGCCGCCCCAACAACGCAAGGCGCGCTCGTAATCGGCAAAGCCAGGAGCCGGCAGATGATTCAGCCCCAAGGCAGCCGCATCTCTGGCCGCCCAGGTGAACAATTCAGCGGCCCCATTGCCGGGGAGCACCGCATCAACCGGCACCTGATGCCTCAGGGCGATGGCCTGGCGCAAGGCGCTGTAGCTGCGATCGGGATACACCTGCAGCGCCAGGGTCTGGCGCAAGCTGCGCCGGACGGCAGCCGGCGGGGCAAAGGGCACCAACGAGGCGCTGAAATCCAACAGCTGCTCTGGGGCGCAGCCCAGGCGCAACGCGGCTTGCTGCAGATTGCCGCCATGGCGGGGCGGAACTTGTGCCATCGCCCCATGGTGACCCAGCCCCAGGGCCGATAAAACGGGGCAGCGACAAAACCCCAATGCTGCGGCCACTGGCCACCCTGTTGCTGCTGGCAACACCCGTCGCCGCAGCCGAGCTGCAGGATCTGCAGCAGCTCCTGGAAGACAAGAGCTGCCAGGGCTGCGCGCTCAACGATGCCGATTTGGTGCACGCCGAGCTGAGCGGCGCACAGTTGCAACAAGCCCAACTGCAGGGGGCCAACTTGAGCCGGGCCAAACTGCGCGGGGCCGATCTGCGGGATGCCGATTTGCGCCAGGCGGTGTTGCTCGGCGCTGACCTCAGCCGGGCCGATCTGCGCGGCGCCCAACTCAGCGGCAGCGACCTACGCCAGAGCGATCTCACAGGCGCCAAGTTGGATCCTGGCGCCCTCAGCAGTAGCCACTGGCAAGGAGCCCAAGGGGTTCCAGCGGGGGCCAATAGCTACGCCGATCTGCACAACAGTGGCGTGGAAGCAGCCCTGCAGGGGCGTCATCCAGAAGCGGAACAGCGCTTTAGTGCCGCCATCGGTCGCCGCCCAGAAGCCGCCATCAGCTGGCTCGCGCGCGGCATCGCCCGCGGCGAGCAGGGCCGTGAACTCGAAGCCGCTGCAGATCTGCAGCAGGCCGGCCGTCTCTACCGCCAAGGCGGCAACGACGATCTCGCCGATCAACTGGACAAGGCGGCTCAACAGCTGCGCGACAACCCCAAAAAACCCAATGGCAATGGCTGGGGCAGTGCCATCTTGGGCGGCGCAGCAGGACTGTTTAAGCAGCTGGCTCCTTACGCCCTGAAGTTGATGGGGCCGGGTCTTCTTTAGGGGCGCGGCTGTAAACGCTCAAGTTGAACTTGAGCACGGTGGGCTCGGCCGAATCCTCGCCGTCTCCTGAAGGGGCCGGGTGGGAGAGATTGAGATCCCTGAGCACCGCCAAAGGCGACAGGCTCTCGATGCGGCGCAAAAACACCAGCAGCTGCGGGAATGCCCCAGAGGCCATCACCAGCTGCTCGCGTTTGACCAGCTCGCCATCAACGAGCAACGGATCGCTGGGGGGAGCCTCGTTGCCTTTGGCTTTGCTGCGCTTGGACTTGGGCGCTGGCACCGGGGCCGCCTGGGGCTCATAGCTCTCAAGGGTGACGCCAGCGGCAGCTGCTTCCACCGCCAATTGCGCGAGCAAGGTGTCGAGCTGATCGGTGCCCGCCACGATCTGCAGCAGCTTGCGCTGATCGGCCTCAGCCTGCTGCAACCCCTCGCGCGAGCGGCCCAAACGGGCGCGATTGGCTGCCAAGGCTTCCCCTTGGCTCTTCAGCAGCTGGCGTTGCTGCTCAAGCGCGCCGTTGCGCTGCCAAGCCGGCAGCAGCCAAGCCAGCGCCAAACCTGCGGCGAGTAAGCCTCCTGCCAAGGCCGGCAACGCCAGCACCAGGCGCTCGGGTGTGACGGCAAAGCGGCTCGGCGGTTGGGCCTGAAAGTTCGTCATGGCAGCACCCCCAACTGTTCAATCACCGCCAGCCGGTAGGCCATGCCTTGGGCCTGCAGGGCCTGCAACTGCGCCCCATCCAGCAGCGGAACCTTGCTGCCGAACTGCGCTTCAAGGCGAAAGCGAATGCTGCTGGAGGGCTCAGCTTGGCCGGCATCCCTGCGCTTGGCCTCTTGCACCTGAACGCTGGATGGCACAAACAGCGGCGACTGCTGCAGCCCCAACTGCAACCCATTGATCCGCACAAAGCCGTTGGGATCGGTGGCTTCGCCCTCCAGCTTGAGCAGGCGATCTTCACTGACTGCACTGGTGAGCTGCAGCCCAGCTGGCACCTGCTGCGCCAGGGCTGTCAGCCAAGCCGAACTGGATGGAACCGAAACCAAGGCTTCGGCCAACTGCGTATTGGCGGCTTTCAGACGCCGCGCTTGGCGCCCCACCCCATCGGCTTGTTGACGCAAGGCTTCACTGGCCGAAGCTGCTGGCTGCAACTGACTGACCTGCTGCTGCAGTTGGGACTGGCGCCAGCTCAGCCACACCCCCGCCAGGGCCACTAAACCGATGCAGGCCAAGCCGACCACGCCACCACGAATCAGCAGTGGCCGCACTGGAATCACACGATCGGCCGGGACCCCCAACTGAGCCCGCCGCTGCTCGAGCAGATCCAGCGTCATCGGGGCAGGCCTCCCAGGGCTAAGCCGATCAAACGATCAACTGCTGCAGGCGCAGGGCTCATCCAGGTGCCGGCATCACTCACGGCGACCTGGCTCAGGCCATCGATCCGCTCCAAACGGCAACCCAACTGCTGGCTCCAGCTCTCCAGCGGTGGAGTCAGCTCAGGCTCGGCCAACACCCACAGGGTTGGCGGCTGACCACCCAGTTCAGCGATCAGCGCTTGGAGTTCATCAAGCCCGGAGGCTGGCTCCAGGCTCAGCTGACGCAGCGGCACCGCGCCACGCCAGAGCAGAAGCTGCCAAGCCTCGCCGCGCACATCGAGGCTGCCGCTCCATTGCTCCGGGGCTTGCTGCTGCAGGGCCGCAGGCAACAGGCGCTCAACGGCGAGCACCGATGGCTCAAGGCCATGGAGATCAAGGCCAGCAATCGCAAACGTGTCGATCCAGCGATCGAGCTGATCGTTGGGCAGGCAGGCCAACAGCCAGTGATCGCCTCGCTGCTGCCAGCTCATGGCAGCCTCTTGCAAAGGAAAGGGCAGGGCCAAGGCGGCCTCTTGGCCCATCAGCCACGGCACGATCTCCGCATCCGGTTGCCGGCCAACGGGCAGCTTCAGCGAGCGCAGCACCACCGCTTCTGGCGGCAACAACGCGCGAGCACCCGGGGCCTGGATACCGCCTTGGAGCAGCAGATCACCAATCAGATCGCCCAAGGCCTCGGTGAGTACAGGCACGCCAGCATCGACAACGCCACTGGGAAGCGGCGCTTGCTGCCAGCTCTGCAGCTGCAGCTGACCGCCAACGGTCTGATACGCCAGCAGCGTGACCGCATCCGCCTCGATGCCGACGGCAACACGGCCCGTGCGCAGCGGCCTCAACAGCTGCTCACGCAGGGGGGCCAGCTGCTCGGTCACTCCCGAGAACACGCCACATCACTGGCAACTGGGCAGAAACTAGATCGCCCTTAGCGCTCCTGCCAGGGCAAACCACAACCCACCGCTGCAGCGATGCTGGGCAAACCATGGTGCTCCAGCTGTTGCAGCAGGCCATCGAGGATGCAGGGCACCAGCTCCGGGCCGCGATAAATCCAGCCGGTGTAGAGCTGCACCAACGAGGCCCCTGCGGCGATCCGCTCCCAGGCCGCCTGGGGGCTATCGATCCCGCCCACACCAATCAGGGGCAACTGCGGGCCTGCGCTGACGCGCAAGCGCCTCAGCACCTCCAGGGCCCGAGCGCGCAACGGCGCGCCACTGAGGCCGCCAGCCTCCTCGGCCAAGGTGCGGCCGGTTTGCAGCAAGCGGCGCTGGCCCAGCCCCAAACGATCCAAGCTGGTGTTGGTGGCAATCACACCAGCTAGGCCCTCGGCATAGGCGAGCCGGGCCAAGGCATCGATCGCTTCATCGGCCAGATCTGGGGCAATCTTCACCAGCAGCGGCGGGCAACCGCTCTGCCCACGCAAACGCTCCACCAGCTGGCGCAGCAGGGTTTCATCCTGCAGCTCCCGCAAGCCCGGGGTGTTGGGTGAAGACACATTGATCACCACATAGTCCGCCAGCGGCGCCAGGGCCTCCAAGGACGTGGCGTAGTCATCCGCGGCGTGCTCGAGCGGTGTGACCTTGGATTTGCCCAAATTCAACCCCAGCACCAACGGGCGCTGACCCACCGGCGGCAGGCCCTGAGCCTGCAGGATCCGCTGCACCGCTGCCGCCCCTTTGTTGTTAAAGCCCATGCGGTTGAGGGCGGCTTGCTCCTTGGCCAAGCGGAACAGCCGCGGCTTGGGGTTCCCCGGCTGCGCTTGGGCCGTGATGGTGCCGAGCTCAGCAAAACCAAAGCCAAAGGCCTGCCAGATGCCTGCTGCCACGGCGTTCTTATCGAACCCAGCCGCCAAACCCACTGGATTAGCAAAGCGGCAGCCAAACACCGTTTGGGCCAGGCGAGGGTCGTGCCGTTGCAGCGCTTTAGCGGTGGCCTCCAATGCACCGCGCACCGGCGGCAGAGCGCGCCAGCGGCTGGCTTGCCCGAGCGCCGTCAGCGTGAACTGGCTCATCCACTCGGCATCGGCGCCGTCATCAGCGGAGAGCAAAGGCCCGAGCCAGCGCTGCCAAGGATCCGAACTCATGGCGTGACCTCCGGCTTGGAGCGCTGCAACTGCCAACGGCCATCACCCAGCGGTTGCACCTGAAAATCGCGCCACTGCCAGGGGCCATCACGGCTTTCCAGCTGACGCAAGGGTTGCTCCACCAACTGCGCCAGTTCCACCAAGGTGAGGCCATAGCCGCCGCTGGCTAAGCGATCGGCCACCTCCAAGCGCGTCAACACATCGCGCAGCGAAGCTGGCGCCGGATCGGCAGGCTCCACTGGAGTGGCTGTGTTCTCAGCTGGCTGTTGGCCATGGGAGTGGGCCACGGCAATGGCATCACAGCGCTCGTTATCGGGATCACCGCTATGGCCTTTGACATGGGCCAAGGCCACATCAGGCAGGCGGGCGGCATCGAGCGCCTCCCAGAGATCCCGATTGAGCACCGCACCGCCAGAAGCGGTGCGCCAGCCCTTGCGCTTCCAGCCGTTGATCCAACGGGTGAAGCCATCGATCAAATATTTGCTGTCGGTGCGGATGGCCAAGCCTTCCGCGCGCGGCAACTGCTTAAGGCGCTCGAGCAACGCCAAACAAGCGCTGAGCTCCATGCGGTTGTTGGTGGTCTGCGCCTCGGAGCCACCGAGCTCCTCAACGCGGCCATCACTGAAACGCAGCAGCGCGCCCCAGCCTCCAGGCCCAGGGTTGCCCCGGCAGGCGCCATCACAGGCAGCGGCCACCACCACCGGGGTGTCTTTCACAGCAGGGGAAGCTTTGGAAGGCATCACTGGAACCTAATCACCGGGGCGGGCCACTCGGAAAACCGTCTCGCCAGGGGGTGGCATGTTTTCCTCTGAGGAAATAGTTTTATTTCGTGTGAGGAGTGCGGACGCTTCTCAGGGTCGAAACAAGGACAGACTCCTGAGTTCGTCCGATTCCTGCCCCGCTTCGGCGGGGCTTTTTTCTTGGCAAAAAAAACCCTCCGCCGGAGCGGAGGGCCTGAAGTTGGTCCGAGAGGACCGGGGCGATCACTTGAGGGTGACCTTGCCGCCGGCTTCTTCGATGGCCTTCTTCATGTCTTCGGCAGCGGCCTTGGCCACGCCTTCCTTGACAGGGGTCGGAGCCTTTTCGACGAGGCCCTTGGCATCGGCCAGGCCGAGACCAGTGGCTTCGCGAACAGCCTTCAGCACCTTGATCTTGGC
>JAAXIH010000047.1 GCA_012270465.1 Synechococcus sp.
TTGAGATCCACGGGCCGGTAGGGCACAAAGCTCGCCTTGCGGGCGCCGCAAATCGGGCAGACCCAGTCTTCGGGGATCTGCTCAAACGGTGTGCCCGGAGCAATGCCGGAATCGGGATCACCGTCTTTGGGGTCGTAGATCATCGAGCACACCTTGCAGATCCAAAGGCCAGCCACCGGCTCTGCCGCCAAGCCAGCACCTCCATGGCCCTGCAGGGTTTGCAAAGCAGCGGTGTAGCGATCGGCGTGGTGATGCTCAATCGGCGTGAGCAGCCCGAAGTTGCGGGCCGCACGGCGAAAGATGCCGGCATGCTCTTTGGATTCAGCGGTTTGCTCGGCAAATTCCGCTTCTGCAGTCGCGTCTCGGTCTTGTCGGGCTTGGGCGGCAAAACCGGGGTACATCGTTGTGTACTCGTAGGTTTCGCCTTCAATCGCTAGCTCCAGGCAACGGGCCAGGATTTCTTGCTTTTGTTCCTCGCTCAGGCTGGCTGGATCAGCGATATCCAGCTCTGGATGCAGCAGCCGGAAGTGGGCAAAGGCGTGCTCGGTTTCTTGGGCTGCGGTCTCGCGAAACAACTTGGAAAGCTCGTTATGGCCGAGTGTGTGGGCCACATCGGCAAAAAAGAGGTACTTGCGGTTGGCCATGCTCTCGCCGCCAAAGGCGGCCTCGAGATTGGCGCCGGTTGAAGATGTATTGGGCATCAACGGTCCTCAATTCATTCGCTACATCAGGGTTAACAGCAGACACCGTGCCTTGGTTCAAAAGCGACTGGGTGGATACCGAACCTCAACAGCCCTTGCGAAGTTGGGTCATTACCCAAGGCTCAGCTGCGCACAGTGAATTGATGCGTCCAAAGCGATCAGTGCAGTTTTCCCCGCATTAATTTGAAAGCAGAGCATGGTGGAGGTCTGCCATGAGCAAGAAAGTCGTCGTACTGGATACCAACGTTCTTTTGCATGATCCGGAGGCTCCCAGCAGCTTCGGATCGGATCGCATTGTGCTTCCGATTCAGGTGGTCGAGGAAATCGATCGCTTTAAGCGTGATCCGTCAGAGAAGGGTCGGAACTCCCGTCGTGTGGCAAGGCTCCTCGATGGTTTGCGGCAGCGGGGAAACCTGGCTGACGGTGTGCCACTGATCCCCGGGGGTGAGGGCACGCTTGAGGTGGCGTTCTGCCGCTCTGAAACCTTGGCTCAATTGCCTCCTGAGCTCCAAGGCGGGGGAGGTGACAACAACATCTTGGCTGTCGCTCTCGAACAGATGCGTTCGAAAGGTCTTGCTGATCCCCCTGAGGTGGTGCTGATCACCAAGGACACCAATTTGCGCATCAAGGCCGATGCCGTGGGACTTGATGCAGAGGACTATTCCAGTGACAAAGTCGCGATCGACGATCTATACCCGGGCGCCAGGAGCGTCAAGGTTTCGGCCAGCTTGATCGATGAGCTGCATCACAACGGCAACCTCCCGCTTCAAGCCCTTCCTCAGGTCGCTGTGGCATCACTCCAACCCAATGAGGGCGTGACGCTTGTTGATGCTGAGCGTCCTGATCACACCTTTCTCGGACGTCATCGAGGAGATTCAGGTGAACTTGAACCGTTGACGTGGCTCAAGCGTGCGCGCCTTGGGCGTGTCAAACCTCGAAATCGCGAGCAGAGCTTTGCGTTGGATCTGTTGCTGGATCCTTCCGTTCAACTGGTCACCCTTGTGGGTAAAGCCGGTACAGGCAAGACTTTGTTGGCCATTGCGGCTGGTTTGCATCAGGTGGCAGATGAGCATCGCTATGCCCGCTTGCTGGTCACCCGTCCGCCCATCTCGCTGGGTAAAGAAATCGGTTTCCTTCCCGGATCACTAGATGAAAAGTTGGCACCTTGGATGCAACCGATTGTGGATAACCTCGACTTCCTCACGGGTGATGCCATGGGGGATCAGCAGAAGGATGATCGCCGCCGCCATGGTGGCGGGCCAAAAAGCTCCTGGGCCGATTTGCGAGGGATGGGCTTGCTTGAAGTGGAGGCGATTAACTACATCCGTGGTCGATCCATTCCCCATCAATTCATGGTCGTGGATGAAGCCCAAAATCTCACACCCCACGAGGTCAAAACAATTGTGACCCGTGTTGGTGAAGGCACAAAAATTGTTTTTACTGGTGACCCCTATCAGATCGACAATCCTTATGTTGATGCCGAAAGCAATGGGTTGACCTGGCTTGCCGAGCGCTTAAAGGGGCAGGCCTTGGTGGGGCATATGACCTTGACCCGTGGTGAGCGCAGCCCTCTGGCCGAACTCGCTGCAAACATGTTGTAAGCATAGAGCTGCCGATGACATCAGGATCCGGTCCTTCTCAGTTTTCAGCTGATGATCAAGAGTTGATCAACCGCAATCTTGATCAGATCATTCGTTCGAGTACTTATCGCCTGGCCCATGAAGATCTTGAGCTCCTCAATAGCTCTTCGATGCGTGGCGTCAGGATGCTTTTGGAGATCAGCAAGCCCGAGTTGCAGTTGGAAGAGGCTGGGATTACTTCCACGATCATCGTCTTTGGTGGAGCCCGTCTCAAGGAACAGCAATTTGCAGAAGCAGATCTTGAAACAGCGTTAAATGACTTGAAGGCTGATCCTGAGTCGGCAACGTTGCAGAGGACTGTCGCCCGATGCCGAAGGCTTGTGGAGCTCTCTTCGTTCTACGACGCTGCACGGGAATTTGCTTTTTTGGCATCTCGATATGGGCAGCCTGAAGACAGTTCAGCCCCTTGCTGTTCGTCCCATGTGATCGTGACTGGGGGAGGCCCTGGGATTATGGAAGCAGCCAATCGGGGTGCTTTTGAGGCAGGATGTCGCTCAATTGGCCTTAATATTCAACTGCCCCATGAGCAGTATCCAAATCCATATATTACGCCCAATCTTTGTTTTCAATTTAATTATTTCGCGCTGCGTAAGTTTCACTTCGTGATGCGCTCTGTCGGTGCTGTTTTGTTTCCGGGTGGGTACGGAACGTTGGATGAATTGTTTGAGGTTCTGACCTTGCGTCAAGTGGGAACAAAGCACGCCATGCCGATCGTTCTCTTTGGGAAAGACTATTGGTCACGCCTGATTGATTTCGAGTTCATGGCGGATTCAGGTTTGATTGATGATGAGGATCTCCATCTCATCCAATTCGCTGACACTCCTTCCGAAGCGTGGGCTCTCATTCGTGATGCTGCACCACAGCTGCCATAGCGGCAGAACTATCCGAAACCACGTTGATTAGCGAGCTTGTTGGCCCCTGCCTTGAGGAAATCAAC
>JAAXIH010000100.1 GCA_012270465.1 Synechococcus sp.
CGGGACGAAGGGGCCGCAGGTTCGAATCCTGTCATCCCGACTTGACCATTGAATCCTGCATCAACTGAGCTCCGCGCCGGGGTAGCCGCGCGGGGTCACCATGCGGCCGTGCTCAAAGCGGGTGGTGCTGTTGCCAATCAGCACCAGGCTGAACATGTCGACCGCTTCCAGTGGCAGCTCAGCCAATCGATGGATCTGCAGGGCCTCATCGCTGCGGCTGAGTTGGCGGCAGATGGCAGCGGGCGTGGTGGCGGGCCTGTGTTCCAGTAGCAATTCCACAGCGCGCCCCAGTTGCCAGTGGCGATCTCGGGAGCGGGGGTTGTAGAGGGCCACAACAAAATCCCCTTGGGCGGCCGCTTTGAGCCGCTGTTCGATCAATTCCCATGGCGTCAGCCGGTCGCTGAGGCTGATGGTGCAGAGGTCGTGCATCAACGGGGCTCCCAGCCGTGCGGCGGCCATCTGAAAGGCGGAGATGCCCGGGTGCACGCTGAAGTTCGGTTGCTCTTGGCTGGCTAAGGCCAGCCATTGCTCCAGGGCCAGCCCGGCCATGCCATACATCCCGCTCTCTCCGCTGGAGATCAGGGCCACGGCAACCCCTTGGCGGGCGAGTTCAAGGGCTTGCTGGCAGCGCTCTTTTTCTTTGGTGAGCTGGCCGTCAAAGCGCACTTGATCGGGCCGGCGTAATGGCTCCAAAAGATCGAGATAGAGGCCATACCCCACCCAGGCGCTGCTGCTCGCCAACGCTTGCTGGGCCGCTGGCGTGAGTTGATTCAGCGCTCCAGGCCCAGCGCCTATCAGATGCAGATGTCCCCGTTGCGGCGCCCAAGGTTGTGGGGCGGCAGCAATCGCCGTGGTGACGGCGCCTTCGCCCGGTTGGCCGCGGCTGATTTGTTTATGGGCGCGCAGCTCAGCTCCTGATCCGGCTGCATAGAGGGCGGCGGCTTCCGCCACGCTCGGGCAGCCCACCTCGGCAGCCACCACCGCCGATGGGTTGGGCACCGATTGGGCTTTGAGCTCATTGGCGCTGAAGAACTTCAGAGGCCAGTTGCGCTCGCTCGCCAGGGCCAGCAGGGCGGGCTCATCGTTTTTCACATCGATGCTGGCCAGTCCAGCAACGGCTTCTGCGGCTAACTCCGCGGTTTGCAGGGCGCTATCCACGGCTTGGCGCAACAACTCCAGGCTGCTGCCGCGCTCACAGCCCACCCCCAGCCACAGCACCGGCGGGTGCCAGCGGCAACCTCCGCCCGTGCTGCTGCTGATGCAGAGATCAGCGGTGCTGCTGGTGGTTCGCGTCAGCGGCAAGTCACTGGCCAGCAGCCAGTCGTTCAGGGCTGGTTGCCCTGCCGCACTCTCCAGGCTCAGTGGTTCATGGCGGGCGGCCCGATGCATCAGCTCATCCCAGTTGCCGCTGCCGCGGCGCCAGCCCCAGGTCTCACCAAAGGCATCGAGGGCTGGCAGTCCCTGACTGCTGCTGAAGCCGCTTTGGATCACGCTGGCTTGCAGCAGAGGCGCCAATTGCTCGGCCAGGGTGTCGGCCTGCTGGCTGTGGCCCCCCAGCAAGGGCAGCAGCGTCGGCCCCTCTGCTGCCAGCAGCAGTACCGCTGGATCGTGCAGCTTGTGTTGCAGCAGTGGTGCCACCAGTCGCACCAGGGCCCCCGCGGCCAGTGCTCCCACCAGCAGCTCCAACTCGCCCCAGTGCTCTTGCAGCAGGCCTTTGGGCCCGTCTGCATGGCGAATCAACTCCGGCCGCTGGGGATTGAGCAGGCCAGCGGGAACAGCGATGGCCTCGAGTTCACCCGCTTGCAGCAGTGGTTCGAGCAGCTTTAGGCCGGCCTGGCTGGCGCAAAGACCAAGGCGTTTCAAGAAGGATCTCCGGTCAGGTCGGCAGCCGTTGCGGCTGGGACCTCAGCTTCCGCTTCGGGTTTGGCGTCCTGGGCCATCGGAGCTTCTGGCTCGGGAGACTCCGCTTGAGGTTCTGCCGCCGGCTCAGCTTGCGCTTCGGTTTGAGGCTCGGTTGCTGGCTCAGGGGCGGGTTCTGGCTCAGGTTCAGCGGCGGGTTCTGGCTCCGGCTCAGGTTCAGGTTCTGGTGCGGGTTGGTAATTCGGGTCGCTGAGCTCGGCCAATTGATCGGCACTCAGGCGGCTGCTGAAGAAAGCTGGTGCCCCGGCTCTGGAGATGGGCATACGCAGCTCTTGCACCAGGCTGTTGAAGGCTGGCTGCAGCGGGTTGCCATCGCCATCGAGCAACTCGAGCTTGAGGAAGTGTTCGCCCGCTTTCAGCGGTTTGAGCCAGAGCGATTGGGCCCGATCAAGCACCACACTGCTGCCATCGAGGCTCAGCCGTAGCCGCCACTGCTCATCGCCATCGCGCAGGTGCTGCAGGGGCGCATTGAACAAAAACCAGTTGATCGGCACAGCCGCGCCAGCGGCCAGCTGCTGCGGCGGGACCGCCACCAGTTGCGGGGCATCGAGATCGGGTAGGGCTTCCGGAGTGGCCAATCCCCGATAGAGCTGCCATTGAATCCGTGCGTTTTTACTGGCGGCTGCTTCGCCCCATGGCAGAGCGGCAAAGGCGCTGAGGTGATGGCTGCCTGGCGTTAGAGCCGGCATGGCGACGTTGATCAGCCCCTTGCTGTCGCTTGAAAAGATCCGCTGGGGTTCCTGCTGATCCAGTTGCACCACCACATGGGGGCCAGCTCCCAGCTCGCTGGACTCCAGTACGGGCCAGTCCTCAAGCCGCAATTGCAGGGTCCACTCCCCGGCGCCGACTTGGCTTCCAGGTTTGGGGCTCACCACGCTGAGCTGAGGCTGCTTGCCGCGCAGTTGATCACTGAGTTGCTGCGCCGCCCCCGGGGGCGCCACCTCTTGCAACAGGCTTGCTGATCCGCTGGTGCTACTGGGTTCTGAGCGTTGTTTGCCCCATGGAGCCGCCAGGCTTGGCGAGGCTGGGGCAAGCAGCAGAGCAAGGCCGATCAGCACGGCCATGCCGTGCCGCAACAGACGACGGAATAAAACGCGGAGCATCGGGGGCGGCAGGCCGCACGGGATGACCCCAGTGAAGCGCAAAGCTGTGCACTCAGCATCGCCATCTGTCAAGTCTCGGTATCATTTTTCTGATGAAATAATTGTTTTTTAGTTGTTACTTAGGGTTGCTAAGAGCCCTGTCCAGCACAGGGATTGAACCTTTGTAACTGCTCTGGGAACCTGCCATTTCTGGCCCCTATACTCCGTCCAGCGGTCCCCCTAGCTGGGGTCCGTGGCCTAGTGCTG
>JAAXIH010000228.1:0-55065 GCA_012270465.1 Synechococcus sp.
TTAACGCCATCGTGATTGAGGGCGAGCAGGAAGCCCATGACAACTACATCTCCCTAGGCACCCTGATTCCTGATCAGGCCGATGAGCTGGCTCAGCTGGCCCGCATGGAGATGAAGCACATGAAGGGCTTCCAGGCCTGCGGCAAGAACCTCAGCGTTGAGCCCGACATGGTGTTCGCCAAGGAGTTCTTCTCTGACCTCCACGGCAACTTCCGCACTGCTCTAGATCAGAACAAGGTCGTCACCTGCCTGGTGATCCAGGCCTTGATGATCGAAGCGTTCGCGATTGCGGCCTATCACATCTATATCCCTGTTGCTGATCCCTTTGCCCGCAAGATCACTGAGGGCGTGGTCAAAGACGAGTACACCCACCTCAACTACGGCCAGGAGTGGCTCAAGGCCAACTTCGAAAGCAGCCGCGACGAGATCATCGAGGCCAACAAGGTCAACCTGCCGATCATCCGCCGCATGCTCGAAGAGGTGGCTGACGATGCCGCTGAGCTGAAGATGGAAAAGGAAAGCCTGATCGAGGATTTCCTGATCGCTTACCAGGAAGCTTTGATGGATATCGGCTTCAACTCCCGCGATCTGGCTCGCATGAGTGCAGCGGCTTTGGTGGCCTAGGGATTGCTCGAGCCGGGTGGTGTCGTGGGACACTCATTCGGTTCACCTTCCGGATCCTGACGTCTTGGCGTCAGTCAGTCAGCTTCCCGAATGTTTGGTCTGATCGGTCACTCCAGCAGCTTCCGTGATGCCCGCAATACGGCACGGGATCTCGGCTTTGAGGATCTGGCTGAGGGCGAACTCGATCTTTGGTGCAGCGCACCACCCCAGCTGGTGGAGTCCTTTGAGGTCACCAGCTCCACCGGTAAGACCATCGAGGGCACCTACATCGATTCCTGCTTCGTGCCGGAGATGCTGAGCCGCTTCAAAACGGCTACGCGCAAGGTGCAGAACGCGATGGAGCTGGCCCAAAAGCGCGGCATCAACATCACCGCCTTGGGTGGCTTCACCTCGATCATTTTCGAGAACTTCAACCTCGCCAAGTTCCAGCAGATCCGCTCCACCCTGCTGCAGTGGGATCGCTTCACCACCGGCAATACCCACACCGCCTGGGTGATTTGCCGTCAGGTGGAGCAGAACGCTCCGCGGCTTGGAATCGATCTCAAAAAAGCCAAGGTTGCCGTTGTTGGTGCCACCGGTGATATCGGTAGTGCTGTTTGCCGTTGGATGGCCAACAAAACCGGTGTTGGTGAGCTGCTGTTGGTGGCTCGTCAGCAGCAGCGTCTGGAAGATCTGCGCGAAGAGCTCGGTGGCGGCCGCATCCTCACGCTGGAGCAGGCCCTGCCGGAAGCTGATGTGGTGGTGTGGGTGGCTTCACTGCCCCAAACCTTGGAGATCGATAGCAACAGCTTGCGCAAGCCCTGCTTGATGATCGATGGGGGCTATCCCAAAAACCTTGACAGCAAGGTGATGTCGGAGCACGTGACCGTGCTCAAGGGCGGCATCGTTGAATTTGCCCGCGACATCGGTTGGCAGATGATGACGGTGGCCGACATGGCCAATCCGCGCCGCCAACTGTTTGCCTGCTTCGCTGAGGCGATGCTGCTCGAGTTCGAAGGCATCCACACCAACTTCAGCTGGGGCCGCAACAACATCACCCTGGAAGCCATGGAGCAGATCGGCATGGCTTCGATCCGCCACGGTTTCTCCGCCTTGGGGATCGACCCCAAAACCTTGAACCCCCAGCCCCTCGCTGCTTAAGCCCTGATGGCCCCACGTCGCCTGCTGCTTGATTTCGAAAAGCCCCTGGTGGATCTCGAGGAGCAAATCGAGCAGATCCGCCAACTGGCGCGCGACTCGGAAGTGGATGTGAGCCAGCAGTTGCTGCAGCTGGAAACCCTGGCGACCCGTCGCCGCGAAGAGATCTTCAGCTCGCTGACTCCAGCCCAGAAGATTCAGGTGGCCCGGCACCCCCAGCGCCCCAGCTGCCTTGATTACATCCAGCTGCTCAGCGACGACTGGATTGAGTTGCACGGTGATCGCTCTGGCAGCGATGACCAAGCCTTGGTGGGCGGCCTCGGGCGCTTGGATGGCCGCGCGGTGCTGTTTATCGGCCACCAGAAAGGGCGCGACACCAAAGAGAACGTGGCCCGCAACTTCGGCATGGCCTCCCCCGGGGGCTACCGCAAAGCTTTGCGCCTGATGCAGCACGCCTCACGCTTTGGCTTGCCAGTGATCAGCTTCATCGACACCCCCGGTGCCTATGCCGGCTTGAAGGCTGAAGAGCTGGGGCAGGGCGAAGCCATTGCCGTGAACTTGCGCGAGATGTTTGCCCTTGAGGTGCCGGTGATAGCCACCGTGATTGGTGAAGGTGGATCGGGCGGCGCCTTGGGCATTGGTGTGGCCGATCGCCTGATGATGTTTGAGCATTCGGTGTACACCGTGGCGAGCCCTGAGGCCTGCGCTTCGATCCTGTGGCGCGATGCCGCCAAGGCCTCTACTGCCGCTGAAGCTCTGAAGATCACCGCCCGTGATCTCAGCCAGCTGGGCATCGTTGATCGGGTTCTCGGCGAGCCATCGGGTGGCAATCACTGGGCTCCGTTGCAGGCCGCCGAAACCCTGCGCACTGCTCTGTGCGAGGAGCTCAACCAGCTCACATCCCTGTCACGCCAGGAGTTGATGGACCAGCGCTATGGCAAGTACCGCCGCATTGGCCGTTATCTAGAGCATCCCGAGATGGAAGCTGCTGCTACGTCAGACACCCTCGAATCGTCATCAGGGGCGTAATATTCCTTAAAGAACTGGTCGTTCGGCCGGTTTTTCCACGTTCCTTTTTTGTTGTTGTCTTCGACTGCACTGATTACCGGGGCTTCCCGGGGCATCGGCGCTGCCACGGCTCAGCGTTTTGCTGAAGCCGGCTGGTCACTCCAGCTGATGGCGCGTTCGGCTGATGCCCTTGAAGACGTCGCTCAGCGCTGCCGCTCCTTCGGGGTGTCGGTAGCCACTGAATGCGTCGACTTCAGTGATCCTGCTGCCATTGCACCGGCCATTGCCCGGTTGCAGCAGCAGGAGGGCACCCCATCGGTGGTCATCAATAACGCCGGTGCTGCGCTCACCGCTCCCCTTTCTGAGGTGAGCCTTGAGCAGTGGCAGTGGCTGATGCAGCTCAACGTCACCAGCGTGTTTCAGGTTTGTCAGGCTGTGCTGCCCGGGCTTCGCGCCCAAGGCGGCGGCTTGATCGTGAACATCAGCAGCCATGCGGCGCGCTCGGCTTTCCCCGGTTGGGGGGCCTACTGCACCAGCAAGGCGGCGGTTCAAGCCTTAACGCGCTGTTTCGCCGAAGACGAACGGCAACACGGGATCCGCCTCAGCACCCTCACCCTGGGCGCTGTGGACACGCCGCTGTGGGATACCCCAACGGTTCAGGCGGACTTTGATCGTTGTGCCATGCTCCCCGTGGCCAAGGTCGCTGACACCCTGCTGCACATCGCGCAGCAACCCCCCCAGCTGCTGCTGGAGGACATCACCCTCATGCCCGCTGCTGGCGCGCTCTGAGCTCCATGACTGCACTCGACGACACCACTGCCATGGCGTCTTCTGCCTCCTCGTCCATTGGTTCGCCTGTGCTGGATGGCTCCTCCGTGGCCCGCAGCATCAGTAAGACCCTGCCCCGTTCGATTAGCGACGTGATTCGCGCCCGCTTGGAAGCGGCCGAAGCGCCTTACCTGGCCAACGACAACATCGCTGACCACCTCAAGCCCGGTGAGCTTGAGCTGCTGCAGCAGGAGGTCACCGACAAGGTGCGCGATCTGTTGCGCTCACTGGTGATCGATATCGAGCGCGATCACAACACCGAGGAGACGGCTGAGCGCGTCGCCAAGATGTATTTGCAGGAGGTGTTCAAGGGGCGCTACCTCCAGCAGCCCAAGATCGCCAGCTTCCCGAACGTCAAAAATCTCGATGAGATCTACACCGTGGGTCCGATCACGGTGCGCTCGGCTTGCTCCCACCACCTGGTGCCGATCCTGGGTAACTGCTGGATTGGCATCAAGCCTGGTTCGAGCGTGATTGGCCTGAGCAAGTTCGCCCGCGTGGCTGATTGGGTCTTCTCCCGCCCTCACATCCAGGAGGAAGCGGTGATGATCCTGGCCGATGAAATCGAGCGTCTTTGTGAGCCCCAAGGCCTGGCGATCCTGGTGAAGGCGCAGCACTACTGCATGAAGTGGCGCGGCGTGAAAGAGCCCCAAACCAGCATGGTGAACTCCGTTGTGCGCGGCGATTTCCGCCATGACCCCAGCCTCAAGGCTGAATTCTTTGAGCTGGTGAAGCAGCAGGAATCGATGCTGGGCTAAGGCCGCACTGGCCCCAACGGTGCTGAGGCCACGCGCCTGTGGCCTTCAGGGGTGATCACGATCGCCACAGCCATCAGCTCCAGGCCTACATCGCTGGGTTGGGCGGTGTAGCTGTTGCCCACAGCTCCTGGAATCAGCAGCCAGCCCGACTCGCCTTGCCGGTACCAGTGGATCAGCGTGGGCTGAGGACCTCCTGGGTTGGCCGCCAACCAGCGGGCTTCAATCAGCTCACCGGCGATGGCCTCGCCAGCGAGTTCCAGCTCACCGAGGCTCTCGATGGCTGCTTGCAGCTCCGAGGCCCGCTGGCTGGTGGCATCAATTTGCTGTTTGAGCACATTGATTTGTTGCTGCGGCTTGAGGTGATCCATCCCTGGCACGCACTCCAGTTGACCGCCAATCAACTGACAGCCCATCAGCATTCCTTGGGCCAATAGCCATGGAGAGGGCATCGCAGCAGAGCAACTAGCTGAATTGTGTGCAATTCAGCCGTGAACGGCTTTCACCAAAGCTTTCACCAGCTGCAAATCCTTTAGCCCTGGCGCGCTTTCAACCCCGCTGCTGGCATCCAGGCCTGTGGGCCTCAGCCCCTGCTTGGCCAGTTGCTCCAGGGCCTCGCGGGCATTGCTGGGGCCGAGCCCGCCGGCGAGCCACCAGGGCAGGGCTGGCTCAAAGCCATGCAGCCACTGCAGCGGCAAGCGCTCGCCCGTGCCGCCATGGGCTGATTCACTCCAGGCATCCAGCAGCAGGCCATCCACCACAGCGCTGTAGGTCTCAGCCCGCTTGAGGTCGGCGGCGCTGCGAATCCGCAGGGCTTTCCAGAGGGGCAAGCCCAGCGCATCACGCAGGTGCTGGCAGCGCTCGGGCGTTTCTTCCCCGTGCAGCTGCAGCAGCTGATGGCCTTGCTCTGGCCGCAGGCTCTGCAGTTCGCTGTCGCTGGGGTTGACCACCACCAGAACCCGGCAGCAGGCAGGGTTGGCGTTTGCCACGGCCTCCCACAGGGCTGGGCGCTGCTCGGGCGGCAAAAACCGCTTGGAGGGGCGCGCGGCGATCACCCCGATGGCATTGGCGCCCAGATCCGCCACAGCAGCGGCTTGCGGCGGTTGCATCAGTCCGCAGATTTTCAGCTGTGCAGCCATGGAACCGTTTCTAGGATGGTGGTTGAGGTGAGGGGGCAAGCAGGTGAGCAACGCCCCACAGGGCCAGGGCTGGAAGGTGACGAGCCTGGCCGGAATTCCGCTCTATATCCATCCCAGTTGGCTGTTTGTTTTGGTGCTGGCCACGGTGCTGTTTGGCCAGCAATTTGATGGCAATCCTGCCTACGGATTCCTGACGGCACTGCTGCTGTTTCTCTCAGTGGTGTTGCACGAACTCGGCCATTCGCTGATGTCGCTGCGCCTTGGCGTGAAGGTGCGCAGCATCACCCTGTTCATGCTTGGTGGGGTGGCCTCCGTTGAGCGGGATCCCTCCACGCCGATGGGCGCCTTGCTGGTGGCGGCCGCTGGCCCCGCGGTGAGTGCGCTCTTGGCCTTGCTGTTGGCGGTGGCTGTGCATCCTTTGAGCCACATTCAGCCGGCCTTGGGAGAAGTGGCCCTGGTGCTGGCCCAGCTGAATTTGCTGCTGGCCCTGTTCAACCTGTTGCCGGGGTTGCCCCTCGATGGCGGGCAGATCGTTAAAGCCCTTGTCTGGCAGGCCAGTGGCAGCCGCGAGAAGGGCGTGCGCACCGCCACCCGCTGCGGCCAGCTATTGGGTTGGATGGGCGTGGTGTTTGGGGTGTTCCTGTTCCTGCGCACAGGCTCCTTTGGTGGCTTGTGGTTGCTGCTGTTGGGTTGGTTTGCCCTCGGCGCCTCCCGCAACCAACTGCAACTGCTGGCGTTGCAACGGGCGCTGCAGCATCTGCAGGTCAAAGATTCCGTGAGCCGCCGCTTGCGGGTGATGGAGCCCGGCAAAACCCTGCGGGATCTCAGCCAAATGCGCCTTTCCAATGATTCGCCGCGCCCGGATTGGGTGCTGCTCTGCCAAGGGGGGCGCTGGAAGGGCTTCGTCGATGATCAGCCCCTCAAGCAGGTGCCCGTGCAGCGCTGGGATGTGGAAACCCTCGAGCAGCACCAGCGGCCCCTCAGTGATCTCCCCTCGATTGCTGAAACAGCCCCGCTGTGGCGCGCGGTGTTGGCGTTAGAAGAATCCGAGCAGGGCCGGCTGCTGGTGCTCAATCCAGCTGGATTGCCGGTGGGAACTCTCGAGCGTCCCGAACTCTCAGAAGCCGTGATGCGGCGGTTGTCGGTGCGCTTGCCCCAACCACTGCTGGAGCAGGCGCGCCGCCAGGGCGCTTACCCCTTGGGCCTATCACTGGGGCCTGTGGCAGAAACCGTGGCGGCGTTGCCGGAAGTGATGGCGGCCAACCGCTCGGGCTCCTCAGGCCAAGCCAACTGATTCGGCGTTGATCCAAGCAGCCACTGCTCGGCTTGCTGCAGCAACACCTGCCGCAGCCGCTTGGCGCTGAAGGCCTCGGGCAGCACAGGTGGTGCCGGCTCATCAAAGAGCTGCTGCCAGAGCTGCGCTGGTGGTTGCAGTTGGATTGAGCCGTGTTGCAGCAGCCGGCCCCGCTGCCATAGCTGGGCGCTGCCGATGCGTTTGATTCCAAGCGGATCCACCAGATCAGCGCCGGTGGCTTGGGCGAAGCAATGCTGTTGCCCGCGTTGCTGCTCGCTGCTGCCATCGATCAAGGCGCTGCCCAATTGCGCAAAGCTCGCTTGTAACCATTGGTTCAGCAGCCGGTAGGCGCGGCGCTGCCCGCGGGGTGGTTGGGCCAGGGCGATGGCATAACAAAGATCGCCGCCATGGAGCACAGCGGCACCGCCGCTGGGGCGGCGCACCACCGGGACGCCAAGGCCCGAACTATTGGGGGGTGAGCTCTGGTGATGCCCCAGCGAGAGGGTGGGCTGCTGCCACTGGTAAAAGCGCAGCAGCACCGGCTGCTCCTCGCTGAGCTGGCTCAGCATCCAGCGGTCCAAGCCCATCTGCACGCTGCCTGAGCTGCGCAGATCCGGATAGAGCCCCCACCGTTGGCCGTGGATCAACGAAGCTGGGGGCGTTTGCGATGGGAGGGGATGCTCCAGCTGCTGTTGCTGCTGCCGTTAGGCATCCTCGCCGGTCTGCTTTCGGGCTTTTTGGGCATTGGCGGCGGCTTGATTTTTTCGCCGCTGTTGCTGGCGCTTGGTTTGGAGCCCCATGAGGCTTTGGCCACCAGCACCTTGGCGATTGTTCCCACCACCGCTGCTGGCAGCTGGGCCCACTGGCGCCAGGGCCGCTTGCCGCTGCAACCCGCTTTGGTGATTGCCTTGGCAGCTTTAGCCAGCGGCCTTGCTTTTGCACTGGTGGGCAAGGTGCTCTCGGGCTGGCATTTGCTGGCGGTGCAAGCGCTTGTCTATGCCGTGGTGGCCGCATTGGTGCGGCCGCGCCAGCAGTCCGCCAGCGCTGATGACAGCACCGATCCCTCCCCTGAGCTGCTGCCTTTGGCCTTGGTGGGCTGCATCGCTGGGCTCTGCGGCGGCCTGTTGGGCCTGGGCGGCGGCTTGGTGATGGTGCCGTTGATGGTGGCTTGGTTGCAGCTGCCGATGCATCTGGCGATTCGGCTCAGCACCGTGGCCGTGCTGCTGGCCTCTGCTGGAGCGGGGTCACTATTTGTGCTCGAGGGCCGCGGCGAATTGCTGCCGGCGCTGCTGCTCGGGGGGCTGGCGGCGGTGGCCGCCAAGTGGGCGGCGAGCCGGCTGCAGCGGGTGAGTCCGCGCCAGCTGGCCTGGTTGCTGCGGATCTTGAGCTTGGCCTTGGCGATCGATAGCAGCCGCCGCGCCCTCAGCCTGTGGCTTCAGGCCTGAGGCCAGAAGCCAGCTTCCACGTTGAAGCCCAACACGGCAGCCATTTGCCCGAGCCGTCCGCGCAGGGCAAGCCCCTGCTCGTTGCCCCAGTCATCAAGCCAGAACAGGCGATGGCTGATCCAGAGGCTGAGGTCATCGGGATCAAAGCGCAGGCCCTCATTGCGGCTGAACTCATGCAGCACCTGCATGGCCACATGGCGGCTGAGTTGGCCGTCGCTGCGTTGCAGCAGCAGGGTGAGCCAGGGGCAGAGCGCATCGGCCCGCAAGCTCCACAGGCGGCACTCAGGTACTTCGCTCAGTTCGCGCGGGTCGTCATCGGCGCGGGGCCACTCCAGTTGCAGTGCAACGCTGTCTTCCAGGTCCAGCAGCGCAGCTGCCGAGAGCTGCCGCAGCTCCTGCAAAGGGGCCATGTCCAGGGCGCGGATCTGCTCAGCGCTGATGTGGATCAGAAGGGTCTCGCTCATGGTTCGCGCCGCGCCACCCGCTGGCTCACATTCACGGCATGGTCGGCCATGCGCTCAATGCAGCGCAGCACCAGCACCAGCATCAACTGATGATCCCGGCACACGCCGCCGGCGGTGCAGGTTTCGGTGAGTTCCTCCACCAGCCGTTCGTAGTCCCGGTCCACCAGGTCATCGAGGGCCTGGAGCCTGGCCCCGGCGCTGAGATCTTCTTCGCTGAGGCTGTCGAGGGCGAGGGCCAACAGCGACCGGCAACGGTCCAGCATCGTCAGCACGTCGTCGCGGATGATCACCGGCTGCGCCGGCAGCAACTGCTCGCCCAAAGCGGCCAGCTCTTTGCAGTAATCACCAAAGCGCTCGAGATCACGCAGGCAGTGCATGAAGCTCAGCACCTCGCGCACCTGGGCTTGGCTGAGGCGCTTTTGGCAGAGCAGATCAGCGCATTCCTCCTCCAGGCGCCGGTAAAGCTTGTCGATGCGGTCGTCGCCGCGGCGGATTTGTGGTGCCGCCTCCATGTCGGGGCCCGACAGCACGGCCCGGGCCAGCACGGCTGATTCCTCCACCATCGAACCCAGGCGGAGCAGCTCCTGCTTCAGCGCCCCCACGGCATCGGCGCCTGAGCGCGCAGGTGCCTGATGTCTCCAGGCCGCGAGCAGCATGGCGTTCACTCCTCTGCCCGCAACTTAGTTCTGGCAGCCATCAAGAGCTGTGACAGCCCCCTTGGGAAGTTGGCGCTGGCACGGAAAATGGAGAGGTTCTGATCGCACACCATGGCAACTGCCCTGTCTCAGTCTGAGATCTTCATCGCCCTCGTGGTGGCAGCCCACGCCGCCGTTTTGGCCCTGCGTCTGAGCGTCAGCCTTTACCGCTCCTGAGCTCTGGGTGACTTGGCAGCTTCGGTGACGTGCGCTACAAGCGGGTGTCATGGAAGCTGTGGTGCCCCGGACTCGCCGCCCCGCAACGCGTCTCACCGCTCGGCAAGGGTCTCATCGGCCAGCGCCACAAGCGCAGCAACCTGAGGTTGTTCTGCCCTCTTCAGCGGCGATCGCCCGCGAAGAGCTGCTGTTCGCCTTTTTGGGCCTGGGCCTGAAGGCAGTTGGCTTGACTTTGGCATTTGTCACGCTGGCCAAATTGGCCTTGGCCCATCAGCAACGGCTCGATCGCCACAGCGAAATTCAAGCGGTGCTGGCCCTGCAACTCGATCGGTTGGAGGGGCAAAAGCGCTCCCTCGATCGTTTGTTCAGCATCGATGGCGAGCAAGCCCTTCTGCAGCAGGAGCAGCAATGGATTGCCCCCAACCGCCGCCGCATCATTTGGCTTCCGCCTGAAGCCGCTCCCACTCCCTAAGCCCTCGTTCCATGACCAGTAGCCCGTCTCCCTCCTCATCGGCGCCACTGGCCATCGTTACCGGCGCCTCATCGGGCGTGGGCCTCTGGACCACCAAGGCCTTGATCGATCAGGGCTGGACCGTGGTGATGGCGTGTCGGGATGGCGCCAAAGCCCAACGGGCCCTGGTGGAGGTGGGTTTGGGCCGTCCGGCAGAAGCGATCATCCTGCCGCTGGACCTCTCCGATCTCGAGTCGGTGAAGGCGTTTGTGGAGATGTTCCGAGGCCTCAATCGGCCCCTGACGGCGCTGGTGATCAATGCCGCGGTCTACAAGCCCCTGCTCAAAGAACCGGAATGGAGTGCCCAGGGCTATGAGCTCAGCATGGCCACCAACCATTTGGGGCACTTCCTGTTGGCCCGCCTGTTGCTGGAGGATCTCAAGGCCTCCCCAGCAGGCGATAAGCGCCTGATCACCTTGGGCACGGTGACGGCCAACTCCAAAGAATTGGGCGGCAAGATCCCCATCCCCGCGCCAGCGGATCTGGGCGATCTCTCCGGCTTTGACAAGGGATTCAAGGCGCCGATCGCCATGGCCAGCGGCAAGAAGTTCAAGCCCGGAAAGGCCTACAAAGACAGCAAGCTGTGCAACATGATCACCAGCTTGGAGTTGCATCGCCGCTTCCACGCGTCCACCGGTATCAGCTTCAGCTCGCTCTATCCCGGTTGTGTGGCCGATACGCCGCTGTTTCGCAACAGCCTGCCGGCATTCCAAAAGATCTTCCCCTGGTTCCAGAAGAACATCACCGGCGGTTATGTGAGCCAAGCCCTGGCCGGCGAGCGGGTAGCCCAGGTGGTGGCCGATCCAGCCTTCCGCAGTTCCGGCGCCCATTGGAGCTGGGGCAACCGCCAGAAAAAAGACGGCAAGCAGTTTGAGCAGGAGCTCTCCGATAAGGCCAGTGATCCGGCCACGGCCCTGCGGGTGTGGGATCTCTCCAGTGAGTTGGTGGGCTTAAACCCTTAGGCCTTATTCGGTTGGCAGAGCGGCGAGGGCCTCTTTGCTGCCCATCACCACCAAGCGTTCACCAGCCTGCAGCACTAGCGAGGCGGGCGGGTTCACGGTGAAGGCGTGCTGGGGACCAGCCGCCAGCACCGTGACGTGATGGCTGCGGCGCAGGTTGAGCTCCCGCAGCGATTGGCCTGAGAAGGCCTCTGGCACCAGGATTTCTTCAATGCTGTGGTCGGCATCGAGTTCCAGGCGTTCCAGCAGATTGGGCCGCACCAGCTCCTCGCCAAGCCGCTGACCCTGCAACTTCAACGGATAGACCACGCGGTCGGCCCCTACCCGTTGCAGCATCTTCATGTGGATGTCGCTGTTGGCCCTAGCGATTACCTGTTTGACGCGGCTGCCGGGGGCGTCTTTGGCGATCAGCGTGGCGGTGATGCTGGCTTCGATCGAGCCGGCGATGGCCACCACAACGGTGCCCACCTGCAGCACGCCAGCTTCCCGCATGGCTTCTTCATCGGTGCAGTCCACCAGGCGCGCTTCGATCGACGGTTCCACCTGGCGCAGCTCATCCACGGCCCGCTCTTCATCGTCGATGGCCAGCACCTCGGCGCCCCAGCGCACCAGCTCCTCGCAAACCGCCAGGCCAAAGCGGCCCAAGCCGATCACCGCATAGCCATCGGAGAGATCACGGCGATTGGATTGGGATAACCAGAGCTTGCCGGTCATGGAGTTCACGGTGATGACTACAGGATGAGTTCTTCTTGCGGGTAGCGCACCCGGCTGGGGGGGCGCCGGCCAAAGAGGGCCGAGAGCAACAACAGGATGCCGAGTCGGCCGATGAACATGCCAACCAGCAGCACCAGTTGTCCCCAGCGGTCCAAGCGGGCGGTGACGCCGAGGTCAAACCCCACCGAGGCAAAGGCTGACACGCAGGTGAACAACTTCTCCAAGAAGGTGAAGTCTTCATCCCCCAGGACGCCGGCTTCGGTGTCGCCTAGCCCCAGCAGCATCGTCATCAGCACCACCACACCGGCCGAAGCCAGGGTGATTCCCACGGCCCGCAGCACCTGTTTGCCGGGGATGCGGCGGCGGTTGATCACCACCTCGGTGCGGTCTTCCAGGGTGGAGCGTGTGGTGCACAGCAGCACCGCAAAGGTGGTGGTTTTGATACCGCCGCCGGTGCCACCCGGGCTGGCGCCGATAAACATCAACAGGATCAGTAGGAACAAGCCCGCATGGGAGATGGTGTCGAGCGAGAGCGGCACCGATACAAAGCCTGCGGTGCGCGCCGAGATCACCTGAAACAGCGAGACCCCCACCTTCTGCAGCAGCGGTAGGCCCCCCACCACCCCAGCTGGTGCCAGCCGTTCGGTGAACAGCAGCCCCAAGGTGCCAGCCACGATCAACAGCACACTGCTGCGCAGCACCACGCGGCTTTGCAGGCTCAAGCGGCGCCACTCCAGGGGGCTGCGCCGGTGAATCCAGAGATCGGAGAGCACGCGCCAGCCAATGCCACCAGCGATCACCAGCGCCGCCACCACGGCACAGACCACGGCATTGCTCTGATACGCCTCCAGGCTTCCCGACCAGAGACTGAATCCGGCGTTGTTGAAGGCGCTGATGCTGTGGAACATCGCGGCCCAGAGGCGCTCGCCTGGGTTGCTGATGTCGGTGAAGCCGAAGGCATAGAGCAGCACCGTGCCGATCAGCATCAGCACACCGCCGCTGATCACGATGGCCCGGAAGGTGGAGCCCACACCGCCCACACCGAATTGATCGAGGGTGCGGCCCTGGTCGATGCGCTGACGCAGACCCGTGCGGCCTTGCACAAAGCCTTGCAGGAAGGTGCTGATGGCCATCAGTCCCAGGCCGCCGGTGATGATCAAGGCCGCCAGCACCAGCTGCCCGAAGAAGGTCAGCTCCGTACCCACATCAATGATCGAGAGGCCCGTCACCGTGATGGCGGAGGTGGCGGTGAACAGGGCTTCCCAGAGGTCCACCGATGGCCCAGAGCACAGCGGTGTGGCCAGCAGCAGCGTGCCAAGCGCAATCACCAGCAGACCGCTGACAACGGTGAACTGCGGAACGGTGAGCTGGCGCTGCCAGGCGCTCATTGCAGCTCAAACAGCAGCAGGTCGCTGGTGCTGCTGCTGCTCACGATGGTTTGCCCCGGCGTGCCCTCGAAGCCCAAACCATCCCCCTTCTGCAGCGATTGCCCATCCAGTGTGATGGCGCCATCAATCAGCTGCAGCCAAGCCTTGTGGTTGGGTTGCAGCGGTAGCTCCAGGCTTGTGCCCGCTGGTGGCTGGCTGCGCCAGAGCCGCACCGGCCGTTGAATGGCCATGGCGCCAGCCTCGCCACTGGGATCCAGCAGGCAGGTCCAGCCCTCGGCGATCGCAAACGGCTTTTGTTCGTATTGGGGGTCTCCGCCAGGGGTTTGCGGTTCCACCCAGATCTGCAGCAGCCGGCAGGGGGCCGCCGACTGGTTGATTTCGCTGTGCACCACGCCTCGGCCGGCGCTCATGCGCTGCACCTCGCCCGCGCGCAGCACTTCGCGGTGACCCATGGAGTCTTGATGGGTGAGCTCGCCTTCCACCATCACGGTGATGATTTCCATGCTCTGGTGCGGGTGCATGCCAAAGCCTTGGCCCGGGGCGATCGTGTCGTCATTGATCACACGCAGCGGGCCGAAGCCCATCCAATTGGGGTCGTGGTGGTGCGAAAAGCTGAAGCTGTGCCAGCTATCAAGCCAATCCCGCTGGCTGTGAAAGCGCTCTGCTGCCGGCCGCAAGCGGCCCAGGCTGCGCTGAGGTGTGGTGGTCATCGCTTAAGCACCCAAGTCGAGCGGTTGCATCTGCATTAGGCGGCGCAGCAAATCCTGGATTGATTCATCCTTGGCTGGCTTGGCGTAATTGCTCAGTAACTGACGCCCCACCACCTGGGCGCCGAGGTGGGTGAGCTGAATCCTTAAAGAGAGCAGCAGCTCCATCCCACCGCCTCCAGAGAAGGTGGCCATGGCCACGGGGCGGCCGTTGAACAGGGCGCGGAAGTCATCCCCCTGCACCGAGAGCCAGGCCACGGCATTGCTGAACACCGGTGGAATCGAACCGTTGTATTCCGGCGCGCAGATCACCCAGTGGGGAGCAGCCATCAGCCGCTCTTGCAAGCGGGCCAGATCGGCTGGGTTGCCATTTTTTTCGGCTTTGGGGCGATAGAGGGGCAGATCCAGCAGGGTGAGATCCAGCACCTCGGCGCTGGAGCCCAGCTTGCGGGCTTCATCGGCAAAGCGTTCGGCCAATTTGAGGTTCTCGCCATTGCTGGCGGCGAGCACCAGCACATCAACTGGCGTGGAGCTGCTCATCGTTGGCCTTTGGGGTCGAAGTCAGCACATTGTGTTTTGCACCGAGCCTCTCCACAAGCCAGCAGGGCCAGCTGCCGTTAGGCCGGCCCGTTGACCAAGCTGATCCAGGCCTGCTGCAGGGTGAGGGGAATGGGCAGCGGCCGGTAGTCACGGGCATCGGGTTCGCCGTGGCGCTGCACGGCATTCACCATCAGCGCCGGTGATCCGCCGCGGTTGATGGCGCCATGGGGAATGCCAGGGGGGATACGAATCCAGCAGGCCTCCTCCACCCGCATCGGGATGGTGTGCAGCTGTTTGTTTTGCAAGATCACCAAATCCACTTCGCCCTGTAGGAGCAGCAGCTGATCGGTCTGCTTGCGGTGGCAGAAGAGTTCGTGGGATGGGGTGGTGCCCACCGTGGCGATCAGGGTCTCGTCACTGGGTTGGGGCGATGAGAACAGGGTGGAGCCAGCTTGGCTGGCTTGCATCGGCAGGATTTCAACCCTCGCAGGCGAACGCATAGGGGTAATGAGAAGTACCCCGAGCGTGCCGCTCGGATTTTTCGTTTGTCGTGTTTAAACGTACGAATTGAGCCTGCCCGTGTGGGCAGTTGCTGACCGTGAGAACGGCTTAGTCGAAGCCCAGCAGATCGAAGATCTCGCGATCTTTGAGCGATTCAGCTTCCAATGGCTCCACGTTGTCGAGCATGTTTTGCGCCAGCCGCAGGTATTCGTTTTGCACGGCCTGCACGCCCTCGTCGTCTTTGTCCATTTCAAAGATCGTGCACTTCTTCAGGCGTGAGCGCCGGATCGCATCCACATCGCGGAAGTGGGCCATGGTGCGCAGGCCCGTGCGCTCGTTGAACTTGTCGATTTGATCGGTTTCCGCCGAGCGGTTGGCCACCACACCACCCAGGCGCACCTTGTAGTTCTTGGCCTTGGCTTGAATCGCTTGCACGATGCGATTCATCGCAAAGATCGAATCGAAATCGTTGGCCGTCACGATCAGGCAGTAGTTGGCGTGCTGCAGCGGTGCGGCAAAGCCGCCGCAGACCACATCCCCAAGCACGTCAAAGATCACCACGTCGGTGTCTTCCAGCAGGTGATGCTCCTTGAGCAGCTTCACGGTTTGCCCGGTGACGTAGCCACCGCAGCCGGTGCCCGCTGGAGGGCCTCCGGATTCCACGCACATCACCCCGTTGAAGCCTTCAAAGACGAAGTCGTCGGGCTGCAGCTCCTCGCTGTGGAAGTCCACCTCTTCGAGGATGTCGATCACCGTTGGCACCATCTTGTGGGTCAAGGTGAAGGTGCTGTCGTGCTTGGGATCGCAACCGATCTGAAGCACCCGTTTGCCGAGTTTGGAAAACGCAGCCGAGAGATTCGATGAGGTGGTGGACTTGCCGATCCCCCCTTTGCCGTAGACCGCAATGACCAGAGCGCCCTCCTCGATTTTCATCGCGGCGTCCTGATGCACCTGCACACTGCCTTCGCCGTCTTCACGGCGACTGCTTGGTGGCGTCAAGGTTGTGGTCATGGCATGAACCGGAACGGATGGGGCTGTTCAACAGGTACCCACGCCAGCCAACAGCAACTGGGGGGTAAACAAAAAATCCGGCGGATCAAAAGTTGATACCGCGTTACTCAGTGGAGGCTTACCGGGAAAAGTGGGCCTTGGCTTCGTAGAGCACTTCATCGGTGATGCTGACGATGCCGCGCTCCTGGGCGTAGCTCTCGGTGTTGCGTTTCACCTTGCCGCGCACAAAGAAGGGAATCCGGCTCAGTTCGGCTTGCCCTGAGGGGGCCCAGCGCAACAGCTCTGCTTCATCAACACCAGTGGCCTCGGCGGCCAAGGTGATCGGATCAGCCTCTTGGGGCCCGGGTGGCTTCTCACCCTTGTGGCTCATGTGGCCGTCCACGAATTCGAAGTCGTGGCGGAACATCCCAATTAGGTGCTCCTCCAAACCCATCATCAGTGGATGCACCCAGCTGTCGAAGATCACGTTGGCCCCCTCCCAGCCCATCTGGGGCGCGTAGCGGGCGGGCACGTCTTGCACATGCAGCGGTGAGGAGATCACGGCGCAGGGGATGCCGAGGCGCTTGGCGCTGTGGCGCTCCATTTGGGTTCCCAGCACCAGCTCCGGGGCGGCCTCAGCCATGGCCGCTTCCACCTCCAGATAGTTGTCGCTGATCAGGGCGGTGAGCCCGAGCTCGTCAGCCGCTGCCCGCACGGCTCGGGCCTGTTCGCGGCTGTAGCTGCCCAGGCCCACCACCTCAAAGCCCAGCTCGCGAGAGGCGATGCGTGCCGCGGCAATGGCATGGGTGGCATCGGCAAAGATGAACACCCGCTTCCCGGTCAGGTAGGTGGAATCCACCGAGCGGGAATACCAGGGCATGCGGCTGTGGCCACTGCCTTTGGTGGTGGGCTCGAGCCCCAGCAGCTCCTGTAACTCCGCGCAAAAGGCTTCAGTGGCACCGATGCCAATGGGCACGGTGCTCACGGTGGGCATGCCGAATTGCCGCTCCAGCCAGCGGCAGCTGCTGTCGGCGATTTCGGGGTAGAGGCAGATGTTGGCCTCAGCTTGGGGGATGCGGCGCAGATCCTCTGGGCTGGCGCCTAAGGGCGCCACCACATGGGTGTCGATGCCGAGCTCATCGAGCAGCACCCGCACCTCCCGCACGTCATCGCGGCAGCGGAAGCCCAGCAGGCTCGGTCCCAGCAGGTTCACCCGCGGCCGGCGGCCTTGCTCTTGCCAGCGCTTGGGGTCGGGTTTGGTGAGCCCTGACGGCGGCAGTTGCGGCTTGAGCAGGGTGCGAATCAATTGGTAGAGGGTTTCTGCGGCGCCCCAGTTCTCTTTTTTCGAGTAGGCGGGCAGCTCCAGGGTCACCACCGGCATCGGCAAATTCATGCCCTGGGCCAGGGCGCCGGGTTGATCCTGGATGAGTTCAGCGGTGCAGCTCTCCCCCACCAGCAGCGCCTGCGGTTGGAAGCGATCGGCTGCATCGCGAATCGAGCGCTTCACCAGCTCGGCGGTGTCACCCCCCAGGTCCCTGGCCTGAAAGGTGGTGTAGGTCACCGGCGGGCGCTGGTCGCGCCGCTCGATCATCGTGAACAGCAAATCGGCGTAGGTGTCGCCTTGGGGGGCGTGCAGCACGTAGTGCACCCCCTGCATCGAGGCGGCGATGCGCATGGCGCCCACATGGGGCGGGCCTTCGTAGGTCCAAAGAGTGAGTTCCATGGCGCTCAGGCGAAGGTGAGGGCGCCGCGGCGGCGCAGGGGGCGGGCAAAGAGTTCAGCTAGATCGCCGGCTTGATCGCAGCCATGGATTGGGCTGAAGACCAGTTCGATCGACCACTTGGTGGTGATCCCTTCGGCTTCCAGTGGGTTGGCGAGCCCCATCCCGCAAACCACCAAATCAGGATGGCTTTGGCGCACCCGCTCCAATTGCTCCTCCACGTTTTGGCCTTCGCTGAGTTGCACATCAGCCGGCAGTAGATCGAGCTCCTGCTGCTGCAGGCTGCGATCGAGGTAGGGGGTTCCCACCTCCACCAGCTCCATGCCGCACTCCCGTTGCAGGAAGCGGCCCAGGGCCAGCTCCATTTGTGAATCCGGCAAGAGGAACAGGCGTTTGCCCTCCAGAGCTTTGCGGTGGGGTTCCAAGGCTGCACGCCCCCGAGTCACCAAGGGCTCCAGCACGGCGCTGGTGTGTTCATCGGCAATGCCAAAGGCCCTGGCCGCAGCGCGGAACCACAGCTCGCTGCCCTCCACGCCCAGGGGGTAGGGGCTGCTGATCAGCTCAGCGCCTTTGGCTTGCAGGGCCCGGGCTGTTTGCCCCAAAAAGGGTTGGGTGAGCAGCAGCTTGGTGCCGGGGCCCACTGCGGGCAGCTCGGTGGAACGCCGCGGCGGCAGGCTGGCCACAGGGCCAATGCCAAGGCGCTCAAACAAGGTGAGGAAGCGCTCTTCCACGCCATCAGCCAGCGTGCCCACCAACAGCAGCTGGGGTGTTGGGCTTTCCGGCATCAAAGGAACCAGGGCGGTGAGCGCCTGGTCTTCCCCTTGGGTGAAGGTGGTTTCGATGCCACTGCCGCTGTAGTTCACCACCTGCACGCGGCCGCGATGCTGCTGATTGAGGCGCTCAGCGGCTTTGCCCAGGTCCAGCTTGATCACTTCGCTGGGGCACGACCCCACCAAAAACAGGGTGCGGATTTCGGGCCTGCGTTGCAGCAGGTCAGCCACCACCCGATCGAGCTCCTCGTTGGCATCGGCGAGGCCAGCGAGATCCCGTTCGCCAAGGATCGCGGTGCCAAAGCGAGGTTCGGCAAAGATCATCACGCCGGCGGCGCTTTGGATCAGGTGCGCGCAGGTGCGTGAACCCACCACCAGAAAAAAAGCATCAGGCATGCGCCGGTGCAGCCAAACAATCGAGGTCAGACCGCAGAAAACCTCCCGCTGGCCGTTCTCCTTAAGCAGTTGCAACCGCAATCTCCACCAATTTCCTTTCTTAGCTCTGGTGGCCGCGCAGAGGCCACGGAGGAATTATTGGGATCGCTCTGGATTAGTCACAAACCAGTAGCTGATGCCATTGCGATAGCCCAAGTAGCCCGGCAGGGAGGAGGCGCTGAGCTGTTGGCCGGAGAGCACCTTGGCCAGGCTGGCGAGTTGGAACAGGTTGAGGTTGGTTTTGATGTTGGCGTTGGCGATTTGCAGCAGCTGGGGCAGCTTGGCCATCGCTTCTGTTGTGGCCAGTTGGCGCATCAATGCCCCCACCGCCTGCCGCTGCCGCCGCATGCGGCCCAGGTCTCCTTCGCCGTCATTTCGAAAGCGCAGGTAGCCCTCTAGGGCGCGGCCTCGCAGGCGTTGATGGCCTGGCAGTAAATCGATTTCTAGGTTTTGGCTGCGGTCGCTGTATCGCATTCGCTTGGCCACCGTCATCTCCAGCCCGCCGAGGGCATCCCCCAGTTCCCGCAGGGTTTCAAGGTTCAAAACGATGTAGTGCGGCATCGGCCGGCCAATCAGCTCCTGGGCTCCGGCGCTGATGGCCTCGATGCCTCCAAAGGCAAACAGGGCGTTGACCTTCTGCTCACCGTGCTCGCTGGTGCGGATGAAGGTATCGCGCGGTATTTGCGTGAGGTGGGCGCCCTCGCTGGTGAGATGCAAGCTGGCGATTACATCGGTGCGGAGGCCTTCGGCATCGGTGCCGAGCAGCAACACTTCTTGCGGAACAGGCGCCAGCACCTGCTGGAGCTGACTAGCGCCAGTGCTGGTGGTGGAGCCACTGAGCCGCAGCAACAGTGGTTCAACGGCAATCGCCCCAAAGCCGAGGCCACCCACAAGGGCCACGCCCATGCCGATCAATGGGGTCAGGAATCTGAATCGCTGCTCTCGCTTCGTGGGAGCCATCGCGCGACCCTCCCAGGTATTGGTGTAAGTCTTTTCATTCTTGAGATGAAATTGACTGGGTCGCCCAGGCTTTCGCTTTGCTTCCGATCAGCCTTTCCAGCCGGCCATGCGGGATGCGGCGGCCGAGCGGGCATAGGCCCGTGCGGCTGGCAGGGCTGGCTCCAGCTGCTGGGAATTGAAAGGTGGAAGGGCCTTGCGCCGTAGCCAGGCCGCCCAGCGAAATTCGTGGAAGGGGATCAGCGGAGCGCGATCAATCACGCCTTCACGCTTCAGCTTCCACACCAAGCTGCGGTAGGGATCGTCTTGGCAGCCCAGCAAGGTTTCGGGGAGCTCTTCAGGTTCCAGCGGGCCAAGGCCCCGGCCGTCATAGAGGTAAAGCCAGCCACGCTGTTGCAAGGCCTGCAGCACAGCGCTGCGGTTGCTCATTGGCAAATCCAAGGCGATGTAGCCCCAGCCAGTGGCCTCGGGATCCACGGCCAGCAGCCCCCGCAGCCGGTGATGACGATCCACCATCCAGAGCTCACCGGCTGAGCTGCGCACCAGGGGGATTGGCCTGGTTTTGAGGTAGCGGCGCCGCTCTTTGGGGTCTTCGTTCTGGAAGTCAGCGATGCGGTGCTGGATCTCTGCCATGCCCACGCACAGTTGGGTGGGATGGAGCATTGCGATTGCCACTTCGATCAGATCACTGGCTGCTTTCGGCGCCTCGGGCAGCGGCTCGTAAGCAGGAAGTGGCAAGGTCATGCCAAAAGCGTAAGGGCCCCCGCTAGGCGGAGGCCCTTCAAATGCTCAGGCCTGATGGCCTGGTCCCTAACGGTGTGATGGCGCCCGAGGGCGGTATCGATGAAAGCGTTGTTGCTGTTGTTGGAACGCCCGGAGCGTTCCGCAATCGATGCTCAAACGGTTGGAACAGAAAGGAAACAGGGCACTGGTTGTGTGAGACCCCTCATCGATTAGCCCTTGGCTGCGGGCCAAAACAGTGCTGGGCACTGCTGAGATGTCGTTGCCCCTGAAACCATGGCGGCGTTGGTGGATGGTGAATCCAAGCGGGACAGCGCTGATCCTGTTTTTCAGTCCAGAAGTCAGGATCGAATGCAGTCACGGGGGTGCATGATTGCCCTTCCTCAATGGCACCGCGCTAGAGAATAAAAACTGGTAAGCAGCGCGAAGAATTGAGGCAAAAGCAGCACACAATCACCGGCTTTGAAATGGTGTTGGATAACACCACGTCCTCCTCATCCAGGTTCATCGAAGGGGCCAGTTCACCCCGGAACAACTGGGTTTGGCGGGTTTGTTAGTTCAAAGCAAAGCAGTGATTGTTCACTGATCCATGCTCAACGTTGTCGTGGTGATCGCTCGCTCTCGGGTGGAGTGGCATCCGTCATTGGACCCTCCCGGTGTTGATGCTTTCACTGTTACTGATTTGCTGGGCAAAGCCAATAGGAGCAATTGCTGTTTCTAACTGTGTTCTCTTGTGACTGTGAATTTCATGTTGGCTAACCCTTTTTGCCTTGGGCTAGTGGCCTTGATGTCCAAAGTTTTCGCGACCCTGAAGGAAAACCGGAATTCAGCCTGATCCCAAAGAAATTCGGGCAATGTCAGCAAACTCACACAACCAGGAGGCCGTGATGACCAGCCGGTCCCCTCTCCCTTGGGTCCTCAGTTGGGACGCCAATGGGGAGCTTGCAAACCACGATCGCTACGACTTACTGCAGGCCGATGCCGCTCTCGACAAGGCCTGCGCGCTTCTCGTCAGCTCTGAGACGTTGGGAAGCGGCGAGTGGCCTCCATCGTGCAAGTTTCACGGGCCGTCCCCAGCCCGTCGCCGGCTTTGATCCGCTCGCCCAGGCAGTCGCAGGTGAATGCCCCCATGCCCTCGGGGGCTGCTTTTCCCGCTTGAGCAAAGGCTGTGTTGAAGCTCGCGATACAGAACTTCTGGATCAGTTGCAAATCGCTGTCGCTGACTTCAGCGCGAGCGGCCTGCATTGGGATCAATCCCAAGCCAGCAGAGAGCAGTGCCACAGGGAGGCACCCCTTCCAGGCGGACATATCAATGACCTAAGTGGTGGTGGTCTAAAGGCAGCGCCTGGGGCTTGTCAGCGCCAGCGGGGCAGCTCGTTAATCAGCCCATGGGCTGGCGACTGATGCGCAGCTCCTTCTGCATCACCCGAACCCCTTGCAGGCGCTTCATCAGCTCCGGTGGCATGCCCTGCGGCAGGTCCACGGTGCTGTAGTCATCAAAGATCGTGATCTTGCCAATCTGGCGGCCGTCCAAGCCGCTTTCATTGGCAATGGCGCCCACCAGGTGGCCCGGCTTGATGCGGTCTTGCCAGCCCACCTCGACGCGGAAGCGCTCCATCGATTGGGGCACCCGGCCGGGGCTGCGGCGATCTTGCCCCCGTGCTTGGCCGCGGTTGTTGGCCGGCATGGGCGGTTGGGGAACCACCAGCAGCGGTGAGTCGCCTTGGGCCAGCCGCAGGGCGGCGAGGGCCAGCTGATCGGGGGTGACATCAGATTCCCGCTGCAGCCGTTGCAGGATCTCGCCCATCAAGGCCACTTCCTGCTGACGGTCTTCGGGCACCGGTTCGCTGATCAGATCACTCAGGCGTTGCTGCAGGTTGTCGAGGCGCTGCTGGTTGATCTCCGCATCGCTCGGTACATCCATCGCTTCGATGCTGCTGCCCACAGCGCGCTCGAGGCTGTGGAGCAAGCGGCGCTCCCGGTAGGAGAGGAAGAGGATCGCGTCGCCTTGGCGGCCGGCTCGGCCGGTTCGGCCGATGCGGTGCACGTAGGCCTCGCTGTCGAAGGGCGCGTCGTAGTTGACCACCAGGCCAATGCGATCAACGTCGAGTCCGCGGGCGGCCACGTCGGTGGCCACGAGCACGTCGATGCGTCCTTGCTTGAGGCGCTCGATGGTGCGCTCACGTAGCGACTGGGGCACATCACCGTTCAGCACAGAGCAGGTGATGCCTTCGGCTTCCAGGGCTTCAGCCACCGTCACGGTGACCGCCTTGGTGCGGGCAAAGATGATCACCCCGCCAGGGCCGTGGGCTTCGAGCACCCGCAATAGAGCCCCCAGCTTTTGCTGGTGGGGCAAGAGGATGTGGCGTTGGCGAATCCTGCTGGCATCCGCTTTTTGGGTGCGGATGATGATCTCGGCGGGGTTTTGCAGGTGTTGCTGACAGATCCGCTTGATTTCCGGCGGCATCGTTGCCGAAAACAGCACCACTTGGCGCTCGCTGGGGAGCTGTTCCAGCACCCACTGCACGTCGTCGATGAAGCCCATCCGCAACATTTCGTCGGCTTCATCGAGCACCAACGTCTCGAGTTGGGAGACGTTGAGGGTGCCTTGGCGCATGTGGTCCATCACACGGCCGGGTGTGCCCACCACCACGTGAACGCCGCGGCGCAGCTTGTGGATTTGATCGCGGAAATCGGAACCGCCATAGAGCGGCAGCACATGCAGCCCGGGGGTGCAGGAGGCATAGCGCTGGAAGGCCTCGCTCACCTGAATGGCCAGCTCGCGGGTGGGAGCTAGCACCAGCACCTGTGGGTGCCGTGCTTCGAGGTTGATGCGCGCCAGCAGCGGCAGGGCAAAGGCGGCTGTTTTGCCGGTGCCGGTTTGGGCCTGACCCAGCAGGTCGCGGCCGAGCATCAGCTCAGGGATGGCTGCCGCTTGGATCGGAGAGGGTTGCTCGTAGCCGCACTTCTTCAGCGCTTCGAGCAGGGAGTCGGGCAAACCGAAGCCAGCAAAGCCGCTGGTGGTTTCGTTCGACACGACAAGTTGGTCTGTTTGGGTCACAGAAAAAGGCGTAAACGCCGCGGGTTGGCCTGAAAGTCCTTAATCAGGCCGGCAGACCCACGTTCTGAACTGCCTTGCCTTGTCTGCAGGAATTTCAACTCCCGAAAACTATCACCCCACCGGTGCCGCCACCCGGCCGTAGTCATCGGCAAAGCGCTCGATGTCGTCTTCGCGCAGGATGCTGCCGCGCTGCACTTCCACGATCAGCAGACCTTGATCGCCAGCTGTGGCGCGGTGCACGCAGCCGCACGGCACATCAAAACTGCTGCCGGCTTGCCCGTTGTGCTGGCTGCCATCAAGGCTCACCACGCCTGCGCCAGCTGCGATGTACCAGTGCTCAAGCCTGTGCTGATGGCGCTGCAGTGACAATCGCTGGCCAGGTTCCAACCACAGCCGCTTGACCAAATACCCATCGCCTTCGGTGAGGGTTTCGTACCAGCCCCAGGGACGGGTGCAGCGCTCCATAGGCTGCTTTTAGCAGGCCTGAGAGCGGGGGGCTAGCACCATTTCAATGAACCTCTGCACATGCTGACTGTCGCTCAGCACTGGCTTCAGCCTGGCGCCAAAGGCTGCCAGCTCGGAGGGCGACAGCCGCTGCATCAATCCCTGCAGCTCTTCGCGGGCACTGACCGACAGGGGCACATCACTGAGCCATAGGAAGGCGGCGTCTTGGAGCTTGCTCCAGGCCAGTAGGTAGAGATCGGAATCCATGCCTTGCTCAAGCGGTCCATTGGCAACCTGCCAGAGCGTCCTGCCCTGAGGCCAGCTCTTGGCGAGAAGCGTTACGCCTCGAGGCTGTCCAACGGCGGACTCAGTAAATCCACCCGCTCCTTGGCCCTGGTGAGGGCGGTGTAGAGCAAGCGGCGATCCAAGCTGCTGCCAGCCGGCATCACCACGATCACCTCGCGAGCCTGGCTGCCTTGGCTTTTGTGCACGGTGAGGGCCAGAGCCGGTTCGGGGCAGGGCAACAGCTCCAGTGGCAATCGCTGGGGCCCTTCGGCGGTGGCGATCACGGCTTCATGGCCCTGGGGGCCCGGCCGCACCAGGCCGCGGTCGCCATTGGCCAGGCCCAGGGAAGCATCGTTGCGGCCCACCAGCAGGGGTGTACCGGCAGGCCAATGCCACGGCTCCTTTTGGGTGAGTGGCAGCCAGCGGCGGTTCAGCTGGCTCACCCCCTGACGCCCACTGCGCCTGGGTGAGAGCACCAGCAAGTCCTCGAGGCAGGCCAGTGCCTCTGCATCGCTCAGCGCTGGGGTGTTCGCTTGCTGCTCCAGCCGTTGGCGGTGCTGCTCGATCCGCTGTTGCAAGGCCAGGGGCCATCCCTGGTCCAGCGGCCACCACTGCAAGTTGCTGGTCTTCAGCTCAGCGGTTAACTGCTGCTGCAGCTCAGCGGTGCTGCAGCCCTGGCGCAGCTGTTGCACAAACCATCCCAGGGCTGTGGAGTCGTTGAAGCGGTGGGAACGCTCCAGTTGCAGTAGCAGTTGCGGACGGTGTTGCTTGAGCTGGTGTTCCAGCGGTTCCAGGACGCTGCTGCCTCCGATGGGGGGCAACTGAGCCGAATCCCCCACCAGCAGCAGCCTTGTGGTGCTGGGCAGGGCTTCGAGTAGGGCTTGCATCAACTGGGTGTCCACCATCGACACCTCATCGACCACCACCACATCGGCGTCGATCGGGCGGGTTTGGTTGCGGCCAAAACCACCGTTGGGATTGGCTTCCAGGGCGCGATGCAGGGTGGAGCACTGCATCGAAGCTGGCAGCGGGCTGAGGGCTTCCCGCAGCCGTGCCGCGGCCTTGCCGGTCGGTGCCAGCAGCAGGGTTTGGCGTTCAAGCTCATCGGCGAGCAGTTGCCGCACGCGGGTGGTTTTGCCCGTTCCGGCACCGCCTGTGAGCAGCAGCCCCCTGTGTTGATGCAGCCGTTGCTCGAGATCCTTCAGCAGACTCTGCTGCTGCTGGTGTTGCCGCCGGCTCCAAAGTTCGGCGCCTTGCGCGCCCTGCTCAATCAGCACAAGCGGCAGCTGCTTCAAGGCGGTTTGGCTGGCTGCCGGGAGTGCAGCGAGCTCGGCTGCATCGAGCTGCAGTGGTTCACGGCCCTGCAGTTGGCAGAGCAGTAGGCGTTCGAGCAGTGGTTGCAAAACCTGGGCTTCCGCCTGCACCTCCTCTGGGGCCAGGCTCAGTAGGCGGGCTGCACCCCGCTGGCAGCGACTGGCTTCACTCATCGCGGCTCCGCCCCATCCAGCAGCCAGGCCCCCTCACCGCTGCGGGTGAAGAGCATCACCGCATCAATGCGCAATGGGGTGCCTGTTCCAAGCCGCCACTGCAACCAGCGCTGAACCGCTTGCCGGTAGAGCTGGGCCTGCAGCCAGTAGTCCTTGGCGGCCATCAAGTCGTTGATGGGGCGCACCAGCCGGTTGGTTTTCCAATCGAGCACCACCCAGTGTTGGCGTCCATCCCGGCTTGGCCGGCGGATGATCAGATCGATCACGCCATTGAGAAAGCCGCTGCTCAGTTGCGGTTGCCGCTGCTGCAGGCGCTCGCGGGCGTAGGCCTGCACAACCGGATCGTGGTGGGCGGCCAACTGCTCGAGAGCCTCGCCGAGCACATCGCTGCTGGGGGAGGCGGCAAACCCGCTCAAAGGGATGTCGAACGGCAGCTCCCTGAGGGTGTCGCCCATGGCGATTTGATCGAGGCGGCACTCCCCCAACGGTCCGCCGAGGGGGCGTTGCAGCAGCACCTCGATGGCGTCCAGCAGGTTGCTGCTCAGTTGGGGCTCCAGACCAGAGCGGGCCACCTGATCGCGCACCAACTGGCGCACCTCGGGGCTGGTGAGATCCGCCTTGAAATCCAGCTCCTCGAGGATGGCGTGCACCAGGGTTCCAAAGCTGGCTCCCCCGGGTAGTTCTCGCCAGCAGGGGTGTTCCGCGCTGCCGGCATCCTCGGGGCTGCTTTCGCGGTCGGGGTCAAACCCCTCCTCCTCCCGGGCTGAGGGGCTGATGGTTTGGCTCTGGTCGTGCAGCCGGCTGTAACTCCAGCGTCCCCAGCTGCTGAGCGGGCGCCTTGGTGGCACAACCGTTGCCACTAAGGGCTGCGGCTTTGCGGCAGGGCGGTAGGCCGGCGGCGCCGTTGGGTCGAGCTCTTCCAGCTGAATGCCGAGTTCATCGCAGCGTTGCTGCAGGACCTGGCGCAAATCGCTGGCTTGGTTGATGTGATCGGCAATGGCTTGCCAGGGCTGCTCCGCCTGGTGTTGCCGCAGTTCTGGATGCAGCAACCAGGCCGGCAGGCTGGCGCCACTGTCTTTGATGCGCCCCCAGTCCAAACAGAGCTGGTGCTTGGCGCGGGTGAGGGCCACGTAGCCCAAGCGCAGCCGTTCCTGCCAGCCCTCCAGGCGCGCTTCCAGTAGCCGTTCGGCCCGTGGGCTGCTGCCGCTGCGGCGGCTGAGCTCCAGCACCCGACGTTGTTGCTCGGGATCCCAGGCGCGGAATGGGGCCTCCACGTCGACGCCCCCATCGACTTCCCACAGGGTGGGGCACCACACCAGAGGGAACTCCAGCCCCTTGCTCGAGTGCAGCGTGGTGAGCGTCACCATCGACTCGCTGGCCACGATCCGCTGCTGCGCGTCTTCTCCTTCACCGCCAAACAGCTGCTGCTCGCTGAGCCAGTGCAACAGCCTGGCGGCTGATGGTCGGCCCTGGTCTTGCCAGCTCTGCTGCAGCAGTTCCGCCATTTGGCGCCGATCACTCAGCCTCTGCTCGCCATTGGGCTGCGCCCGTAAGCGCGGTAGACCTGGCCCTGCGGCCTGCACCACTTCCAGTGCCGCCAGGGGGCCCACCAGGGCATAGCGCTGGCGTGCTTGCTCCAGTTGTTGCAGCCACCCTCCCCAGTCGCTGGGGCTCCAGCTGCTCAGCTCAGCGGCGAGGAAGCCGCCCACGCTGGAGAGAGCTAAGGCAGCTGCTGAGCGGCGATCTCCCTGGCGTTCAGTGCTCTCGAGCCAGAGGCTGAGGCTGGCGGCCTCAGGGCTCTGCCAGAGATCGCCTCCCCGGCCAATGCGCGCCGGGATGCCGCGCCGTTGGAGTTCCCGTTGTAAGGCCACGGCCTCGCGATTGCGGCCCACCAGCACCGCGAGATCACCCGGGTGCAGCGGGCGCCACTGATCGCCTTGCTGCAGTTCCATGCCACTGGCGAGGGTGCGCTGCAGGTCATCGCAGACCCGTTGCGGCAATGAGTCGCGCAGCTCTCCAAGCTTGAGGGGTTTGCCCCCCTCGGCCTCACCCAGCCAGCGCATCCGCACCGGTGGTGCTGGGCTGCCATCGGCGCAGCGCAACCGCGATGGCCTTGCATCTTCGGGGGCCTGAACCGTGCGGTAGTTGATGGCTGGGCTGCCCAAACTGCTCTCTCCAGCGAACAAACGGTTCAGCACGGTCAACAGGGCTGGATCGCTGCGCCGGTTGGTGTCCAGCGAAAAGCGTTGCCGATTTGCTGCGGAAACGGCCGCCCGATAGGTGCGGATGTCGCCGCCGCGAAAGCGATAGATCGCCTGTTTGGGATCCCCGATCAGGGTCAAGGGGGCATCGCCATCAAATAAGGCTTCAAACAGGCGCCATTGGATCGGATCGGTGTCTTGAAATTCGTCGATCAAGCAGCAGCTCAACTGCTGTTGTCGCCATTGCTTGAGCCCTGCCAGCACTGGCGGACTCAGGGCGGCTGGATCGACCCGCTCGAGCAAATCACCAAAACTCAGCTCTTGTTTGAGCTGGCGCCTTTGCCAAGCCCCTTGCCTGAGGGCCTGCACCAACTCGCTGAGCAACTGCTCAATGGGCTCAAAACACAACTGCTCAGCGGCTCCATGCAGACCACTGCTGGGGGCCTGGTCGGGGTCGACCAACACCCGTTTGAGCTGACTGGTGCTGAAGGCCTGCACCAATTTTCGGTAGGTCTTGATGTCGTTGCGGGCCTGCGCGCTGTCGATCAGCTCGGGTAGCTGGGCCAGCTTGGTTTTGCCCAGCAGCGTGCCGGCTGGACTCTTGTTGCCAGTGCCTTTGCAGAGCTGCTGCATGGCTTCACCGGTGCTGATGCCATCACTGGCGAGCAGCCGCTCGAAGCGCTCTTGCCGTTGCTGCCAGCTCTCCAGCGCTGAGGTGCCGATGTCCGCTGGCTTTGGCAGCACCATGTCGCGGTCGTCGTCAACGAGCTGGGCCAGCTTCATCAGCCCATCGAGGCTCAAGTCGCTATGGCTTTGCACCCACGCCTGCCATGGCGCTGGGGCGGGCGAGAGCACACTGCGGCGCCAGTCATTCACCAGCTCCTGCAGCAGGCTGCGCCCGCTTTCCCGTAGGCGTAGTTGGGGATCAAGCCCGAGCAGGGTGCCGTTGTCTTGGATCAGGCGCTGGATGAAGCCATGGATGGTGGTGATCGGGGCTAGATCGATGCGATCGATCGCTTCCAGCAGATTCAGCAGCACCTCCACACCCTGCGCTGATGCGGCCCAGCGGCTGATCAGCTCCTCCAAGGTGGGGTCGCTGGCGGGTCTGCTCTCGTTGGCCAGCCGGTAAGCCAGAGCTGTGGAGGCTTCCTCCAGGCGGCTGCGAATCCGGCGGCGGATCTCCGCGGCGGCGGCGCGGGTGAAGGTCACCACCAGGATCTGATCGATGCGACGGCCGTTCTCACCGACTTCCCTCAACACCCTGTGGCTGAGGGCATAGGTCTTGCCGGTGCCGGCGCTCGCCTCCAGTACAACGGTGCCGCCTGTGAGGGGGCCATTGAGATCCAGCGGTTCGATCACAGCTGCCGGCCTCCTGCAGCTAGGGCCTCGCTCAAGGGCAGCAACCAGCGCTGGGTGAGTTGCTCGGCTTCGGGGTGCTCGAGCCAGCTGGCGGTACTGGGCGGTTCACCCCCGAGCAATTGCAACCAGGCGCTGGGCCATTGGTAGTCACCTGGGGCTGGGGGATTGAGCTCTTTGAGTTGTTGTGCGCTCAACCCCGGCAGCAAACCGTCTTGCTGCTGGCAGCTGAGCAGCTGCCAGTTGAGTTCAGGAATCCAGGCGATCGGCCGCTCCAGCGCTTCCTGCCGCCAGTGCTGCCAGTCATCGATCCAGTCTTGGGCCTGCTGCGCTTCCACCGCTGGCAGGGTCCACACCGCCGCCCGCTCTTGGCCTTTTTGCTCGACGGGGCCCAGCAGCAGGGTTTGTTGCGGGCACTCCGTATTGGCCCAGAGGTGTTCCAACCAACCATCGAGCAGCCGTTTGGGCCCGAAGCGGCTGTTGCTCATCAGCACCACCGCCTGGCCATCGGCGTCTTGTAGTTCGGTTTGTTTGGCCAACAGCGCACGGCAGCGTTGCCATGGGCGCTCGCTGGCAACGCTGGCGGCGGGGCCGGGGGGGAGATGGCCGCGGCGGCCGAGAGCATCACGCTGCTGCGGCCATTCATTGGCTTCAAGCCGCTCGCTGCCCAGGTTCAACAGGAGTTGCCCCAGCTTCCAGCGCTGCAGGCCATCGGGGGCGCTCTCCTCAGGATCGCCGCTTTCATCACTGGGCCGGTGCGGATGGATGCCATGGGCTTGCAGCAGCGCGCGGGCTGGATCGCGCAGCCATTGCTGCAGCTCCTCCAAATTGGCTGGCTCCTTTTGATCCAGGGGCCAGCGCTGATCCATCGGCCAGGGCACCCCAGCGGCGTCGATGGCTGTCAGAGCCGGTAACGGTGGCTGCTGCTGCAGCACCCAAGCGGTGATCGGCTCGCCCTCGGCTGTGCGGTAGCTGCGCTCAAGGCAACGCAGCAGATCACTCAAGGGGGCGGCGGGGTTGCGTTCTTCCCCGCTGCGCGGATCGATGGCGTTGAAGGTGGCGATCCAGTGGTCGCTGCAGGCCTGCAACGCTTCCAACAGGATCGCCCGGTCCTCCTGACGGCGATCGCGATCACCCCGCCAGGGCTGTTGCAGCATCAGGTCGTAGCCCGGCCGCTGATCACGCCGCGGCAGACGCTGCTCATCCATGCCCAGCAGCACCACTACCCGGTGGGGAATCGAGCGCATCGGCTCAAGGGCACTGAGGCTCACCGCACCACTGACGTGGCCATAGCGACCCTGCTGTTGTGTTTCGGCCTCTTCGAGCAGCCGCACCACGGCCGCCCGATCCAGCAGGAGGCCACTGGCTTCGGGGTCGCGCAATGGGGTGAGTAACTCGTAGACCTCGGGGGCCTGCCAGCCCTCGTCATCACCGCCGCTGAGCTGTTGGATGGCACTGCCGAGTCGCTCGTTCCAACGCTCGGCTGACTGCGGACCGCCCAGGGCCTGGAGCTGTTCGAACAACCGGCTGCAAGCGTCATGCAACGCCAGCACATCGTTCGTACTGGCCAGGGTTTGGTTGCAAGCCGCCAGTCCAGCCCATTCGCCAGCGGCGGCTTCTTGCTCTGGGAACGCATCGTTGAGCTCGAGTCCGAGCAGCAAGCGATCGAGCCCCCAGCGCCAGGTGTAGGTGTCATCGGCTGGATAGCCCCAGCTTTGGCGGTGCTCGCCATCACGCCCCCAGCAGATGCCCGCTTGATCCAGCAGCTCGCGCCATTGGGGCTGCGTCAAGCCGCCCAGCTCGAGATGCTCAGCCAGCTCAGGCAGCAACAACACATCAAGAACGTCGTCTCGGCTTAGACGGCTACTGGCCAGTGCCAATAGACGGAAGACCAAATCCACGCGGGGATTGCGCTGCCGCAGGGTGCGGTCGGTGACGCGCACCGGCAGGTGACGCGGATCACTGGAGCGCCCTGGTCGCTCAAACGCCGCTAGCACCAGGGGGGTGAAGCGCGCCACATCCGGTGTCATGACCAGGATGTGGCGTGGCTCGATGGAGGGATCGGCTGTCATCAAGCGCAGCAGCGCTTCATGGGCCGCTTCCACCTGCCGCCGATCGCCATGGCAGGCCAGCACCTCCAGGTTCAGCTGGTTGCGCTGCAGCGTTAAGGGAGGCTCCATGCCCGGTAAGCCCTCGCCCCGCGCGCGGCCTAGCAGCAGATCGGCTTTGAGTTGTTGCAGCAGCCCAGCTTCGGCGGGGCAGGGAGGGGCTGGCCGTTGCTGCCGCTCAAATTGCTCCTGCAGATCAGCGGCCAGCAGCTCCAATTGCCAGTGGAAGTCCCGTTGGGTGCGGCCGAGGCTCGCCAGTAGCGGATGTCCCTGGTGCAACAGCCGGCGCTCCAGCCTGTCGAGTGCATCACCATCGTTGGAATCGCTGGGAGGCACCGATCCCCACGGGTCGAGGCAGGGGCTGAGCTGGTACAGCACCACCGGTGCATTGGAACTGCTGGCTCGTTGGGCCAGCAGTTTCCATAGCTCTGGCGGCAGGCTGGACAAGCCAAAAACATGCAGCGGCTCCTGCGGACCGCTCCTGTGGCGTGACTGCTCAAGGGCATTGAGGAGCCGTTCGGCTGGGTGGGGGATGCCGCTGGGTTCCAGGCGTTGCGCCAATTCCCGCAGCAGGGCTGGTTGCCACTGCCAATGACTGTCGAGCGGGGCGTTGCTGCCATCAACGCTCTCGCCCTTGAGCCAGCGGCGCACCATCTGCGGCCGGTAGAGGCCGTATTGATCGAGCGTGTCGCTCAGCTGCAGGATCAAATGCAGCCGTTGCGGATCCAGGCCGTTGTCCTGGTGGCTAGTGCCTTGCTGCCACAGCTGCCGCAGCGGTTCCCACAGCGTGGTCTCTGGAAGGGCGGGGATGCATTGGGCCAACTGCCAGCGCAGTTGGCTTGGATCCCAGGGATCCTTCTGGCCGGCTGGAAGGCGCCCGTCGAGCTCAAGAATCAGCTGGCGTAGGTGGCGGCCTGCAAAGTCGAATTCGATCCCAGCGCAGATTCCAATCCGCTCGCTCAAGGCCAGGGCGAGCCAGCGGCTCATGGCGTTGGTGCTGATCAACACCCGTTGAGGTGTGAGCGGATCAGCGGGCTTGTGGCGGCTGAGCTCGGAGGCCAACGCAGTGGCCAAATCTTCGATGCTGTTGCTGCTGATCAGGCGGAGCACCGCACTCTCCGTTCAGGCGCTACTTCTTTGGTTTGTTTCAAGGTTTGAGCAGTTAAAAATGCCCTGAAACAACCGGTTTCGCTGACACACTAATAGGACTATTTGACAGGACAACAACGGCTGTGCCCACGCATCTGCAATGGGGTTGTGACGGTGAGTTTCACCCCGAGGAATTAGCTGAATTGCAGAGTCTGCTCGTGGACCAGCTCAACGGTCCTGACTTGGAATTTCAGGCCCTTTCTGAGGCCTTCAAGCCCCAGCTAACGGATCAGGAATCGCTGCGCTCGGTGCCTCAAACGAACCCTTGAGCACGTACTCAAGGCGCAGTTTCATGAAGTCAATGAACACGGCATCGGTGGAGATCACCGCAGCGGCCGGCTGAGGGATCCCGCTGGCTTGCTCTTTGAATTCAGGGGCCTTGAGAAAAGCGGGCTGTTTCACCAGCCAGAAGTCGATCTCTTTGCCTTTCTCGCTGTAATCACGCACGCGCTCGCGCAACACTTCCTCCAGCGGTTCCTCTTGTGTCAGGAACGCTTCACTGGCAGCCACGAAGTAGTAGGTGGACATCGACGTCTCGAGCAGCTCAGGATTCTGCAGCAAGCCCGGCTCCAAAGAGGGGCTCATGGCGCGGTGAACTCACCAAGTCCTTCATTTGCCTGACCGCCTCTTGCAGGCCAACGGCCATGGCGCGGGCCATCACGGTGTGTCCGATGTTGAGCTCCTCCATGCCGGGGATGGCCGCGATCGGTTCCACGTTTTGGTACGTGAGGCCGTGCCCCGCGTTGACGCGCAAGCCGAGTTGTCGGGCCTCGCTGGTGCCTTCGATCAGCCGAGCCAGCTCCAGGGGTTGTTGACTCCAGCTGGCCTCGGCGTAGCTGCCGGTGTGCAGTTCCACCCAGCGGGCCCCGCTGCGCTGGCTGGCTTGCAGTTGCTGCCGCTCTGGATCCACAAAAAGGCTGACGGGGATGCCGGCTCCTTGCAGCTGGCTGACTTGACCCTGCAGCGCAGTTTCTTGGCTCACCACATCAAGGCCGCCTTCGGTGGTGACCTCCTCCCGTTTTTCGGGGACCAGGGTCACCATGTCGGGCTTGATCGCGAGCGCAATCGCCACCATTTCGCTCGTGGCGGCCATCTCCAAATTCAGCCGTGTGCGCACGGTTTGGCGCAGCAGCTGAACGTCGCGATCTTGAATGTGACGCCGGTCTTCACGCAGATGCACCGTGATGCCATCGGCGCCGCCCAATTCGGCGAGTAAGGCCAAATGAACGGGGTCTGGTTCCACGGTTCGGCGGGCCTGCCGCACCGTGGCGATGTGATCCAGGTTGATGCCGAGACTGGCCATCGCAACTGCTGTCCAGCATTCAATTTAAGAAAGGCCTTCGCTCGATAAGGTCTGATTTATGGCCAGCTCCAGCGATCCAGTGGCAGCGAGTCGCCTGGTGCGGGCGCAGCGGGTTCGTAGTGACGTTGTGCCGTGGCTTGCGCCCTTGGCGATCCTCACCACGGAGGACGTTGCTCTACGGCTGTTTTTCCGTCAGATCTCGATCCTTGGCGCCGAGCATCTGCCCACGGAGGGCCCGGTGTTATTGGCACCCACCCACCGCGCCCGTTGGGATGCCTTGATCTTGCCCAAGGCGGCAGGCCGGCGTGTCAGTGGCCGGGATTGCCGCTTCATGGTGACCACGACCGAGATGAGCGGATTGCAGGGCTGGTTCCTGCGCCGTTTGGGTTGCTTTGCCATTGATCAGAGCAAGCCGGGTACCGCCAGCCTTCGCTACGCCTTGGATCTGTTGGCCGATCAGCAGCAGGTGGTGCTGTTCCCCGAGGGGCGGATTAATCGCGACCGGGCTCCCATCACCGTGGCGCCGGGATTGCCCCGTTTGGCGTCGCTGGCGCAAACCAAAGGACTGGGGTCGGTACCGGTGATTCCGATTGGGATCGCCTACAGCCGGCGGCTGCCGCGTTGGGGTGATTCCGCAGCGCTCTGTTTTGGTCCCCAGCTCCGCTTGGAAGGCAGTGGCAAAGCAGCGGCTGTGGCCTTGGCAGAGCGCATTCAACAGGGCATGCGTTCGGCTGAGGAAGCGGCCCGAAGCTGCATCGTCGCTGGTGAAAACGAGGCCTAGATTCCGCCCATCGCTCGGAGTCCTCAGGCCTATGCGCCGTCTTCTGCTTTCGGCCAGCCTGGCCCTCCTGTTTGCCCCTGTGCCCGCGTTGGCCCAGGCCGAGACCGGTGCCCAAGAGGTTGTTGCGAGCTCCAGTGGCGACACCTTCAATATCAGTGCCGTCAACGAGCTGTTGGCCCAAGGCGATGCCGAAGCCGCCAGTGGTGATCTAACCGCCGCGATCGACTCCTACGACAAGGCCCGCAACGCAGCCCGCTCGCTGCTGTCGTTTTATCGGGATCTCAGCGGTGCATTCCGCGGCCTCGATGCGCGGATTCCCAGGGCCATGGATGCCAAGGGCCGTGAAGCCATCCAGAAATTGGCTGCTGCCAACCTCCGTCTGGCCGCGGCCTATCGCCGTGAAAATCAGGCCGAGGTGGCTGTGCCCCTGCTAGTGGAAGTCATCAAGTTGATGACCCCCGCCAACGAAGATGGCCGTAAGGCGTATCAGCAGTTGCTGGAGATTGGCTTTGTCTCCATCCCCTACAACGCCCCAGCTCCGCGCTCCAACTGATTTTCAGGGCAATTCATGGTTCAACCCGATGCTGTGGCGGCGGCGATCCGCCAAGCCCTGCCTGATGCGCAGGTTCAAGTCGAAGATCTCACCGGTGGTGGCGATCATCTGCAAGTCACCGTGGTGTCCGAGGGCTTCCGCGATCTCACGCGGGTGAAGCAGCATCAGCTTGTGTATGGCGCCCTCAGCCAAGAGCTCGCCAGCGAAGCCATTCACGCTTTGGCCCTCTCCACCTCTTGCCCCTCGTAGGGTTTCCTCCTAGCCACTTCCGTTATGGACGCTCAGCTCAAAAGCCGAATTGAAACCCTGGTCGGCTCGAGCCCTGTCTTCATCTTTATGAAGGGCAGCAAGCTCATGCCTCAGTGCGGTTTCTCCAACAACGTGGTGCAAATCTTCCACTCGCTCGGGGTTCCCTTTGAAACCTTTGACGTGCTCTCCGACATGGAGATTCGTCAGGGCATCAAGGAGTTTTCTAATTGGCCCACCATCCCGCAGGTGTACCTCAATGGTGAGTTCCTGGGCGGCTCCGACATCATGATCGAGATGTACAACTCCGGTGAGCTGCGCGAAACCGTGACGGTGGCTCTGGCTAGCTGACAGCGTGATTGAGGTCACCCGCAGCTGCCCTGAGCAGCGGATTGATGAGCTTCAGGTGCGCCAATGGCCGATTTGGAGCTGTGAAGCCAGCACCTTCCCCTGGGAGTACGACCAGCGGGAAGTGTGTTGGCTGCTCGAGGGCGATGTGACTGTGACCCCGGAGAACGGAGAACCGGTGCGCTTTGGTGCTGGAGATCTGGTGGAGTTCAGCGCTGGCTTGCGCTGCACCTGGCAGGTCCATCAAGCGGTGCGCAAGCACTATTGCTTTGGCTGAGGCTTAGCGCCGCTCGGTTTCAAACAGTGTGCGCGGATCGCCGTCGGGGCCAAAAAAGCTGGAGGGATCCATCAGCCAGCGGTCAATGAACTCTTCAAAGCGGCGTTGGCTCAGGGGATCGAGCTGTTGGCTGCGGCGCAGGGCATGGATGAATCCATCGGCATACAGCCTCAGCTCTGAGGGACTGTGGTGCCGCAGGGTCAGTTCCTGACAGGCGTCGATCAGGCTCTGAAAGTGGCGGATTGCGTCAGGGTCCTGTAACGCAGTCATGGGGGACAGCTAGGAAGGCATCGCCTGTTACCAGCATGCCGATAAAACCGGTTTACGGTAGACGGAACAGGTCTATGTGTGTGTCTGCCTCCGAGGCGTCCAACTCCAGTTGCATTCTCGTGGTGGAGCCTCATCCCACCTTGCGGATGGTGCTGGCGCAGCGTTTGCGTCAAGACGGGCACATGACAGCTGCCGTGGCCTCGGCCGCTGAAGCCATGCAGTTGTGCCTCGATCAGCAACCCGACCTGCTGGTCAGCGCAGAATTGCTCGAGGAAACCACAGCACTCAAGCTGGGCGCCCAGCTCCGCTGCCCGGTGATGGTGCTGACGGCCCGCACAGGGGCCGAAGCGGTGGTCTCACTGCTGGACTCCGGCGCTGAAGACGTGCTGCGCAAGCCCTTTGGCTTGGAAGAAATGGCGGCCCGCTGCCGCAAGCTGCTGACCCGCAGCGGTGGTTTGCAGGAGCAGGTCACCGTTGGTCCCCTCAGCGTTCATCTGCTGCTGCGCCAGGTCACCTTGCGCGATCAGCCCGTTGAGCTCAGTCCGCGGGAATTTGCGCTGCTCTGCGCGCTGTTGATGCCCCCCGGCCATGTGCGCAGCCGCCAAGAGTTGCTCACCATGGCCTGGCCTCCCTTTAGTGGTGGGCCAAGGTCTGTGGATACGCAGGTGCTCACCCTGCGCCGAAAGCTGGAACAGGCCGGCCTTGGCGAAGGCGGCGGGATTGAAACGGTGCGCCAGCAGGGCTATCGCTTCAGCCTCGACAACCTGCCGGAACGCTCTCTAGATCTGGGTGATCCAGCGGAGGCCAGCCAACAGCTCAATGGCCAGCATCAACCCGCTTGATATCGCGAGCAGTTGGTAGGTCCAAGGCGGCGTTAGCCGTTGCACGCTGCTGGTGTCCACACCACTGGCGCTGCTGAAGCGAACCAGAAAATCATCAAAACGCTCCACGCGCTGCGGCAGCAGATGGGCTTGGCTGCCGCCGCGGATGTAATAGACGCGTCCTCCTTGGCTGGTGCCCACAGGCACCAAAGCTTTGACATCACCCCAGCTCAGCTGCCAGCCCCGCTTGATCACTGAGGCGCACCAGGGCGCAGGCCCCACCCGCACGCCTTCAGCGCTGAGCTCCACCCGTTCACTCACCAACGCCAGCACCAACACCAACCCCAAGACCACCATCACCAGCAGCCAGAGCCGCATCGCTCCAGCGGCAAAGGCAGGCAGTGGCAACACCAGCGCCAGGTACAGCAACACCAAGGTGCTACGGATCAGCGGCGCCATCGGGTAGACGTGCGGCCCGCCAGTGCTGCTGGGGAGTTCAGTCATGGCGAGGAGCTTAGGAATGATTCCTTTGCTCTGGAGCGGTGGCTACCACTGAGGGGGCTGACCCCGTTGTGCGTTCCCCGTGGAGACTTCTCGCCCTGGCCTTGACCTCGAGACCAACCTCGGCCATCGCCTGCATCAACGCAGCCAAACCGATGCCGTGTTGCCGCGCGATCAGCTGGCGAAGCATGGCTTGCACGCCGATCTGGCCTACCAGCTCATCCACGACCACCTGATGCTGGATGGCAACGCCATGCTCAATTTGGCGACCTTTGTCGGCACCTGGATGGAGCCAGAAGCGCTGCATCTGATGCGCGAGTGCGCCGACAAAAACATGATCGATAAGGACGAATATCCCCAAACCGCCGAGCTGGAGAATCGCTGCCTGCGCATGCTGGCCAGGCTTTGGAATGCGCCTGATCCCGAGGCTGCCGTTGGCACCTCCACCACCGGCTCCAGCGAAGCGTGCATGCTGGGCGGCATGGTGTTGCGTTGGCATTGGCGTCAACGCCGCGCTGCCCAAGGCCTTGATGATCGGCGCCCCAATTTGGTGATGGGCACCAACACCCAGATCTGCTGGGACAAGTTCTGTGCCTACTTCGATGTGGAAGCGCGCATGGTGCCGATCTCACGCGAGCACCTGCAGATGACCGCTGAAGGCGCGGTGGCGGCTTGCGATGAGAACACCATTGGTGTGGTGGGTGTGCTCGGCAGCACCTTTGATGGCAGCTATGAGCCGATTGAAGCCATCCAAAAGGAGCTGGATCAGCTGCAACAGCGCACCGGACTCGACATCCCCATCCATGTCGATGGTGCCTCCGGTGCCTTTGTGGCGCCGTTTAATTCGCCTGAGCTGCGCTGGGATTTCCGCTTGCCCCGCGTGAAGTCGATCAACACCAGCGGCCATAAATACGGCGGTGTTCTCCCCGGTGTGGGCTGGGTGTTGTGGCGTGAGCAGGCCGATCTGCCCGAGGAGCTGCGCTTCAACGTCAACTACCTCGGCGGCCAGATGCCAACGATCGGCATGAACTTCTCCCGGCCTGGAGCCCAGGTGGTGGCGCAGTACTTCAACTTCATTCACCTCGGCCATGGCGGCTACTGCCAGCGCATGGCTTGCCTGGAGACCACGGCGTCTTACATCGCTGATTCGATTGCAGCGATGGCACCGCTGAAGTTGCTGAGCCATCCCCGCGGGCAGCTCCCGGTGTTTGCCGTCACGCTCGAGGATTCGGTGGACACCTGGACGGTGTTCCAACTTTCCGAACGCCTGCGCGCGCGGGGTTGGCAAGTTCCCGCCTACACCATGCCGGCAGCCTGTGAGGATCTGGCCGTGCTGCGCTTTGTGATCCGCGCTGGTTTCACGCGCGATATGGCTGATCTGTTGCTGCGTGATCTCCAGAACGCTGTGGATTGGTTCCAACAACTCAGCAGCCCGATGCCCGACCCCAATCCTGAGCATCGGCCCTTCCACCATTGATGGACACCAGTTCGTTTCAGCACTACCTGGTGGGTCTGCTGGCCATTGGCAACAACGTGTCGGCGTTAGGCGCGTTTCTGCTCCATACCCAGGGCATGCCTCGCGCCAAGGTGAAGCGCTTGATCTTGATGAGCAGCCTGGCCTGCTTGCTCACCTTGGTGCTGTTCATGTTGGTGGGCACCCGCATCCTCGATTTTTTCGGGATCTCCGTCAGCGCCTTTCAGATCGCTGGCGGCCTGCTGCTCGGGGGTGTGGGCCTCGAGATGATGAACTCACGCTCGCCATTGCCGGCTGATGGCGAGCCATCGGCTTCCAGCTCGCCGAAGCCCGATCTCAGTGATGCGCAGTTTTATTCCGCTGCGGTGGTGCCGATCGGCATCCCGCTCACCATCGGTGCTGGCACGCTTTCGGCCGTGGTGCTGTTTGCCGAAACGGCTTACCGCAATGGCACCTTGCTGAATCTGCTGGCTGCGATTGTGATCTTGGTGCTGGTGAACACCGCCATCTTCCGCTTCAGCAGCCGGATCATGGCTTGGCTCGGGGAGGTGGGGGTCACGATCTTCATCAAGCTGATGGGCCTGTTCACCCTGGCCATCGGCGTGGAATTTCTCACCAAAGGTCTGGGGGCGATCTACCTCAACCTGCGCGATGGGACGCTGGCGTCATTGGGGTAGGGCCCAGGGATTGAGGCCCAGATCAGCGCCGATGCGGTGGGCGCAGGCAAAGCCACTGAAGGCCACAGCATTCAGCCCTTGGCCGGGGAAGCAGGAATCGCCAACGCAGTAGAGACCATCAACGCCGGTGCGGTTAAACGGCATCGGCAGCAGGCCTGGAAGACGCAACGCCGGGATCGGTCCATAGCTGCCTTGGTGGCGGCCCAGGAAGCGGCGATGGCTGCGGGGCGTGCCCACTTCGCGGTGATGAATGCCGCCACTGAGGCCAGGTAAGAGCAATGTCTCTAGGCGCTGGATCAAACGGTCGGCATCGGCCTGTTTTTTGGCGTTGTAAGCCTCTGGGCCAAGCCCTTGCCAGTGCTCCATCGCCGAGGGGGTGAAGCAGTGCAGGATGTGCCGCCCGCTGGGGGCGAGCTCAGGATCCAGCAGGCTTGGCATCGAGACAAAGATCACCCCCTGCTCGTCTTCCATCGCTTGCCAGTCCTCCAGCAGCAGGTGGTGGCAGTGGAATCCGCTGGGTACCAGTGACGCATCGATGCCCAGATGCAGCGACAGGAATGACGGCGAGGCCTTGTAGCGCTTGCGCCAACGGGCTTCCCGCTGGGGGGTGTGATCGGCGTCCACTAGCGGTGCTTTGGCTGAACCCTCACCACTGAAGGTGTCCCAGCGGGTGGCATTGCTCACCACGCGGCGGGCATGGATCGTTTCGCCACCGGCGAGCTCAACGCCAACGGCTTGGTTGCCGTCCATCAGCACGCGCGTCACGCGGGCCTTGTAGCGAATCTCGCCGCCGTGGCGCTCGAGGCCGCTCACCAATTTGCGCGCAATCGTGCCAACGCCGCCTTTGGGGTAGTTGATGCCGCCGGCATGGCGATCGGAAAACACCATGCCGGCATTGATCATCGGGGTGAGATCCGCTGGCATCACCGACCAGCAGAAGCACTCCATGTCAATGAACTGGAGCAGCTGGGGATCGTTGATGTGCTGGCGGGCCACATCGCCAACGTTGAACGGCAGCCAGCGGGCAAGGCCTAGGCAAGCCAGTGGAGCCCTGAAAAACACCTTGGCGAGGTAGGCCGGATCCTCCAGCGAGAGCAGCGGCATCGCATCGAGGCAGCGGAACACCTGCCAGCAGGTGTCATAGAAGGCGCGGATCCCCTTGGCTTCATGGGGAAATAGGGCGCTGAGCCGCTCGACAAAGCTCTCGTAATCACGATCCACGGCCACGTTGAGGCCGCCGGGCAGGTGGTATTCCAGCTGGGCTGGATCGGGGATGGTGTCGCAGTGCTCCCCCACATCAGCCAGGGCCCGGGTGAGCAGGTTGGTGTGACCCTTCTCGCCGAAGCCAAAAATCATCGAGGCGCCCACATCAAACGTGTAGCCGGCTCGCTTGAAACTGCCGCCGCTGCCTCCAGGAATCAGATAGCGCTCCAGCACCAGCACCTTGGCCCCTTTGGCCGCCAGTTGGCTGGCGGTGACCAGCCCGCCAATGCCGGCGCCGATCACGATCACGTCCCAATGGGGGCTGCTGCTCACAGGGCCGCTGCAGTGGCTTCGGCGACCTTAGGGGCCGAGCCGTAGGGGGCGAGGTCGGCCAGGGCCCGATCGCGGTAGGCCCCATAGCGGCGGCGCTTGTCGCGGATGCGTTCGGGCAGCTCCGGCAGCAGGCCGAAATTGGGGGGCATCGGTTGGAATTTGCCGCTGGGGGCTTCGCTGATGAAGTGGGTCAAGGCCCCCGCCATGGTGGTGGCCGGTAGGTCGATGGTGTCTTCGCCGCGGGCGAGCCGGGCGGCGTTGGTGCCGGCGAGCCAGCCCCCAGCGACAGCGGCGGCATAGCCCTCGGTGCCGGTGATCTGCCCTGCCGCCAGCAGGCTGGGGCGCTGGCGGAATTGCAGGGTTGGCTGGAGCAGCTGGGGGGCCTCCAAGAAGGTGTTGCGGTGCATCACCCCAAAGCGCACAAAGCTGGCGTTCTCCAGCCCGGGGATGAGCTGTAACACGCGCTTTTGCTCGCCCCACTTGAGGTTGGTCTGGAAGCCCACCAGGTTCCAAAGCCGGCCGTCTTTGTCCTCCTGGCGGAGCTGCACCACGGCGTAGGCGCGCTTGGCCCGGCGCACATCGCGGTCGTTCACATCCCCCCAGCGCTGGTCCCACAGCCCAATCGGTTTGAGCGGGCCGTAGCGCATGGTGTCTTCGCCGCGGCGGGCCAACTCCTCAATGGGCAGGCAGCCCTCAAAAAATGTGGCGCTGTCTTTTTCGAAGTCCTTGAGTTCCGCTTGTTCGGCCGATAGCAGGGCCTCGCGGAAGGCGAGGTACTGCTCCTGATTCATCGGGCAGTTGATGTAGTCCGCATCGCCTTTGTCGTAGCGACTGGCGCGGAAGGCCACCTCCAGATCGATGCTTTCGCCTTCCACGATGGGGCTGGCGGCATCAAAAAAATGGCAGTCCTCGCGTCCGGTGAAGGCGCGCAGGTCTTCGGCTAACGGTTCGCTGGTCAGCGGCCCAGTGGCCAGCACCGTGATTTGCTCAGGCTCAGGCAGCCGCTGCTGCTCACGCCGCTCAATCGTCACCAGCGGGTGGGCATCGAGCGCTGCTGTGAGTGCGGCGCTGTAGCGGCCGCGATCAACGGCTAAAGCCCCGCCGGCTGGCACGGCGTGGTGATCAGCAGTGCCGATGACCAGCGAACCCAAACGACGCAGCTCCTCCTGCAGCAGGCCGGCGGCCCGATCGCTGCTCAGAGCTCCAAAACTGTTGCTGCAAACCAGCTCACCAAATTCGCTGCTGTGGTGCGCTGGGGAGCGGCGCAGCGGCCGCATTTCCACCAAGGTGACCGGGATTCCTGCTTGAGCCACCTGCCAGGCGGCTTCGGTGCCGGCGAGGCCGGCTCCGATCACCAAAACGTTCAACGGCTCAACCGCGTGCTCTCTTCAGCATGAGCTGCAGCTGGCCCACGGCGGCACGACCGATGTTGAAACCAGCCCAGCCCACAGCCAGCAGGACCGGGGTGGCGACCAGGACGAGCCGGAGATCCATGGGCTAGCAGCACAAAACGGCGCTGATCCTACGGAATAATCCGCTTGTGCTGGAAGGCCTTTTGCCTTTTGCAGTAATTCGCTGTGCGCTCAGCCCAGCGCAGCGTGCTGCTCGGCGAGCTGGCGGTAGTGCCGGGCATGGCTGCGTTGCCCGGCCACCGCTTCACTACTGAGTTCTCGTTTGACCGCTGCCGGTGCACCCATCACCAGGGCCCCGGCCGGCACATCTTTGGTGACGACAGCTCCGGCAGCCACCAGGGCGCCTGGTCCCACGCTGACGCCATTGAGAACGATGGCGCCGATGCCGATCAGGCAGCCATCGCCGAGGGTCGCGCCGTGGATCACTGCCCGGTGGCCGATGGTCACATCGCGGCCAATCAGCACTGGCTCACCTGGATCGCCATGGAGCACGGCGCCATCTTGAACATTGCTGCCTTCGCCGATGCGGATGCTGGCGAGGTCCCCGCGGGCCACCGCGGTGGGCCAGAGACTGGCACCTGCATCGAGCTGAACATCCCCAATCACCACAGCGCTTGGTGCCACCCAGGCAGCGTTGCTGAGGTTCGGCTGAGGCCAGGGGGCAGAGCTCATGGGGCTGGGGTGGTGCGCGTGATAATTTTCGGTTTCGCCCTTCGGGGCATGGGTCGCTAGCTCAGCGGTAGAGCATCCGGCTTTTAACCGGCTGGTCCTGAGTTCGAATCTCAGGCGACCCATAAATTTATTGATGTGATCGAGGTCGACCTCGCCATTGTTGGAGCCGGCCTAGCCGGTTGCGCCCTCACCCATTGTTTGGGGCGGAGCGGTTTTGCTGGCCGCACCCTGCTGATCGAAGCGGGCCGTGGACCGGGCGGCCGCGCCTCCAGCCGCAGGCACCGCGGTGATCCGAATTGGCGGCTTGACCATGGAGCTCCAGCGCTGAATTTCACTGCCGCACCGCAAGGTGCGCTGGCTGAGCTGTTGCAGCCCCTGTTGGATCAAGGGGTGTTGGTGAAGGAGCAGCGTCCGCTGGTTTGGCTGGATGGCGAGGCCCAGCGGATCGATGGGCCGCCCCAGGGGCTCAGTTATGCAGGGGCGCCCGCCATGGCGAGCCTCGCGGAAGCTTTGCTGGCCCAGGCTCCTGAGCGTCACCAGAGTGTGTTTGGTTGTCGCCTGCGCTCGCTTGAGTACAGCTCAGGTCGCTGGCAGCTGGCCAACACCGAGCGCACGGAGCTGTTTGCAGCCCAACGTCTCGTGCTCACTGGCACGCTGCTGGCCCATCCCCGTTCGCTGGCGATGCTGGCTTGGGGAGAACCGCCACTGCGCTCAGCGGTGCCGAGCGGCGCTGATCCTCAGCTGGATGCTGCTTTGCAGGCGATTGCTCGGATTGAGGCCAGTGTGCGCTGGAACTTGATGCTGGCCTTGCCAGCTGCCGAAATCAGGGATCTTCCGCGCCAGATCCTGTTGAACCCAGCCGCGCAAGAGCGTTGGGCCATTGAGCGCTTGGTGCTGCAACCCCAAAGCGATGGCCGCTTGGGGCTGGTGGTGCATGGCCTCGATGATGGCCAGAGCATCACGCCAGAGAGCCAGCCCGTTCTGCTGCGCCATCACGAGCAACGTTTGCGCTCTGCCTTGCCGGAGGTGTTGCGTGCATGGCCTGAGCTGCAACGCGCCCTTGAGCAGGCCGAGTCCCATGGGGTGATGCGCTGGGGTGCTGCGGTGCCAACAGCGGGTGGATTGCCACCGGAGTTGCAGTGGTGTTCCAAGAGTGCGGTTGGATTTGCAGGTGATTGGATCAAGGGCCCTGGTTATGGCTGCGGCGAAGGTGCATTGCGCAGTGCCATGGCATTAGCTGAGCAGCTCAAGTTGGCCTGATTGTGAGTATTTCCTCTGGCCAATAATTAATTCAATCTGAGCCTGGGTCCGGCTGGTCTTATTTGGCTACCTTGAAATTAAATTCGATTGCTTCCAATGGCTTGGCTGCATTTGATGTGTGTTCCTTTCGTGCTCACTTATCTGATGCAGCCCGCCCGTTTGCCTGGCGGATCCCACGGCCATCGCAGCGTGGTTCAGCGCCATGGCAGGGAGCAAGGGGCCTGGCAGCAACCCATTGGTTTGCTTTGAAGCTGTGCTGCGTGGAGGCTCTCAGCTAGTGTGTGAGCTCCCAACGGGGCGTAGCTCAGCTTGGTAGAGCGCCGTCTTTGGGAGGCGGATGCCGTAGGTTCGAATCCTATCGCCCCGATGGATCAAAAGGAGCTGCAATTGCAGCTCCTTTTTTAATGCCTGATCACTGAACTTCCAGCAGCTGAGGAAGTGATTTAGTCGGCATCTTTGGCTTCAACATCAATCACGCTTTGACTGGCTGGCGTTTCATCCTGCTGTGATGCCTGAAGCTGGCGGCTGATCAGCTTCCAGAGCGTGACGGCCAAATAAACCAGCAGGCTGAGATAGAGCAAGCGAATCATGGGTCCTCAGCTAGATGTGGCCGGCCCTAAGCCAAAACCATCCCTGCAGGGCGGCCAGGATGGCGATCAGGCTCCAGAAGACTTTGGGGTTCACAGGGCTGGGGAGTGGGGTGCGTTAAATCGCTCTGCTGCGCCTCCATGGTCGCTTGAGCCAGCCCCAGCGCCGCGATTGCGGCAGCGGTTGGTCAGCTTTTTTGACTTTGGCGGAAGCTTCTTGGCGTTGGTTGAGGCAGCTGGGGCAGATCGTTTCCAGGCCTACAAAGGTTGCTGCGTGGCTTGCGATCTGCACGCGAGCTCCGCAGCTGGAGCAAATCACGTTCTTCATTCCCCAGCTCTAGCCCAACAGCCTTGAACTGGGTAGGGGATTTATTCGTTGCAGGGTCCGTCGCTGTTGACAACGACCTCATCGCCCAGCTTCACGCTCTTGAGCAGGGTGCCCATTGTGGCGTCATCAACATTGATGCAACCACCGGTCACCCGTTGGCCCACACGGCTTTTGTCGTTGGTGCCGTGGATCGCGAAGCTGTACCAGCGGAACTTGCCGTCGTACTCGTTGAACTTGAACGGCTGCTCGGTGTCGCTCAAGGGTTCCAGGCTGATGTAGCCATTGCCGTACTCGCCGGTTTCACCATCGCCTTTGAAGTCGATGGCGCTCATGTTTTTGAACAGGTTCTCTTTGAGGTAGGCCTTTGATTTACCGGATTGCTTGATCAAGGCAGGGTCCATCTCAAAGCGGTCGGGGGTCAAGATCGCGTTGACCTTGAAGGTGCCCAAGGGGGTTTCGCCTTCTCGGAAGCTCGTGTCCGCGCAAGCGATGCCGTAGCGGCCGTAGCCCACCTGGAAACTCACAGGGGCTGGTTTGGTTTGGAGGGTGCCCTCGCTTTTGGCTGGATCAGCCGCATCGAGCTCGATGCTGATGGTGGGTTGAGCTGGGCCGTTGCTTTGGATGACGCCACAGGCGCTCAACCCCAGCAGTGCCACCAGCCCAACGGGCAGCAATCCAACGCGCATGGCCGCGCCCACGTCACTGATTTCATGATGGCGAGATTGTTTGTTGGCGACATAAAAAAAGTGCAAGCAGAGCGCTTGCCGCCAGCCTTTCTAGCGGCTAGTACGTACGTACTGAATAGTTGTGGTGATGGGCAGCGAGTCTTGGAGCTATTTGGAGCCAACCGAGCTCAGGCGCTCCCGTTGCAGCCGCGTCTGCATCACTTGCCAGCACTTTCGCTTCAGCGTTGATGGCGAGGGTCACACGGTGCTGGCTTGCGGTTGGAAGCAACGGCTGATCGTCAGTGGTGATCACCTCACCAGGCGTTGTGATCAGTGGTTGGTGCGCCGGGAGCTGGAGCAGGGGTGGTGCCCGGAGGTGGCGTGAGCTCTATAACCAGGCCAGAGCCCGTGGGCTGATGCCACTGCTGGATCTCTTGAGTGGAGTGTTGAGCTGGCTGTTGGGTTTGCCGGCCCTCTTGGCCGGGCTGTATGCCCTGGTGGCTGTGCTGAAGCCTGTCCTGTTGATCCTGTTTGGCCTGGCGCTGTTTCTCCTGATCGAGTGAGTCAGCATGAGCGCAGAGATTGCCTCTGCCATGTCTTCGGCTCGCGATTTGATCAATGCCCACCTTTATCCGGTGCTGGCCACGTTTTCAGTGATCTATTTCGCGATTCAAGTGGCTCCAATGGCGCAGCAAGCGCGCCGCTTCAACCGCTGCGTTGATGGCATCGAGGCCCATCTCAAGGCCAGCAATATTCCCCTGGAATACCGGCTTGGCAACGTGGCGATCCCCGAGCGCATTTGCAATGGCGGCTTCGACCATTGAGCTGATGCTGTGATCTGCCTAACCGGCTACCGCTGGTGCGCTCGGGCAGAGTCAGGATGACCTTCTTCGCTGCTGGCCGATGCCCCCATTGTTCAGCTGCCGCGGCTGCGGGTTATCGATTGAGCGTTCCATGGCCACCTACCGGCGCCTGCGCGGTCAGGTGTTGTGCTCCACCTGTCAGGACAAGCAGGACTCAGGGCAGGGTGAAGCCGGAGTTCATATGCTCAACGTCGATCATCACCCAGCCCAGCCAAAACAGCAGTGCCAGTAGGCCTGCTGCGGCGAACACCTTGGCGGCTGTGCGCAAGGCCACTTCGGTGAAACCCGTTTCTTTCATGGACAGTGGCCGTTCGATGACGACACCGATTGTGGAGGACATCTGCTCCTAAAAGAAAGCCGTCCCTCCACCTCGCGAGGAACGGCAAGTCGCTCGACGCCTGCCATGGGCAGGCTGATTCGGTCATGACACAGCCGCTAGCTCAAAGTCAATTCGCATAAGACCGCTGGGTTGGGGCCTCTCCCAAAGGCTGAGTGCCGTACCTGTGGGTACGGACAACCTCTCTGCCACCGAAGCAGAACCATGGCAGGCTTGAGCCGATGCCCTACCTCCCTCCATCTCAACCTCAGGCGCGTTGGCTGGTGGTTCTGGCCCAGCTCAGCGGCGCCGTGCTGCTGGCGATGGTGCTGATTTCAGCGCTGCCGTTTTTGCTGTTGTTTGCTGGGATTGGCGCGATCGTTTTGTTTTTCGCCTTGCGTCAATTGCGCCGTGAAGTGGAGCAATCTCCACTGCGTGATTCCTTTGATTTGGATCCCACCCGGCCCATCGACATCACCCCTTGGCACCAGCGTTGGATCAAGCAGTGGAATCAGCGGCAACGCTGATTTCGATCAGCTTTGGCCGCACGGCGGGTTTGTTGCCATTAATGGGTGAGACGACAACTCATCGTGCGTTGCTGGCTTTCCCTTGTTGCGGTCTCAGCGCTGCTCACACCCATGGCGGCTGTTGCTGCTGCCAGTGAGCCTGAGCCGCCCACAACACGGCAACTGTCCTGCCGCTTCAACGGCGGTGGTTGGCGCAATACCCGCGTGGTGGATTACGGCTTTGCGATCGAAGTCGATCAGCCCAGTGGTGAAACAGCCACCTATCACTTCGCTGTTGACACCTCCCCGCCGCGTGGCGGTAAGGCGGTCGACAACTTTGGCGAGAGTTGGCTGATTGCCAAGGTGCCTACCCCTTACAGCTTGGATTTCTCCCAGGGCACAGGCCCCCAATCCATTCAGTGCAAGAGCTGAGCAGGGCTTACTTGCGGCCGAGCAGGTCTTCCCAGTTCAGATCAGCGGCTTTGCCGGCTGCTGTGGTTTGAGGCTGGCTCTTACCTAGAGGCGCGAGAGTTTTCTCTTTTCTGCTTTTGGGCCGACTGAAGGTGCCGTCCAGCCCAAGCCAAAACGACTTGGTCATGGTGATGTGATGGGGACTTTAATTTTTAGTGACTAAAAACTGAAAAAGGGTGTTGTTCAACACCAATTGATTGATTTTGTTTGGATTTCAGAATCCTTGCCGGCGTGGGCGATTACTCGATAGCGAGAGATTTCGCGCTGTTGTGTTGGCTTGCGGCTGAGGAATCGCCATCACATTGAAGGCCAAAGACCAGCGTGCCCCATCCCCTCGAAAGGGCATGACCGAATGGGGTTGCCAGGCCGGAAAGATGTAAAAGCGCCCGGGTTTGGGCAACACGTAGTGGGCCATTCCCGTGCGGAAGCTCTGAATGTGCCACTCCTCTGGGCCATGGAAACAGAGCTGCCCATCGAAGCTTTCACCGCTGATTTGCGGCGGCACCTGCAGAAAAATCACCCCGGAAAAGCTGCCGCCGTGGGTGTGGGTTGGGTTGTAGTCACCGGCCTGTTGGCTGTTGAGCCAAACATCCACCATGCGCAGCTGATACCGCCCCGGTGTCCATGGACCGCGCCCCTGGGGCGGCTGTTTGTCGATCACATGGCGGATCCAGCGTTCGCAACCGGGCAACAAAACGCTGCTGCATAGTTCAGCGATGGCTGGCTCCTGCAGCGACAGTTCTCGTTGCTGGGTGAGCTGGCCGGCAAGCTTGGCGGAGGCATCTGGGCTGCGCTCCGGCTGCTGCAGCACGGCCTCGGCATGGCGCTGTAACGGGCTCAGCAGAGCTGGCTCCAGATCCCCTTCCAGGATGTGCCGCGGGAAGAGTTCGAGAACGTCCATGCTCAGCCCAGGTTGAGATACCACTGCAAAACACCAAGCAGCTGGCCAGTGATGCCTTCACCGCTGATCCACTCGCCTACAACGGCTGCTGTGAAACCCACCATGGCCACACGGCCATTGAGGCGTTCCACCATCGCCAACGCCTGGTTGTTCCAAGGTTTGGCTGTGGTGAGGCTTTCGCCGAAGGCCTCAACGGGCTCGTATTGAAAGGCCGGCTTAGTCATTGCTGTTGAGCCAACGGGGGGCCAGTTTGATCGCTAGGGCAATGCAGGCCAAGGCAGTGCCGCCAAAGGTGACCGCTTGGCCGACGGAGTACACGCTGTAGATGTCGTTTTGCAGCAGGGGCCAATCAATCACGGAGCCCACAAAGCCCCAGATGATCACCCAAACGGAGACGTAACCAACTCCTCGTAGCGTTGACGACAAAACTGGGTAACTAGGGGCTGAAAGCCTAACCCCATCAGCCTGAATCCGAAGTCGCCACCGCGATTTGGCCCCGTTGGATTGATGCTGTGTGGAAGGGATTGTTAAAGGCGAAAAGTCGTCGCAATCAACACATCAACGCCGAAAAATGCTCGCTTTGGTTGGTGTAGGTGTTGACGTCCCGTGCGAATCCTCGCTCTGGAGATGCTGATTTTGGTCCGCTTGTTGGCGAATGAGGGTTACTTCCTCGACCAGCGGCGCATGCCCAATCCACGGCGTTCATCGGATCTCACGCAAGCGATCCGCCGGCCATGGCGACGGGGCCGGCGACCACGTTGGAAGATGAAGAATTCACCATTAAGCGTCTCATTCTGAGACCAGCAACGGAAAACCTGAGACTCAAACGCAGATTGAAAGTAAGACCTCTGCGACTGCGCTGATGGAATTCTCTCCACCTGTGTTTGCTGCCCAGTTCGGTGTTCCCTTCCTTTGGTTGGCGATTGTTCTGCTCGATGGCTACCGCAGGCATGGGAGTTGGCGTGCTCCCAAGCGCGATGGTGTGGCCACGCTGGGTTGAGGCCGCTGATTTAGCCGCGGGCGACGTTCTTGAGTTTGTTCAAGGTGGCCGCCATCCAGGCGAAAAACTCTGAGCCGCTGTTGGTCTCGAGTTCGTCGTCCATCAGCCGCAGGGTTTCATCGATCTCTCGAACCCGGAGCTGCCAGTCGGGAACATCGGATTCATCCTCGAGGACAAACTTGAGCTCGCCGTCGCCGCTGTAGGCATCGCGGGTGTACTTCATGTAATAGGCAAACCCCAGCTCCCACATGTCGTAGCGGAAGCTGATGCCTTTGAATTTCAAGTACAGCCTGACGAGACCAATTTCCTCGTCTTCGAGTCCGCGCCCACGCAGTTCGCGCAGGGTTTGCTCGCCGAACTCGACAGCTTTGCGAAAGAGGAAGAGCTGTTCAGCCATCAACGCTTCACAAGATGCCGACTCTAGGCTGACCTCAGAGATGATTCCGCTTGGCGATGGCGATTGATCCGATCGAGCCCAAGCTGGAGCAAACGTTTGAATCCGAGCGGATGGCGCGGATGATTAAAGAGTGCACCGATCTTGAAGATCTGCGGGTGATTGCACTCTCGCTGCTGACGCGACTTGGTCAGCAGCAGGCGGCGAGTCGATGGTTGGCTGAGCGCGGCAGTGAGGCCGAGTCAGAGCGGTTAGAGATGTTGGCGAAGTTGATTCGCCAACAACAGGGCTCAGAAAATTCAGCCGCAGAAGGGAAGCAGTGAGGTGTGGCAGGCGGCGTAGCCATCCACCAAAGGACCCAAGCCGATTTGGTGAATGATGCCTTGGCCGGTTAGGCCTTCGGTGATCACGCCGATGACAAAGCCGAGCATGGCGGCGCGGCCATTGAAGCGCTCAACGTCTTTGAGCTGCTCCATGTGGATCTGTGCAGCGGCGGCGTCTTGGAACCACTTGCTGTTGGTGGAAGTGCTGGAGTTGTTCATATCTGGAAGTTCGACTTCACGAATTGTAACGCCTTGTAAACGGATCTTGACAATGCCTCGCTGGCTCTTGGCGCGTCTAGCTTTTGGTGATCTGGATTGATCCCCGTGAAGCCTCCCCAGCTCGGTGGTCCGAACTATGGCTTTATTGCTGTTGTGGCCTTTGCTCTAGCTGGCTTGGCGATCGCCGCTCAAGTGTTCTTGTTCGCTGAGACCGACACGCCCGATCCCTGCACGATGCCAAACAACAACTGCAGCTCCTAGTCGGCTGAAAGGTTGTCGGCGGTGATGTCGCTGGCTTTGCCGTCGATGAAGGTGACGCTCAGATTGGGCCCGTTCAGGTTTTCTCCCCAGGAATAGATCGTGTACACGTGGCTGGCTGTCTTGCTTTCAGTCGCCAGCTTCCCTTCACCTAAAACGCTTTCCACCTGCGCCAGGCTCATGCCAATACGCAATTGGTCGAGCTTGTCTTTGCTCACCGTGGGGGGCGCCACCGGGTTGGTGATGGCGTTCTGGATTTGCGGTGGTGGTGTTTTGCTCTCTTTGTGCAGCAGGCTGTTAAGGCCATACACGATGCCGCCAATCACCACGATGGTGAGAACCACATAGCCAAAGCCGCGGGGGCCCTGGCGATCGGTGGGTTGGGGGGATTGGCCCATGCCGAAGCCACTAGTGCTTCAGCACTAGCAACGCCTGGCGTCAGGTGAAGAAACCCTTGGATTGCAAAAAGAGCCCAATGGCCACCAGGGGGCCGATGGCTGCAATCAGCAGCATCACCTTGAGCCGCAGCGGGGAGACCTGTTTGGAGGTTTGTTTGAGGGCCATGGCTAGAAACGAAGAGCGAGCAACTGTGTTGACCTGTGGCCAACCCTGACAACAACGATGCGCCGATTGTGATCCGCCAAGGCGGCAATGGGCTCGGACTGGTGATTGCGGCGTTGATTCTGGTGGGAGGAGCCGTCTACGTCGTCAATGTGTGGTCGACGCATCAAAAGGTTGTTCCCCAGGGCAATGGCCAGGTGATCAAAGAGGGAGTCGAGTCCCTCAAGGAATCGGCCCGTCAGGGCGTGGAAGCGATCAAAGGGGCGGCCGCCCAGTAGCGATCAGTTGGCCGGAATGTTGTAGGGCTGCACGATGTCGACTTTCCCGTCGACAAAGGTGATCTCGACAACCGGTGAATTGAGGTAGTCGCGTGAGACATCGCCGCACCAGGTGTAGCCCTCGGTAACTTCGCCGGCGGCGGTGTAGCTGGAATCTTTGGTGCCAGCTCCCAGGATCCCTTCGACTTCGGCGAGGTCCATCCCGCTCTTGACCTGCTCCAGGCTGGCCAGGGTGATCGTGCAATCACTGGTGCCGCTGCTTTGGTTGCCCCCTGGGCCGCCACAGGCCGTGAGCGCCGGGATCAAGGCGGCACAGAGGAGCATCCGGCGCAAGGTCATGGCGGTCGGGTCAGTGGCCGGAAGCTATCACCGCAGCCTCGATGCTGCAGGGGCACGGCAAATCTTTTTTCTCCGTGAAAAGGAAATAGGTGCCTGCTGTCTCGTGGCTAGACGCAAGGGTGTCAACTTGCTTAAAGAGTCGATGGATCCCGTTAGCGTCGGCCTTCTGGTCATGGGCATCTCGACCACCTCGGTGACCGAAGCCAACCGCCTTGAAGCAGCCCAGCCCGTTCTCGATGAAGCCCATTTGATCAGCGTCGAGAAGCCTGCCGATAAGAAAGAAGCCCCCTCCTATTTCAAGGTCGGCACCGTCTCTTGGTGAGGGCTTAGTCCAGTTCCCGCGATAGCTCCGGTAGCAGGCTTTCCTTGCGCCAGAGCAGATCGCTGGGGGCGGGCAGCAGCGCATGGTGGCCGCCTTCGCGGAACCACGATTCGCTTTGCGGTTGCAAGGCGATGCCGTCTAGGCCCCAATGCTGCAAATAGGCCGCTTGCTTCGCTGGGTCTGCCGCCTCTGGTTGTTGCCAGTGCACCAGAGCCAAGGTGATGGGCTGCACGGTGTAGATCGCTAAGCGACGAGGCTCTTGCTCCACCAAGCGGGGTTCAATGCGCTCCTCGGCCTTCTCCTTTTGCACGTAAAGACGCAAGGGCCCTTGGGGCTCGCGTCCATCGAGGCAGTACTTGTTGAGATACAGCTGCCGGGCTTTGCGAAACAGGGCCGATGGTGCCCGCTCCATCAAGGCCGCGTAGGCCTGCTGCAAACGATCTGAGCTCACCGGCTGTTGGTTGTTGATGTCCATGCTGCTTCTCTTTAGGGAATCGGCAGCCCACCCGGCAGAGGATTCACCTTCACATCCAATTTGCCTTGGATCTGTTTGACGGTGACAGCGCCAGTCACTTCAAACGGCTCGTTTTGGGTGACGGGAACGGCTTGCTCAAAGCTGCCGACATCGATGGGTTGCTTGAAGCTGTTCACCTCAACGCCAACAGTTTTCTCAACACTCACCTCCCCGCTCACAGGTAAGGGCTCCGAAGCGGAGACTTGCACCACAGGCAAGTTGATCTTTTCAACGGTGACACCACCAACCAGGCGAACCGGAAATGGCTTCTGTTGCGGCAGGGCAACGGGCAACGGTTGCTTGAGGATCTGAATCGCGGCAACCGCCACCGCCCAGGCGGCGAGCACGATGGCGGCCGGCCAGCGGCTCGCCATGGCCAGCACAAACCAGCGGGGCTCAGAGGGTGCGGTCATTAGCTCAGCTGCGCAAAATCACGGCCACCATCACCCCTCCCACCACGAGGTAGACAACGCCGATCACGGCGCGCCATCCCGCTTTGCTGCGCAGGTCAAATGGGTTGGGAACATCAGCCATGGGCGCACTGTATGGAGAGCAACCGCTGTTGACGAGCAAAGCTGTGGCAATGGCCACAGTTGTTTGCTGGCAGAGCTCCTAATAGTGAAATCCCTCGCCGAAGTATCTGTGTCGAGCCTGATTTCGGTTGTGATCCTTGTCGGTCTGATTCGCGTTTTGAATACTCGCTTCAGCTCAGCGCGCCTGGGCTGATCGGCGGTTGAGGCCGTTGGGGTTGCGTTTGTTGCTCCAGCACAGCGAGCACCATTAGTAGTGGCGGAATCAGTAGGGCTAGCAAGGCCACACCGGCTCCGATCTGCAACCCTGTCTGCGCTTTGCGGCTGCGTCCACTACTGAGTTCGTCCTCGTCCTCTCTCCAGTTGTTGGGCTCAGGCATTGACGCTGCTGCCGCTTGTGTGGATCGTACGGGGGTTCTTTGCTGCTGGGTGCTCGTGCGGTTGCTGCTGACAGCACCGTTGTGGTCGCTGTTGATGACGGCTGTTGCCGTCGCCGCGCCCTTGAAGGTGGGCGTGAGCGGTGAAGCTCCGTTTGTCGAGCGAGCTGGCGACAAGCTCGGTGGCATCAGCTTGACGATTTGGCGCGAAATCGCTGGGGTCAACAACTTCGACTACCAATTGGTGCCGCAACCCAATGCGCAAGCCAACCTCGATGCGTTAGCGGCCGGTGAGCTGGATGTGGCCATTGGTCCGATCACCATCACTCCCCAGCGCATTGCCCAGCCCGGCTTTGAGTTCACCCAGCCCTACTTCTATGCCGAAGAAGCCGTGTTGGTCCCGCGTGAGCGGGCCAATGTGGTCGAGCGGCTGAGGCCGTTGTTCGGAGTGGCGGCCCTCAGCTCCGTGGGGCTGCTGCTGGTTTCCCTCTTTGCGGTTGGCAATTTGATTTGGCTAGCGGAGCGGCGCAGCAACCATTCGCAATTCCCGCGCCATTACCTACGTGGTGTTGGGAATGGCATGTGGTTCGCTC